>SFEB01000027.1 GCA_004558105.1 Clostridiales bacterium
ACCAACGGTGAATTTATTGCGCTTTTAGCCGATAAAATGCTGTTAGAGGGCGCTTAAGAGTTTTTACTATTCATGGGTAACCATGTACACCTGGGCTTTTTTAACCACGAAGGACGTCTTGTAGCCGTTCGGGGAAAGGCAGACAGGCGTTTTACCGCTAAGTAAAGGAGGGGAATTTGCGGTAGCCCCGAAAAAGCACTTCGTTTGAGAATTGCTTTTTCGGGGTTTTTTGTGTTTCAAACCTTCTGAAAGTTTAGTAATTCCGTTTTTTGGCAATAATACCGATAAAAAATACCCTTCCGGAGGTAGAAATGCGAAAAAAAACGATGGACGTTGACCTTGCAAAAAAGAAGGTTGAAAGCCTTATGGGCAAGGAGCTTAAAATACGGTACAATAAAGGACGGAATAAAATAGTTTATTTTGACGGAAAAATCAGTGAATTTTACAACAACGTGTTTGTAATAACGGTATATAACGAGATTTTTGACCGAATAAGTTGCAGTTATACCGATTTGTTGTGCGGAGACGTAGCGTTTTTACCAAAGAGCGGCAAATAGTTCTAAACTCCTTTTAACGCAAATATAATGTTGTGTACTAGGAGGATAGCGTATGTCAGAGTTAAATCAAGCCGGTCTCAATGCCGATAAATTGGTATCGTTGGGGCAAAAGCAAACGGCGGTCAAGTTTAAAGCGTTTTGTAAAGAGGATAACGTCGAAAGCGTTTTGGTTCAGGAGCTTTCACCCGTCGTCAACACTTTTCAGGCGGCAGACGGCAAGGTGTCGTATTCGGGAAAAATAACGGCAAAACTTCTGGTGGAAGAACAAAACGGCGGAGTCGGAGGAATGAGTTATACCGCCGATTTTTCCGACGAATTTTTCGCTGCTGCGATAACGGAAAACAGCGCAGTGTTGCCACGGTGCGATATTTTGGATTTTTCTACGGAAGTAGACGGCGCCGAAGTATCCGTTAACGCTGTTATCGCTACCGATTTTTTGGCGGTGAGTCAGGTAAACTATCCGCTTTTTAACGGGGACGGGGTAATATGCAAGAGAAATAAAATTCCGGTCGGTACGGTAACCGCACGGGTTGACGAAGTTTTTTCTGCCGGTGCGGAATTGGAAGTTAAAGCGGACGTTGCGCGCGTGTTGTCCTCTCAAAGTTTTGCGGTTATCGATTCAGCGGAGGTAAAAGATAAGGTTTTAACGGTAACGGGTGAGTGTGTTTTAAATCTTTCGTACCTTACTGCCGAGTCTCAGATACCGCAAAACGCCTATTTTACCTACGAGTTTACGCAAGAAATAGCCGTAGAAGCGGACGGAATGCCGTTTGTTTTTGCCGACGTTCGTGCAACTAAAATTCATATGGACGTTGAAGAGAACGCACAGGAAAGCGTGTTTATGGCAGAATCTCTTATCGTTTTACGCGGTATTATAGTTGAAGAGACGGAACGCGAAGTAGTAGTTGACTGCTTTAGCCCGACTAATGCGACAAACGTCGCCGCTTCGACTGCGGAAAGTACGGTAATCAAGCACATGTGCGCCTTAAACTCTGCTGTAGAAGAAAAAATCGTCACCGCTATCCCGTCAAACGCGGTACTCAGCGGATTTTTCGGCGGCAACGTTTCCGTTGTAAACGCCATGACGGTTGAAGGCGGCGTAGACGTAAGCGGAGTCGTGAGCGGAAACGTTATCTATACCGTCGACGATAAGGTCAAGAGCGAAAAAACAGACGTTCCTTTTAATACTGTTTTGACTTGCGACGCCGCAAACGTTGGAGACGGGGTATACGTTAATGCGGCAATACGCATGATGGACGCAACTTTGGACGGAGGCGAGGCGACCGTAAAAGCCGAACTCGTTTTTTCCGTAAGGTTAACAAGCACCCGTTCGTCCGCATTTGTGTCTTCGGTTGATATCGGCGAGGCTGAAAACGCCGACAGAGGAGCGATAGAAGTTTGTCTCGCATTCAAAGGCGATAATCTCTGGGAAGTTGCAAAAAGTTTAAAGATGAGCGTTGAGGATATATTGCAACTTAATCCGGAGTTGACCGATCCGTTGGACAGAGATCAGAAGTTGTTGATTTATCATACCTTGCAGGCTTAAAAAATGTCAATCAGACGCCTCTTTTACTATAAAAGGGGCGTTTTTTCTTTATTTTTTTTGCAATACATGGTACAATAAAAATATGTTGGTAAAAGCATTTGCAAAAGTCAATCTCGGTCTTTTTGTCGGCAACGCACGCACGGACGGATATCATGACGTTCATTCGGTAGTTTTAAGCGTCGATTTATTCGATTTGGTGGACGTTGAGGTTAAAGACGCGAACGAAAAAACGGCAGAAATAACGGTCGAGGGTTGTGATTTTGTCAGACAGGAAAAAAACACGGCTTATGCGGCGGTAAGAAACTTTCTGACGGAATTTAATCATTCGGACAAATCGGTCAGCGTGAAGATAACGAAAAATATTCCCGTTGCCGCAGGTTTCGGGGGATCTTCCGCCGACGCGGCTGGGGTTCTGTTTGCGCTGGCAAAGTATTTCGGAATTGATATAAATTCCGAAAGGATGCTTGCCGTTGCGGCAAAATGCGGCAGCGACGTTGCGGCGATGACGTCAGGCGGTTGCGTAGAGGTTCTAGGACGGGGTGAAAAGGTAAAGAAGCTGTCTGTCGATACCGACTTTAACCTTGTTCTCGCCGTCGGCGAAAGCTGTTCGACGGCAAAAGTGTTTGCGGCTTTCGACAGCGTGGCGCAAAAAACTCGGGACGACGTATCGTCGGTGAAAGAGGGTTTGAAAAACGGCGATATAAAAAGAATTGCGGCTGCGATAAAAAACGATTTGACGTTACCGTGTCTGGCTGTTTATCCACGACAGGAAAAATTTATCTGTGATTGTGAAAAAATCGTCGGTATCGCGCCGATATTGTCGGGTAGCGGAGGCGGCGTATTCTGGCTGACGGAAAACGTCCTTGAGTCCGAAAGAATTTTCAATTTGCTGACGGCAAAGGGCGTTAAGGCGTACGTCTGCAAGGGAGTTGCCAACGGAGTCGAAACTGTAGAAACGGACATAAAAAACTAAAAACCGACAAAAGTTGATAAAAAAGTTTTAATATACCTTTGCAAAGAGGCAAAACTCATTGCAGAGGTTTTTTTATGAAAAAAATAGTTTTATTTGCAATTCTTTTTATCGTTTGTATTTCTCTGGCAGTCGGTGCGTTTAACGAAAAAGCCGACTGCGACGTAGGTATTGCCGACCAAGTGTTGAGAATACATATCAGAGCCAACAGCAACGGAGACGAAGACCAGACGGTCAAATATATGGTTAAATCTGCCGTAGTGGATTATCTCGTTCCGTTACTCGTAGGCGCAACGGACAGAGAAAAAGCGATAGCGATAGTCCGCTCTCATTTGTCCGAGTTGTCCGACGTTGCGAAAACCGTTCTGGAAAACAACGGTTTTTATTACGGCGCAACTGCCGAAATAAAGAAAGAAACCTTTCCGACGCGTCAATACGACGAGTTGACGCTCCCAACCGGCGAGTATACGGCGTTAATAGTCAACTTGGGCGCTGCGGAAGGGGATAATTGGTGGTGCGTGGTTTATCCGCCGCTGTGCTTTGTCGGCGAAGTAACAGACGGCAAAAAGGTGGTTTTCGTATCTAAATTGAAAGAAATAATCCGGGACTTTTTTAACAAAAATAAGTGAATAACGATAATTTTTCCCTAAAAGAATAATTTCTCTTTAATTCGACACGCTAAATGCAAAAGTTTTTTTAGGAGGAAAAATGAACGTTAAAAAAGGTATAACATTATTTTCGTTACTACTCGTTTTAACCCTGGCGGTTTCTCTCGGTTTTGCGCCGATGGTTCAAGCCGCCGTTTTAAAGCAAGGCAGTACGGGTTCTTTGGTAAAAACCGTTCAGCAAAAGCTTAAAAACTGGGGATACTACACGGGAACGGTGGACGGAATATACGGAAGCAAAACGGTGGCTGCGGTCAAGTATTTTCAACGCACTAACGGTCTGACGGCGGACGGAATAGTGGGTTCTAAAACTGCCGCTGCGTTAGGAATAACTTTATCGGGTTCGACGAGC
This sequence comes from Clostridiales bacterium, assembly GCA_004558105.1. GTDB lineage: Bacteria > Bacillota > Clostridia > Christensenellales > CAG-314 > SFEB01. Next base: position 4,091 of record SFEB01000027.1, read on the forward strand.
ACTTCTTCGACTTCTTCCACGAGCAACAGCAACCTGTATTTGTTGTCATGTTGCGTATACGGCGAGGCGAGAGGCGAGAGTTACACCGGCAAAGTTGCCATAGCGGCAGTGGTTTTAAACCGCGTCAAGTCAAGCAGTTTTCCCAATACGATAAGCGGCGTAATTTATCAGACGGGCGCGTTTACCTGCGTTTCGGACGGGCAAATCAATATGGGAACCAACGACGAGTGCACTCGTGCCGCTCAGGACGCGTTGAACGGCTGGGATCCGACTTACGGCTCCATTTATTATTACAATCCGAAAACGGCGACCAACGCATGGATAAGGTCTCGTCCCGTCGTTGTGACGATAGGTAACCATATCTTTTGCACTTAGGAGGTAAACATGCAATATAATTTCGGAAATGAGAATAATAAGTACACTACGAGCGCTTGTCGCCAAAGCACGATTTGGGCATGGTTTTTCGGTATTGTTTCGGTGTTGGCGATTGCCACGTGCGGTTTCTTTTTTTACGGCATGAACATGGTAAATAAGGTAAAAGTTACAAACGACGACTATTACAAAACGCAGACGTTAAACGTCTATCGTGAAAGCCTTTTCAGACTTTCCGACGGTCTGGAAAACGCCGATACAAATATAGGTAAACTTCTGGTTGCAAGCGACGTGACTTTTATCAGTAAAACTTTAACCGACACCGACGGTATTGCTTCCGCCGCCGTAACGGACGTTTCGGTTCTGCCAGTTTCGCAGGAGGTTGCAAACGGTGCGGCAAAGTATTTCAACCAACTCGGCGACTATTGTACTTCGCTCGCCCGTTACGTCGTCGATAACGGCAGACTGACCGATGAGCAGAAGGATAGTCTGAAGAATCTCAGAATGGTGGGTAAAAAATTAAAAACAGCCATAGACGGGGTAGTGGTCAGTCAAGACGAGACAAAGTTGCAGACCGTGGATAAAGACGGGTATTTCAGTATAGAACTCGAAGATATCGACGAAACGACTTTTGATTATCCTCAACTGGTCTACGACGGACCATTCAGCGACAGCGTTACGAAAAAAACCATAGAACGTAAGGTTTTGTCACATGCCGACGCAACGGAAAAGTTGAAAACCGCTTTGTCGGAACTCGGCGAAGTTTCTTCCGTGGAATACAAGTCGGAAGCAAAAAATAAAGGATGCGTATATTATTTTGACGTTACCGTGGACGGCAAAAACTATACCGTAACGACGGCAACCGACGGCACGGTAGTAGAGTTGGTTAAAAACGGCGAAAACTTTGACGACGTCCGGGTTTCTTCCGTAAAGTTGACGGACGAATCGGACAAAACGGAACTTAAAGGTCAGGAATTGGAGAACGAATGTTGTCAGACCGCCGTACGTGTAGCGGAAATCCTCGGTTACGACGTCACGCCGATGTGGGTATCGGAACCGATAGAAGGCAGAGTTTACGTCAATCTTATATGCCGTCAAAACGGACTTAACGTATATCCGGACATGGTAAAAATGGTATTTGACGCAGACGACTGCGCCGTTGTAGGTGTGGACGCGTTTGCATATTTGTCAAATCACAGACAACGTGACATTTACGTTCCGTCGCTTTCCGCCGACGAGGCACGTGGACGTATAGCGAAAGACCTGGAGACGGAGCGTACCGAACTTTGTATCGTTCCCGACGGGGAAAATGAAAGAGTGTGTTACGAAATCCGAGTTAAAAACGGTGATGAAAAGTTTTTAATATATATTTCAGCCGACACGGGTGAAGAAGTGGAGATATTAAAGATAATAGAGGACAAACTCGGTTATACCGTAATGTAAAAAAACGCACCCGTATGGGTGCGTTTTTTCGCTTAAGTACCTTTAATGATTAGGTTTGGGGCATGGACGGAATGAAATACCGCCGCAACATACCAACAAAGCCAATGCAAGGATAAGGCAGCACGGGTTTATGTTGAGATTAAAGTTCTTGGCTTTTCCGCCGCAGCAGCAGCACAAAAACAAAATAATCAAAAATATCCAGGTGCAGTTGCAACCGCAAATATTGGGGCAGCCACAACCGTTGCCTTGATTTTCTTCGGGCGAGCCAAACATATTGCTAAACATTTTTTACCTCCGTAGATATATTGACGAAACCGTCTACTTTATTTTACGTTTTGTCAGCCGCAGGTGTGACGCCGGAACAATTCAAAAACATATTTTTTTAAAAAACGGTTAACAAATACACGGTATTGTGTTAAAATAACTGACAGGCCGTATTGCACCTGCAAACGGTACTACTTATTTGGGAACGTTTTACAAAAACGCCACGCGACCAGTTTTGGCGTGTAGGAGAAACTCATGGATTTTAGCAAAAAAACTTTCAGAATCGCAATTTGCGCAATCGGTTTTGCCGTCATCTTTTTGGCAATGATGCTGGATAAGCTTATCAGTCTGGCTTTGCCCGTATCAATGGCGGCTGTGGTTTTGCTCGTCACCTTCAGCCTTTGTTTTGTTTTTGACGAATGGCTGTTCGGATTTTTGACGGGCGTATTTTTTGGCCTTGCAAGTTTTTTAAAGGCTTTTGTCTTCGGTGAGGCAACCTTCGTTACGTTTGGTGTAGGAAGTATCGTGATTTACGTTTTGCCGCGTTGTTTTGTAGGAATAGTGGCTTTTGCCGTATATAAACTCATGTTGATGCTTTTGCAGGACAAAAAGTCTCCCAAGTGTCAGCATATGGCAATGGTTGTCGCCGTTTTCGTCGGTCTGGTGCTTAATACGGTACTGTTTTTGTCTGCGTTGAATATAGGCAAGAGCATAGTCGGCGAAGAGTATTCTGCCTTGATTCTTACGATAAAAGCGGTTATGTTTACCAATATTATTCCGGAATACCTGATAAGCCTCGTTCTCGTTCCGTTCGTAGTAATGGGAGTAAGGCGCGGATTGAAACTCGGCGTTGACGGCGACAATATGAAACGTGCCAGAGAGGCTGAAAAAACAAGTGTTTCGCAAAGTTAATTAAACGGAGAGATTTATGATTATTGCAGTGGATATCGGTAATACCAATATCAAATTAGGACTTTTCGAGGGCGACCGACTCAGATACAGCTGGCGTATTTCCACCGACGTTACTCGTACCAGCGACGAACACGGAAGTATTATCAAACAGCTTATCCGTTCGGAACAAATCGAGCTTAGTCAGATTAACGGCGGTATTATCAGCAGCGTTATTCCTCAACTCAATTATACGATAACTCACATGTTGCAGTACTACTTCGGTTTTACGCCGCTCATCGTGGGACCGGGTGTGAAGACCGGATTAAATATAAAGTACGAAAATCCGCGCGAGCTCGGCACCGACCGTATCGTCAATTGCGTTGCCGCAAGTAAAAAGTACGGTGCACCATTTATTCTCATCGATTTCGGTACTGCAACGACTTTTAACGTCGTTAACCGTAAAAACGAGTTTCTTGGCGGTTGTATTACCGTCGGCATAAAGACGGGAATAAAGGGGCTGGCGTCTTCTACGGCATGTTTGCCGGAGGTAGAGTTATATCGTCCCGCTTCCGTACTTGCCAACAATACGATAAGAGCCATTCAGAGCGGCGTTATCTACGGTATGACCGGGCAGGTGGAGTATATTGTTGAAAAGTTAAAGAAAGAACTCGGCGATCCCGACTGCAAAGTCGTAGCGACGGGCGGATTAAGTCAACTTCTGGATTTTGACGGCAAAAAGTTTTTTGACGTGGTTGACAGGGGGCTGTCTCTGGAAGGACTCAATATCGTTTACAATCTTAACCAAAAACAGTAAATACGGCGAAAAAAAACAAACGAAAAAAATGGATTTTAAATTAGTTTCCGGCTACAAACCTTGCGGCGATCAGCCGCAGGCAATAGAAAAACTAGTTGAGGGCGTCAACAACGGTTTGCGCACTCAGGTTTTGCGCGGCGTAACCGGCAGCGGCAAAACCTTTACGATGGCAAACGTGATAGCCGCAACCAACCGTCCCGCTCTTATTATCAGTCACAATAAAACGCTGGCGGCTCAGTTGTGCAACGAGTTCAGAGAGTTTTTCCCGGAAAATCGGGTAGAGTTTTTCGTGAGTTATTACGATTACTATATGCCCGAAAGTTACATTCCCAGTCGTGACCTTTATATCGAAAAAGAACTTTCAATCAACGACGAAATAGATAAACTCCGCCATTCCGCTACTTGCAGCCTTTTTGAACGGCGAGATACGATAGTCGTTGCTTCCGTAAGTTGTATATACGGCTTGGGTGCGCCAGGCGAATACTACAAAATGAGCCTTTCTTTGCGTCCGGGTGACCAAATTACGAGAGAAGAGGTCATTGCAAAACTCGTCGATATGCAGTATAAGCGAGCCGATATCGACTTTAAACGCGGTACTTTCAGAGTACGCGGCGACGTTATCGACGTTTTTCCTTCGGACAGTTCGGACAAGACCATACGCATAGAGTTTTTCGGCGACGAAGTGGATCGTATTACGGAAAACGATCCGGTGTCGGGCAGAACCATCTGCACCTTGTTGCATTGTTTCGTTTTTCCCGCTACTCACTACATCGTCTCGGGCGGAACGATGGAAAGTTGCCTTGCCCATATCGCGGCGGATAAAGAAAAAGAAGTTGCAGATTTTGAGGCGCAAGGTAAAGGAGTTGAGGCGTACAGACTCAACCAACGCGTCAATTACGATTTGGAAATGCTTAAAGAAATGGGTTATACCAACGGCATAGAAAACTATTCGCGCTATTTTGACGGGCGAGAAGTCGGTCAACCGCCGTACACTCTGTTGGATTATTTTCCCGATGATTTTTTGACTTTTATCGACGAAAGCCATATAACCTTGCCGCAAGTACGGGGTATGTACAACGGCGACAGGGCACGCAAAGACAATCTTGTAGGGTACGGTTTCAGGCTTAAATCGGCTTACGACAATCGTCCTTTAAAGTTTGAAGAATTCGACGCTCGTGTGGGGCAGATGATTTGCGTTTCCGCCACGCCCGACGAGTACGAACTCGGTCAGGCAGGACAAGTGGTAGAACAGGTTATTCGTCCTACCGGACTGTTGGACCCCGAAGTTATCGTACGTAAAATCGACGGACAGATAGACGATCTTCTCGGTGAAATAAACGAGGTTACCGCCGACAACGGAAGGGTGCTTATTACTACTCTCACAAAGCGTATGGCTGAGTCGCTTACGGAATACCTTGCTCAGCGAGGAGTACGAGTGCGTTATATGCACAGCGACATCGATACTCTGGAGCGTGTGGAAATAGTCAACGCCCTCAAAAACGGTGATTTCGACGTGCTTGTAGGTATTAACTTACTGCGCGAAGGATTGGATATTCCTCAGGTTGAGTTGGTTGCAATACTTGACGCCGATAAAGAAGGGTTTTTGCGCAGCGAATCCAGTCTGATACAGACCATAGGCAGGGCGGCGAGGAACGCCAAAGGTCGGGTAATCATGTACGCAGACACGATAACGGGGAGTATGCGTCGTGCCATTGACGAAACAAATCGCCGTCGCAAGATTCAGGACGACTTCAACAAAGCCAACGGCATCGTGCCCAAAACGATAGTCCACGAGACGAAAAACACTCTGGTCATCAGTCAAAAAGCCTCTGACAGTGCGACGCTTGCCGATTTGAAAGAACAATTGTCCAAAGTGACTTCCGCAATGAAAATCGCGGCAGGCAATCTCGACTTTGAGCGCGCCATTGTTTTGCGCGAGCAGTCGGCGCAGATATCCAACAAGATTAAACGGTTGGAAGAGGCAAAACAAAAAAAGAATAAGGGCAAAAACGGTAAAAACAGGCAGGAATAGAATAAAAAGTGCCCGATTAAACTTAAAAACGACAATGAAAGATATTATAATAAAAAACGCAAGAGAAAATAATCTCAAGGGAGTTTCCCTCACTATTCCCCGTGACAAACTTGTTTTGTTTACGGGTATTTCGGGTAGCGGAAAAAGCAGTCTTGCATTCGACACGATTTTTGCCGAAGGACAGCGCAGATACGTCGAAAGTCTTTCTGCCTACGCCCGTCAGTTTTTGGGGCAAATGGACAAGCCGGACGTCGAGTCAATAGAAGGACTTTCGCCCGCCATATCCATCGACCAGAAGTCTACAAGTAACAATCCGCGCAGTACCGTCGGCACGGTCACGGAAATATACGATTACGTCCGTTTGCTGTACGCCCGTATCGGCACGCCGTATTGTCCTAATTGCGGTAAAGAGATAACGCGTCAGACCGTTGACCAGATTGCAGACAGAATAACTGCGCTCGGCGACGGTGCAAAAGTTCAGATTCTGGCTCCCGTCGTCCGTAGCCGAAAGGGCGAATACAGGGCGCAGTTTGAAAGTTATAAAAAGCAAGGTTTCGTCCGCGTCCGCGTAGACGGCGAGAACCGAACGTTGGACGAAGATATTGTTCTGGACAAACAGATTAAACACAATATTTCCGTCGTCGTCGACCGTATCGTTATCAAGGACAATATTCAACAACGCCTTTACGACAGTCTGGAAACGGCGATAAAACTTGCCGACGGACTCGTTATAGCCGACACGGGTAGTGAGGAAATACTTTTTTCCACCAAATACGCCTGCCCCGACTGCGGTATTACGATAGAAGAGTTAGAACCGAGAATGTTCAGTTTTAACAGCCCTTTCGGAGCATGTCCCGATTGTCTGGGGCTTGGTTTTAAAAATCGTTTTGACGAAAACTTAATCATTCCCGATAAGACCAAGAGCCTTAACGAGGGCGCAATCCGTCTTATGGGGTTTAATTTTGAAATCGGGTCACGAATGGATTTTTATTTGGATTCGCTTGCCCGTCATTACGGTTTTTCGCGCGACGTGCCGGTGTGCGAACTGTCTAAAAAAGATTACGACGTGATAATGTACGGCAGCAAGGGCGAGCGTATACGTTTTGATTACGAGGGAAGCTCGTCCGCAGGATACTACATGGCGAAGTGGGACGGAATAATTCCCACGCTCGAGCGTCGTTACGCCGAGACGTCAAGCGACATGGTAAGACGTGAGTATGAAAAGTACGTCGTTACGATGCCTTGTCCGACCTGCCACGGAAAAAGGTTGAAGAAAGAAGTTTTGTCGGTCAAGGTCGGCGGAAAGAATATTTGGGAAATTTGCGAACTTTCGATGGACAAAATGTTGGAATTTTTCAACGATTTAAAACTGACGGAAACGCAATTGACGATAGCAAACGTTCTGCTGAAAGAAATCAAAGCCCGTCTCAACTTTTTGTGTAACGTAGGCCTGGACTATCTTACCTTAAACCGCGGAGCAGGGACTCTTTCCGGCGGTGAAGCGCAACGTATACGGCTTGCCACTCAGATAGGCAGCGGACTTACGGGCGTATTGTATATTTTAGACGAGCCGAGCATAGGATTGCACCAGCGCGACAATCAAAAACTGATAGATACGCTGTGCGGCTTGCGCGATCTGGGCAACACGGTTATCGTCGTAGAACATGACGAGGATACCATACGGGCGGCGGATTACGTCGTCGACATCGGTCCAGGCGCAGGCGTTCATGGCGGAGAAGTCGTCGTTTGCGGCACTCCTCAGGATATAATGAATTGCGAAAAATCCGTCACAGGTCAGTACCTGAGCGGTAAAAAGTTTATACCCGTGCCCTTCGAAAGACGGCAGGGCGACGGCAGAAGTATAAAAATCTTCGGTGCGACCAAAAACAATCTGAAAAATATCGACGTAGAAATCCCCGTAGGCTTGTTTACTGTCGTCACGGGGGTGTCGGGTAGCGGTAAGAGCAGCCTCGTTAACGAAATTCTCGCACCGTACCTTCTTAATAAACTTAACCGCGCTCACTATCAAAAAGCGGATTGTAGAGAGATTACGGGCAGCGAGTATTTTGACAACGCCATAGTGATAGACCAGTCGCCGATAGGTCGCACTCCTCGGAGCAACCCTGCCACGTACACCGGTATGTTCGATCATATCCGCAAACTTTTTGCTTCCACGCCCGACGCCAAAGAACGCGGATACACGGCGGGACGATTCAGTTTTAACGTCAGCGGCGGCAGATGCGAAAACTGCAACGGCGACGGCATATTAAAGATAGAAATGAACTTCCTTCCCGACGTTTACGTACCTTGCGAAGTCTGCCACGGCGCGCGCTACAACCGCGAAACGTTGCAGGTAAAGTATAAGGGCAAAAACATTGCGGAAGTTTTAGACATGCGTGTGGAAGAGGCTCTCAGATTTTTCGAAAACCTTACGCCGATAAAAAATAAACTTCAGACCTTGTACGACGTCGGGCTGGGATACGTCAAGCTCGGTCAGTCGGCAACCAGTCTTTCGGGCGGCGAGGCGCAGCGCGTAAAACTCAGTACGGAACTGAGTAAACGTAATACGGGTAATACGATTTATCTTTTGGACGAACCTACAACGGGACTTGCGACCGCTGACGTGGAAAAACTCGTTCAGATACTGCAAACTTTGGTTGCAAAGGGCAACACGGTGGTGGTGATAGAACACAATCTCGACGTCATTAAAGTTGCCGATAATATTATCGACCTCGGTCCCGAGGGTGGCGACAAGGGCGGCAACGTCGTTGTCAGCGGCACTCCCGAAGAGGTTGCGGCTTGCCCCGACAGTTATACGGGACAGTTTTTAAAAAATATTCTGAAGTAGTCGACGTTTTTAAGGCTGTTTGAGTTTGACTTTCCGGCAGAACGTAAAATTCTGTGATGAACACAAAATATATTTATTTAAAGGTTGTTAATTAATAAAGTTTATGTTATTATGTAGAATGTAGAGATAGTAGGAGAGTGTTGATATATGAAATCGCCTATAACGATAGCGTATTTGGTGGCTTGTTGTATCTATTTTGCCGTAAGTTTAGTTATTGTCTTAGTGGGAAAAAACCATATTCCCAAAAAATTTATTGTAATTTCCACGGTTGTGTCAAGTTTGCTGTTTGTTGCGTTCAGTATTTATTTTTGGACTGCAGGCGCAAAAACAGAAGTCCAGACTCCTGTGATGTATTGTTCGGCGCTATCCGTCGGTGTGCTGTTAAGTATAACGATTCCGCCATGTTTGTTTTGCGTTAAAAATGCGATGTTAATTGTTAAAAATGCTATAAATGAAAACCCACAACAAAAAGAAAAAATAGCATTGCTTATCGGATATGAAAAATTAAAAAAGAAAGGTATTATCACCAAAGAAGAATACGAGCAAAAGGAGAATGAACTTTTCGGCGACGACGATTTAAAAGCAGACGACGTTGTCGGAACAGACGGCGTTGCAGACGCTTAAAACGAAAATAAAAACCTCGAAAGTTTTCGAGGTTTTTTTTACTGTATAAAGAAAACCACGCGATAGTCGCGTGGTTCAGTAAAGGTTAACCGATGAAAAGGAATCTCCTTTGTGGTATAATAAATCTGACCTGCCAGTCGA
>SFEB01000028.1:0-12500 GCA_004558105.1 Clostridiales bacterium
CGAACCCCTGACTTTCTCCACGTCAAGAAGACACTCTCCCAACTGAGTTAATTGCCCGAATATTTAATTGCAAGAAAGATTATACTAAAAACTTAAAATAAAAGCAACCGTTTGAGGCAATTTTTTTTAACTTTTTTATCCTCTTTTCGTTGTAAATTCTTTATTGTCTTTTAAAATCTTATGTTGACGGTTTTTGTAGGATTCCGGAGTTTTTAAAATATATTCCGTGAAACATCAAAAATAGCCGTGAAACACAATATGTTGTGGTTGAGGATAAAAATTTCACAAAATATTGTGTAAAAATGCTTGACATACGGCTACGTTTAGTGTATTGTTATCCTACCGGATGCAAGTCGGCAAGGTTAATCAAGAAAAAATAGGGGAAATAGGAGAAAGAATATGTTTAAGGTTAAAAGAAGAGACGGAACGATTATCGATTTTGATTTGACAAAGATAAGGAACGCAGTGGAAAAAGCGTTTGTGGCAACAAACGTCAATTATACGGAAGATATTCTGGATACGATTGCATTAAAGGTTACGTCGCAATTCAATCCTAAAATAGTCAACGGCGTTATTTCCGTCGAAGACATTCAGGACGCGGTGGAAGTGGTGCTTATTCAGTCGGGGTTTGTAGAGGTTTCGAAATCCTACATTTTATACCGCAAGCAACACGAAAAAATGCGTAACATGAAGTCCACAATCGTGGATTACGCCGACACGGTCAATAATTATTTAAAAATAGCGGACTGGCGCGTTAAAGAAAACAGCACGGTCACTTATAGCGTAGGCGGACTTATTTTGTCAAACAGCGGCGCAATTACCGCCAACTACTGGTTGAGCGAAGTTTACGACGACGAAATCGAGCAGGCTCACCGTAACGCCGATATTCATATTCACGACTTGTCTATGCTGACCGGTTACTGCGCGGGTTGGTCCTTAAAACAACTTATCAAGGAAGGTCTCGGCGGTATCCCCGGAAAAATCACGAGTTCGCCGGCAAGCCACTTGTCCACTCTGTGCAACCAGATGGTTAACTTTTTGGGCATAATGCAAAACGAATGGGCGGGCGCTCAGGCTTTTTCTTCCTTCGATACCTATCTCGCGCCTTTCGTAAAGGTCGATAACCTGTCTTACAAAGAAGTAAAACAGTGTATTCAATCTTTCGTTTACGGCGTAAATACTCCCAGCCGTTGGGGAACGCAAGCGCCTTTTACCAATATTACGTTGGACTGGGTGGTGCCTAACGATTTGGCGGAATTGAACGCTATCGTCGGCGGCGTGGAACAAAACTTTAAATACAAGGATTGCGTCAAGGAAATGGCGATGGTTAACAAGGCCTTTATAGAAATTATGATAGAGGGCGACGCTAACGGCAGAGGTTTTCAATACCCCATCCCCACGTATTCCATCACCCGCGACTTTGACTGGTCGGAGACGGAAAACAACAAACTCTTGTTTGAAATGACCGCCAAGTACGGTACTCCGTATTTTTCCAACTATATCAACAGCGATATGGAACCCAGCGACGTCCGCAGTATGTGCTGCAGATTGCGTCTCGACCTGAGAGAACTCCGCAAAAAGAGCGGCGGTTTCTTCGGCAGCGGCGAGTCCACGGGAAGTATCGGCGTAGTCACCATCAATATGCCGCGTATCGCTTACCTTTCGAGCAGTGAAAAAGAGTTTTACGCCCGTCTGGAAAAACTTATGAACATTTCCGCGCGCAGTCTTAAAGTCAAGAGAGACGTTATTACGAAACTTCTCAACGAAGGTTTGTATCCCTATACCAAGCGCTATCTCGGCAGTTTTGACAACCACTTCTCCACCATCGGTCTGGTCGGCATGAACGAAGCCTGCCTGAACGCAAAGTGGATAGGTAAGGACCTCACGCACGCCGAAAGCCAGAAGTTTACGAAAGACGTTCTCAACTTTATGAGAAACAAACTGAGCGACTATCAGGAAATGTACGGCAACCTTTACAACCTGGAGGCAACGCCGGCGGAATCAACTTCGTACCGTCTTGCCAAACACGACAAAAAGCGTTATCCCGACATCATTACGGCAAGCGAAGGCAAGAGTAACGTTCCTTACTACACCAACAGTTCTCATTTGCCCGTAGACTTTACGGACGATATCTTTAAAGCGCTTGACATAGAGGACGAATTGCAGACTTTGTACACCAGCGGAACCGTCTTCCACGCCTTCCTCGGTCAGAAACTGGACGATTGGCGCGCGGCGGCAAGTCTGGTGAGAAAGATAGCGGAAAACTACCGTCTGCCTTACTATACTCTGAGCCCGACGTACAGCGTCTGCCAGGATCACGGTTACATTCAGGGTGAACATTTCACCTGCCCCACCTGCGGCAAAAAGGCGGAAGTTTACAGCAGAATCACCGGTTATTACCGTCCCGTTCAGAACTGGAACGACGGCAAGTCGCAGGAGTTTAAAGAACGCAAGACTTACGACATCGAAAATTCCGTTCTGACGCACACGGGGGTGCTGAAAGAGGATTGTTCCTGCGCAACTCAAAAGGCGGACGAAATAAAGGGTTTGTTGCTCTTTACGTCTCCCACCTGCCCCAACTGCAAAATGGCAAAACAGATGCTGGACAAAGCCGGCGTAGAATATACTCAGGTAGACGCCGTGGAAAACAAGGATACGACGGTTAAATACGGCGTAAATAAAGCTCCCACGTTGCTCGTACCCAACGGAAACGGTTTTGACAGATACGACAACGCGAGCCTTATAAGAAAGTATATCGAGGGTTTAAATGGCTGATTTTCACGATATAATTGTGGTCGGCGCCGGTACTGCGGGAATGACCGCCGCACTGTATGCCCTGCGTAACGGCAAGAGCGTATTGGTGCTTGAAAGCGAATCGATGGGCGGTCAGATTGCGTTCAGTCCAAAGGTGGAAAATTTTCCGTCGCACAAATCCGTTTCGGGCGCAGAACTGGCGGATATGATGTACGACCAGATATCCGAACTCGGCGCGGAGATAGAACTTGAAAAGGCGTTGTCTGTAACCAAAAACGGCGAAGGAAATTTTACCGTCAAAACGGAATACGGCGACCATGACGGCATGGCGGTAATAATCGCCACGGGCGTCAGACACCGTAATATCGGGGTAGACGGGGAAGAAGAACTGATAGGCAAGGGCGTCAGTTATTGCGCCACATGCGACGGTCCTTTTTATGCCGGAGAAGAAGTGGCGTTGATAGGCGACGGAAACACGGCTTTGCAATACGCCGTAATGCTTTCCGGGTATTGCAAGAAGGTTACCGTGTGTACTTTGTTCGACAGGTTTTTCGGCGAAGCGAGGCTGGTAAAGACCTTAAAAAGCAAGGAAAACGTCGAGATTGTTCACAACGTCAGTCTGCAAAAGTTTGTCACCGCCGACGGAAAATTGTCGGCACTCGCGTTTAAGAAAACGACGGACGGAGCGGATTTCGTATTGCCCACGCGCGCGGTATTTATCTGCGTAGGTCAGATACCCGCCAACGAGGCGTTTGCCGACCTGGTTAAACTGGACGACAAAGGTTTTATCGTTGCGGAAGAGGATTGTAAAACGGACTGTGACGGGGTGTTTGCAGCGGGGGATTGTCGAACGAAAAAAGTCAGACAACTCACCACCGCCGCCGCCGACGGAGCAATCGCAGCGGTAAATGCGTGCGCTTATATCGACGCTTTGTGAGACAGAAACGATAAACAAGATAGTAAAAAACCTCAACACTCGTGTTGAGGTTTTTTGTTTTAGTCCGTTTAATTATTCTGCCGTAAAGTATTCGGTCCATTGCGGGAATGCGGCTTTAAACTGTGCCAGCATGTTTTTGTCGACCTTTATTTTAAATTTGAACAAGTTTCCGTTCAGTGCCGATTCGTTCATAAAGAAGGCGTTGTCGTCCATATTTACGGGGAGGTTATCGCCGTTAAGATAAATAGTCAGAGACACGCAGTTTCTGAACGCTTCTTTTTCTACCGTCGTCAGTTTTTGATTTCCGTCGAAGGTGACGCTTGCCAGCAACGTGCATTCGCCGAAAGCGCTTTCGCAAATCGTTTTAGTGTTTGCGGACAGGATTACCGTTGTCAGGTTCTTGCAATCGTAAAACGCTTTTCTTCCTATCGTCGTGAGGTTGGTATTGGTGGAGTCGAAAGACGTTACGGAAGAGCCTTCGAATGCGTATTCGCCGACGGTGGTGAGAGCGGTATCGGACGCGTCTATTGCTTTTAAGCCCGTGAGTTGATAAAAAGCGTAGGGCGCAATAGTAGTGACGGAAGCGGGTATGACGAATTTTGCGGTTGCGAGTCTGTGTGCGCAGATAAGAACGGTTTTTTCGGCATCGTACAGACTGCCGTCGTCGTCGGTTGAGAAATATGCGTTACCCTCGGCGACGTAGTACTTGGTCAACTTATCGCAGTTGTTAAACGCTCCGTACTCTATCGTTTCCACCGATGCGGGGATATTGACGGAAGTAACGGCGGTGCAGTCGTCGAAAGCGAAAGCCTTGATGGTCTTAACGCCGTTTAAAGCGATTGAAGTAAGTTTGTCGCACCCTGCAAAAGAGTTTTCGTCCAGGGTGACGACCGAACCGTTGGCTTTAAAGGTTGTCAGCCCCGTTCTCGAAAAAGCGTAGCGGGAAATAGCGGTAAGAGGGCAGGTATCTTCGATATTGAGAGTAGTCAACGCCGCGCAACCGAGGAAAGCTCGTTGACCGACCGACGTAAGTTTTTCGCCAAACGTTACGCTTTCCAGCGCAATGCATGAACCGAAGGCGTCTTCGCCGATAGCGCAGACTTTGTTCCAGAACTCAAAAGAGGTTAGATAAAAACAGCCGTAAAACGCTTTGTTGCAGATGGTGACGCCGTCGGCATTGCCGGGTTGAACGGTCATCTTCGTTACTTTGCTGTAAGAAAACGCGTTTTCGCCGATAGTCGTCGTCAGTCTGTTTAAGGTGAATTCTCCGCTGAATGCGGGCGCAACCAGAATAAACGAGGTCATATCCTTGCTGTAAATGCTGCCGTTGTATGCGGTAAAAGACGGGTTATTTTCGCTGACCTTAAATTCTGCCAGCAAAGAGCACCCGCTGAAAGCGTTGACCGTGAGTTTTTCGACCTTTTCGCCGATATAAAATTCCGTCAGACCGCTGCAACCGCTGAAGGCGCTTGCGCCGAGGGCAGTCAGATTGACGGCTGCGACGGTATTTACTTCGTTCAGTCCCGTACAACCCTCAAAAGCGTTTCCACCGACGTTTGCGACGTTAGCTTCCAACGTAACTTTTTTAAGGTTGGTTGCGTAAGCGAAAGTATATTGTGCGATATTCCAGTTTACGGATATTTCGGTGTTTTTACTGCCGAGAGCATAAGCGTACACCGTGTTGTTGGCTTTTTTTACAAGAAATTCTCCGCCGCTGAAGTAAGAGTTAACGGTCGCATCGAAATAGGTGAGTTTAGAAGTTTTGGAAAACACGCCGTAGCCGACGTCTTCCAGCCCGGAGTTAAGATTGACGTATGAGAAAGCGCAACCTCTGAAAGCAAAGTTACCTATAGACAAGACTCTGTCCGGCAATATCAAATAGCCTTCTTTCAGTTCGTCGGAATAAACGGATTTAAGATTGACGCAAGAGTCGAAAGCGAGATCGGCGATAGCGGTCAGTCTGCTTTCGCCGTCAAATTTTACCATTGTCAAAGCAGTGCAACCGTTAAAGGCGTTGGCTTTGATTTCCACTACGCTTTCAGGGATAACCACCGAGGTAATGCCACAACGCGCAAAACCGCCGTCGGCAACGACCGTTATCGGTTGGGCGTTGTAGGTACTCGGAAGAACCAACGACGCGCTCGGCAAATCTTTTTCGGGTGCTTTTGCGATAGAATACGTGCCGTCGGACAGGAGAGTGTAGGAGAAGTATTCGTCTTCGGTGGTTTTTGATTTTTCCCACACGGCGGCGAAAGCAACATTGCCGGTTACTTCGTATCTGTCTCCGACAGAGTAGGTTTCTCCCGTTTTTACGTCTTTCCATTCAACGAAATCGTAACCAGCTAAGGTAAAACCGCATTCGGGAAGAATGACGTAATTGTTCTTTTCGGCGCGCCTTACCGACATACTGCCGCTTACCGCGGAGTCTCCGTTTTCGCTGCCCAGGAAGGTCACCGTGTATCTGTCCGTCCAGAACGCCTTTAAAGCGGCGGCTTTGCCGGGCATGACGAAAGTACTCGTATAGAGATCGCCGTCGTATTCCCAACCGCCGAAGTTGAAGTCCTCGTCTTGGGTGGTACAGGAAGAAAGTCTTACCGTTTCACCCTCGTAGCAATAGTCGGAGGATGGGAGGGAGGACGCTTTTTGCGCGTCGTCTACAAAACTCAAGGAGTAGGCTTTTTTCCATACCGCCGTCATCGTTATGTTGGTTTCTCCGACGACTATGCTTTCACCTGCGGCGAAAATTTTGTCGCCGTAACGCCAGCCTGCAAATTTTTCCTTCCCGTCGTCGATGTCTTTCAGCGTTTTGGTGGGGGAAATAAGTTTGATCTGTTCGCCGGTGTTTACGTTAAATTTGTTTGAACTCGCACTTCCGGTAGAAGTGCTGACTATTGCGCCGACGTATTCGAAGGTAAGCTGTGCCTTAGTTTTGTCTTTTTTGCAGGCAACAAGCATGCAGGAGCATACCAGGCAAATCAAAGTAACTAAAACAAAAAATTTCGTAATTTTTTTCATATGGTTCTCCATAATGCGTACGTATCGGGTAAAATACGCCTTATATTAAGTACAATAACTATTGTTAGTTTAACATTATAATATTGCTTTCATGTGTTAAAAAAGTGAAAGTTGGTTCATGTGTCGATTTTCGGCTTGATTTTTCTTGGCAAAGATGTTATATTTAAGCGCAAAGGAGAATTTTTATGACTTTTGAAAACAGAAAAGATATTCCCGTGGAATACACATGGGATTTGACCGCGATTTACGTGGACGAGAAGGCTTTTGATAAAGAATACGATCTCGCTAAGGAACTTATTGAAAAAGTTCCGCAATATAAAGGCAGACTTAACGATAAAGCGACCATTCTCGAGGGGTACAAACTCTTGACTGCCATCTGCAAGCCGCTTTCCAGGTTGGGTTGTTACGCTTCGTTGAAAAACGCAGAGGATTCTAAAAACACCCACGCCCAGGCTCTTCTTGAAAAGGTAATGGGATTGAACGTCGTATTCGGGGAAGTCAGTTCTTTCGTAGAACCGGAAATTACCGCTCTCCCCGAAGACATGATCGACGACATGATGGCAGATCCCGATTTCGGCGACTATACCGTGTCTCTTCGCAGGATTAAGGCGGGCAAGGCGCACGTTCTGTCTGAAAAAGAAGAAGAAATGCTCAACGGTATGAGCGACGTAACGAGATTTTTCCGCGAGACGTTCAGCCGCCTTAACAACGGGGATCTGGATTTCGGCACAATAGAAGTGGACGGCAAACCCGTACACATTACCCACGGCACTTATTCTGCGTTGTTGAACGATAAGCGTCAGAACGTAAGAGAGGCGGCGTTCAATAGTTTGTATTCCGCTTATAAGGGAATGATTAACACCATTACGGGCTTGTACACCGGTAACGTTAAGAAAGATTGCACGGTCGCAAAATTGCGCCACTTTGACAGCGCAAGCCAGAAGGCGTTGTTTTACGAAGAAGTCGACAAGAAGGTTTACGACAACCTTATTGCGGGGGTTAACGCCAACTTGAAACCGTTACATGACTATATGGCGCTTCGCAAAAAGGTGCTGAAACTCGAAAACCTCAATATGTACGATCTGCATTTTCCGATGTTTGAAAATGCCGATATCTGCCTTGAGTTTGAGGACGCGTTCAAATTGGTGAAGGAGGGGTTGTACCCTCTTGGTAAGGATTATCAGGATTTGTTGCAACGCGCTTACGACGAAAGATGGATAGACGTATATGAAAACGCAGGTAAGCGTTCGGGCGCGTTCTCTATGGGTGTTCCCGGAAGACATCCGTTTGTTCTGCTGAACTACCAGAAGACTTCGCACGACGTCTTCACGATTGCTCACGAACTGGGGCACAGTCTACACAGTTGGTTTTCCGATAAGAATCAACCGTTTGACAAAGCGGATTATACTATTTTCGTTGCGGAAGTCGCCAGTACCACCAACGAAGTTTTGTTGCTTAACTATCTGTTAAAGACCGAAAAGGACGAAAACGTCCGTAAATTCCTTATCAGTTACTACCTCGACATGATTCGTACTACCTTCTACCGTCAGTCGATGTTTGCCGAATTTGAAGATATTGCGCACAATATGGTAGAGACGGGTAAACCGTTTAATTATCAGACCTTGTCAGACGAGTATTATGCTCTCAACAAAAAGTATTACGGCGATGCGGTCACCCACAACGATTTTATCAGATACGAATGGGCGCGCATACCTCACTTTTATACCAGCTTTTACGTTTACAAGTATGCAACCGGCCTCACGTGCGCGGTAAATATTGCAAAAAGGATACTTTTCGAAGGCGAACCCGCCGTTCGCGATTATAAAAAATTCCTGTCAACGGGCTGCTCGCTCGATCCCGTGAGCGAACTTAAAATCGCAGGCGTTGACCTTACTCAGACCAAACCGTTTGAAGTTATTGCCGAAGACTTTAAAAAATACCTTGAAGAACTCACCGAGCTTTGCAAATAGGCGGTTATATTGCGTCGACTGCCGTCTCTGAGTAACATGTATATACGTTAATATATATAAGATATAAGAACAATAAATAAAACAGAGACGACGGTAACGAAAAGCAGACAAAAATAAAAAAGCGACCGGAAGGTCGCTTTTTTTCACGGTTTTACACGTGTTAGGCTCTGCCGATTGTAGGAATTGTACGGACGTTTCGATGAACGCATTATTTCTTGACAAAATTTTTAAGTAGTCGTACAATATAAAAAATCGTACAATATGTGATAAGGAGTGAGTCTATGAAGCAGTCAACCGTTGCAAAAAACGTCGTAAAAGGCTTTCTGGCGTTTTTTATCGCCATTTTTATCGTTACTTTTGCAATCGCGGTACCGATACTTTTCAGACCGTACTATTCCTGGAACATAAAGTTGCTGGATATCGAAGAAGAAAGCGGTTATACGTACGATGAAATAAAAGTTGCGTTTAACGAACTTATGGATTATATGACGGATATTACGGGCAAAAAGGAGTTTTCTACGGGCTCGATGGCGTTCAGCGAAAGCGGTAAATCGCATTTTGAAGACTGCAAAAAATTGTTTATGCTGGATTTTATCGCGCTGGGAGTTTCTGCCGTGTATATCGCGGCAGTTACGGTGCTGGTGAAAACGGGAAAACTGGATCTGAGGTATAAAAAACGTTCTCCCGCATTCTGGGGAGTCGTCGGGCTCGGTGCTTTCGTGGGCGTGGTGGGCGTCTGGGCGGCAATTGATTTCGACGGCTTTTTCGAAACGTTTCATCATATTGCGTTTCCCGGAAAAACCAATTGGGTTTTTAATCCGTGGGAGGACGAAATTATAAATATTCTGCCCACGGAGGTGTGGATGAGTTTCGGTATACTAATAGTGGCGATTGTCGCCGTTTTCGTCGCAGTCATACTTGCAACGGAGAAGGGACGCCGCAGAAAATACGGAGAAACGGAGCAGCGGCAAAAGTCCTGAAAACGGCAAAAAACAAGGTATTTCAGGCGAAAAACGTACAAAAAACGAACGAAAAAAACGGGCGGAAAAAAATTTAAAGTTTTTGTCGAAAAATACTTGACAACTTTTTCCAAAGCATATATAATGAGCAAGCTCAATCGACGAGGAGTGCGTACGAACGTGCGTAACGCCCGAAAGAGCACCTCCGAAAAACGGCCCCGACGGGGTGCGGTCTGAGGTCGAAATCATTCACGGTTTTTGTCAAAAAAAACTACAAAAAAAAATTGAAAAAAGTTTTAAAAAATGCTTGACAAACAAAAATGGCTGTGTTATGATGTTTAGGCTGTCGGTTGCGACAGTAATTAAAAACTCGCTGATGCGAGTCAAGGACATTGACAACTGCATAATCAATATCAAACATGATGAAAGAGTATAATCAATATAATTTATAGTGTTAATATGCAAATACAATTTTAGTAATTGCGATTTTAACTGAGGAATTATAAGAGTAATCAAGGAATCTTATGATTGACAATTTTTTGTTAATCAAATTAGATATACGATCAAGCTACAAAGAGCGTATAGGTGGATGCCTTGGCACTTGGCGCCGAAGAAGGACGTGACTAACTGCGATAAGCTACGGGGAGCGGTAAATACGCATCGATCCGTAGATTTCCGAATGAGGAAACTCACTATGTTGAAGACATAGTATCTTTACACGAATAAATAGTGTATCGAGGGGAACCCGGAGAACTGAAACATCTCATTATCCGGAGGAAAAGAAAGAAAATATTCGATTTCCTAAGTAGTGGCGAGCGAAAGGGAAAGAGCCCAAACCGTTTATAGCGATATAAATTGGGGTTGAGAACTGCGTAAACATTCGACTTTTATAGTTGAACAATCTGGAAAGGTTGGCCAAAGAGAGTGACAGCCTCGTAAGCGAAATGAAAGTGAATGCGGCAGAGTTCCAGAGTACCACAGGACACGAGGAGTCCGGTGGGAATACAAGGTGGACCATCACCTAAGGCTAAATACGACCAAGTGACCGATAGTGTATAGTACCGTGAGGGAAAGGTGAAAAGAACCCCGGGAGGGGAGTGAAATAGAATCTGAAACCATATGCTTACAAGCAGAGAAAGCACGACTTAACGTGTGATCTCGTACTTTTTGTAGAACGGACCGGCGAGTTACGTTATGTAGCAAGGTTAAGGTATTAAGTACCGAAGCCGCAGCGAAAGCGAGTCTGAATAGGGCGCTTTAGTTGCATGACGTAGACCCGAAACCGAGTGACCTACCCATGGACAGGTTGAAGCAGCGGTAAAACGCTGTGGAGGACCGAACACACGCCTGTTGAAATAGTCGGTGATGAGCTGTGGGTAGCGGAGAAATTCTAATCGAACTCGGATATAGCTGGTTCTCCTCGAAATAGCTTTAGGGCTAGCCTCTGGATTAGAGTATTGAAGGTAGAGCACTGTATGGGCTAGGGGGCTTCACGGCTTACTGAACCTTAACAAACTGCGAATGTCAATTACTTATGCCAGGGAGTCAGACAGCGAGAGATAAGTTCCGTTGTCAAAAGGGAAACAGCCCAGACCTACAGCTAAGGTCCCCAAATTTAGGTTAAGTGGAAAAGGATGTATTGTTGCTTAGACAACCAGGATGTTGGCTTAGAAGCAGCCACTCATTCAAAGAGTGCGTAATAGCTCACTGGTCGAGTGACAACGCGCCGAAGATTTACGGGGCTAAAACCTAATACCGAAGCTTAGGAATTGTTTTTTACAATTGGTAGAGGAGCAATGTATGCGCGCTGAAGCCGTATCGAAAGAGGCGGTGGAGTTCATACAAGAGAGAATGCCGGTATAAGTAGCGAAAGTGGAGCGAGAATCTCCACCATCGAAAGTCTAAGGTTTTATGGGGAAGGTTCGTCCCCCCATAGTAAGTCGGGATCTAAGTCGAGGGCGAAAGCCGTAGATGATGACCAATAGGTTGATATTCCTATACCACCATCGGACGTTTTTACCGATGCAATGACACAGAAGGATAGTCAGACCCCACGGATGGAAAAGTGAGGTCTTGGAGCGAGGCTGAGACGTAGTTAAGTACGCGTCTCGCGAGGCTGGGCTCCGAGGACATTTGGCAATAGCTAGGAAACTGATGAATTCACGCTGGCGAGAAAAGTTGCTAGGGAGGAAGATGGTGCCCGTACCGCAAACCGACACAGGTAGACGATGAGAGAATCATAAGATGAGCGGGATAACTCTTGTTAAGGAACTCGGCAAAATGACTCCGTAACTTCGGGAGAAGGAGTGCCACACCGCAAGGCGTGGTCGCAGTGAATAGTCCCAGGCAACTGTTTATCAAAAACACAGGTCTCTGCTAAATCGAAAGATGAAGTATAGGGGCTGACGCCTGCCCAGTGCTGGAAGGTCAAGGGGAGCTGTTAGCGCAAGCGAAGCAGTGAACTTAAGCCCCAGTGAACGGCGGCCGTAACTATAACGGTCCTAAGGTAGCGAAATTCCTTGTCAGGTAAATTCTGACCCGCACGAAAGGCGTAATGATCTGGGAACTGTCTCAACAAGAGGCCCGGTGAAATTGTAGTATACGTGAAGATGCGTATTAACCTGCGACTGGACGGAAAGACCCCGTAGAGCTTTACTATAACTTGATATTGAATTTCGGCAAGTGATGTACAGGATAGGTGGGAGACTTGGAAACAGAGGCGTCAGCTTCTGCGGAGTCACCCTTGGGATACCACCCTTCTCTTGCTGAGGTTCTAACGGTGTGCCGTTATCCGGGCACCGGACATTGTCAGGTGGGTAGTTTGACTGGGGCGGTCGCCTCCCAAAACGTAACGGAGGCGCCCAA
>SFEB01000029.1 GCA_004558105.1 Clostridiales bacterium
AAAAATTTATCCACGAGTCAAATTCTTGTTTGCTTCTGGCTTTTGAAAAGGTTATAACCTTTTCGGGTATCAAGTTACTAGTCGTAATTCGGGGTATTTCTTCTTTCCCGTCATACGTTGCGTTTCTAACTAAAAACGAGTTAAAAACATCTTTTTCCGCCAATTTTGGCATTGTTAAAATAGTATTCACTTCCGAATACCTCCTATATTTTATTTGACATAAAAGACAGGAAGTGTTATACTATTTGTGTAACGAGAAATGTATAACAACATTTCCTGAAAGGCACTTAATCGTTGTTGGTAGCAACTTTTAGGTGCTTTTCTTTTATTATCATTCAATTTTAATATTTCAATCTTTTAAAAGCAGCGTCTGGTGAAACACCATAATTCACTATAAGTTCAACTTCATCTAACCCTATAGTTTCTTCATAAGGCATCATTATTTCTCCAGCCATTGCTTTTACAATCCATTCCACACTCTTAAACGGTGGAATTTTTTTATTTTGGACACTTCTATTATAAATTGGCGTAAACCCTAATTTATAAACATATGGGTGTAAAATTTCGTGCATTATGTGCATTCTATACCCACCTGTATTCCTTTCATATGCACCTTCAAAAACATAATCGGCAATTTGTATTATAAAACCACTGCCTTCAGTCATAATACAACGGGCAGGAACATTTTTAGGCAACTCTGCTTCTTCCACTATCTCATAATCAACATCAGAAAAAACTTTATTAACCTTGTCTAGCAACATTATCGGATTAACCGGACCATACAACGAAAGTCCGAATAATTTTCTAAACATTTTAGCGTATAATCGAACTTTCGCTCTGCTTGTAGGGTGGGTTTCGTAATCCAATATTAGTCTTCTCCTAAAAGTTCCAATATTTTTTTTGCAGTTTCTTCATCAATTTCATCAAAAGAACGTTGGAACTGCAATGCAACTTGTCTTTTGAAGCTTGGGGCAGATACTAAATTTATTTTAGAAGTAGTCTTTGAATCTTCTATTGCTTGAATAAGTTCTGCTTTTTCTTGTGCGTTTAAGTTATAGTGTTCAACAAGTTTATCAACCCAATCTTCAGGAACATTCTTCTTCCCCGTCTCAACAGCTGATACAAATGCAACCTTAACACCAAGAAGTTTTGCTGTGTCTCCCATGTTTTCGTGATTCTTGACACGGAGAACCCTCAAAAATTCAGCAAATTTCGTGTATGCCATAACTTACACCTCCTATTGTTGAGATAATTATACACAATAAAAAATACATTGTCAACTATTTTAACCACTTTTAGGTTAAATTATTTAATCTTATTTTTGTTTTCTATTATTTAAAAATGCCACAAAATTGGGTAAAATCGAAGCAGGTAAAGAAAATTGCCACAAATTGCAATTTTAAGATATACCAAACGGGAAACCCGTTTATTTAAAAATAAAAATGGCGTAGTGATAAATCCCTATCACTACGCCACATACGAGCAAAGTTTTTTTAAAATTCAGCGATACCATTTACTCCGCATGCAGAGCGGACAAATATTTTTCCGTTTTTTCGTACAGTTCGGACAGCGTTCCGTCGTTGACGATAACGACTGCGGAAGGAATATTTTTATAGCTGTTCTGGCGGTCTAAAATGTCCTTAACCTGTTCGGACGATCTTTTATCCCTGCGCGAAACGCGCGACAATATCCGTTTTTCGTTCGCGGTCACCACCCATACTGCGTCGAAAAGCGGTTTGAAACTTTCTTCCAACAGCGGAATTTCTACAAAAATCAAGCCGTCGCGTTCCGAAACTATTTGTTCGAGCCTGCGTTTTATATACGGATGAAACAAAGCGTTTAAAACCTCCGTTTTTTTCGGACTGCCGAATACCTCAGCCGCGAGGGCGCGACGATCGAGCACGCCGTCTTTGACAAACCCGTCTCCGAACCTTCGTGTAATCTCCGTCAAAACGTCGGGAACGTCTGCTACTTCTCTTGAAATCTTGTCGCAATCCGCCACAAACTCGCCTTTTGACCTTAAAAAGTCCGCTACCGTTGATTTTCCGCTGCCGATAACGCCCGTAATGGCAATAACCTTTTTCATTACTTTGCCTCGTCGAGATTTTTTCCGCTTGAAACGCTGACCTTGAACGGAACGGACAGCACCATTGCGCCTTCCATTTCTTCTTTAAGAATCGTTTCAACTTTTTCCCGTTCTTCAAAAGTTGCGTCCACTATTATTTCGTCATGGATTTGCAGTATCATTTTACTTTCCAGCCCTTCTCTTTTCATTCGGTCGGCGACGCGGAGCATGGCTATCTTCATAAGGTCTGCCGCGCTCCCCTGCATTGGCATGTTCTTTACCGCCCTCTCGCCGAAGGAACGAAGCGTGTAATTGTCGCTTTTAAGTTCCGGAAAATATCTGCGCCTGCCGAGATAAGTGGTTGCATAACCGTCTTGCTTTGCCTGAGCAACGAGGTTGTCGAGATAAATCTTTATTTTCGGATAGCGTTCAAAGTAAGTCGCAATGTATTGACGGGCTTTTGCCGGCGTCTGGGAAATATTTTTCGCCAGACCGTATTCGCTGATGCCGTATATGATACCGAAGTTGACGGCTTTTGCCGTGCGGCGCAAAGAAGGAACGACCATCTCTTTGGGAACACCGAAAATTTCGCTCGCCACGTTGGCGTGAATGTCTTCGTCGTTTTTAAAGGCTTGCTGAAGTTTTTCGTCGCCGCTTAAAAAGGCAAGCCATCTGAGTTCTATCTGACTGTAATCGGCGGATATAAGCAGGTCGCGGCTCGGAACGAAAGCACGGCGGATTTCTCGTCCCTGATCGCGCGCCGGAATATTCTGAAGATTGGGGTCGCTGCTGCTGAGCCGTCCCGTAGTAGTCAGAGTCTGGTTGTAATGGGTGTGCACTTTACCGTTTTTTACGAGAGGAAACATTGCCTCGACGTAAGTACCGTTCAGTTTGGTAAGCATACGGATTTTCAATACGACGTCAATTATCGGGTGCTTGTCGACGATGGCTTCCAACGCCTCGTTGTCGGTAGAATAACCGAGTTTCGTCTTTTTGCCGTGAGGAAGTCCGAGTTTTTCGAAAAGAATAAAACTGAGTTGCTTGGGCGACAGAACGTTAAACTTTTCGCCTGCCAGCTCATGGGCTGTTTCGGTAAGTTTTGCTATTTCCTGCGTATAAGCGACGTTAAGTTCTTTCAAAACGTTCACGTCCACCGCCGCACCCTCCTGTTCCATTTCGAAAAGCAGTTCAGACAACGGCAACTCTATATCGGTGTACAAACCGTACGTCCCCTGTTTTTTCAACTTTTCGACGTATTCGTCTCGGGCGGCAAACAGACATGCCGCTTTACTTTCGTCGTCGTGCGCGGCGAGAAAAGCGTCGAAGTTTTTAAAAGAATGGTACTCGGTCAGGTACTGCAAAATATCCACGTCGTCGGCAATATAAGCTATACCGAATCCCCATTCCGCAAGGGTACGTTTCAACCCTTTGCCGTCGTAAACTATCTTCCCGACGTCTCCGTTAAGCAAGGGAGTAAAAAGTATCAATGCGCCCGACAGAGTCATTCCGTCGAGAAAATTATCGCTCAGCACCACTTTGTACTCGGTATCCGCGTCGTATGCAAAGTAGATCGTATCCGACAGAACGAACGCCATTTCACGTGGGGACGGGTGCGAATCAAATACGGAAACAAGGTCTTTTTCGGTGGTAATTTCCACGACGGAAACGGTTTTTGACGACCCGGTTTTTCCGTCGCCGTCGGTAAATTCGATACGATTGATTATCGAGCGGAAATCGTGTCGCGCAAGTTCTGCCTTGACGGCAGAGTCAAACACCGGCAATCCGCATTCGTTCAGGCTGCATTCCACGTCCGCGTCGCGGATAATAGTGGCAAGTTGACGGCTGAGAAACGCCATTTCTCTTCCTTCCTGCAATTTTTTGAGAGTCGCGCCCTTTACATTGTCCAGTTTTTTATACAGATTGTCTATATCGCCGTATTCCTGCAACAGACCTACCGCACTTTTTTGCCCTATGCCCGCTACTCCCGGTATATTGTCGGAGGCGTCGCCGCACAACGCTTTGTAATCGACTATCTGAGCGGGCGAAACACCCGTTTCCGCCTTTGTCGTCTCCTCGTCCATACGGGCAACCTCGCTCACTCCGCGTTTGGTAAGAACAACCGTAGTATTGTCGTCGATAAGTTGCAATAAATCCTTGTCACCCGTGAAAATAACCGAAGAAACACCGAAACGCGCCGAAAGCGTACCGATAATATCGTCCGCCTCGACGCCTTCTTTTTCCACGTATTTAACGTGCATTAAAGACAAAATATTTTTTAAAATCGGCATCTGCGCGGCAAGGTCGTCGGGCATACCTTTACGCGTGGCTTTGTACCCTTCGTAAAGTTGTTTACGGAAATTCTTTCCTCTTTTATCAAAAGCCACGACCACCCCTGTGGGTTTTTCTTCTTCAAGCGTCTTTAAAAAGATATTCAAAAACCCAAGAACGGCGTTAACGTTTACCCCGTCCCTATCGTTAAGGGGCGGTATGGCGTAATAAGCGCGGTTAAGTATGCTGTTTCCGTCAAAAAATACGATTTTTTCCATAACTTTTTCCTTTTGCTTTTATTTTACCACTTTTTTTCAGTTTTGACAAGCGTAAAAGAAAAATGCGTAATTTACCGACCGAAAGCGTCAAAAAAAGAGCCGTTTAAGGCTCTTTTTTCATTTTTATTTTTTCTCAGTCCCAAATAATCAATCCTTTTTATCCAACATTCTGGCACGGTATTTCAGGCGTTGTTCCGTGTCCAGAATACGTTTACGCAAACGGACGTTTTTAGGCGTAACTTCCATGAGTTCGTCGTCGTTTAAAAATTCCATCGCTTCTTCCAGCGAAAAACGCTTGGGATTTTCAAGCCGCATCGCCTCGTCACTGCCTGCCGCACGCATATTGGTCTGATGCTTTTTCTTGCAGACGTTGACGGAAATATCCTCTGCCTTGGGACTCATTCCGACGATCATTCCTTCGTACACGGGAGTGCCTGCGCTGATAAAGAGCGTGCCTCTGCCCTGTGCGTTGTACAAACCGTAAGTAACCGCTTCACCCGATTCGAAAGCGATAAGACTGCCCGTATTGCGGCGTTCGATCTCGCCTTTATACGGCTGGTAACCCATGAAAATCGTGTTGAAAACGCCTTCACCGCGAGTGTCGGTCAGAAATTCGCTCTTGTAACCGAACAAACCTCTCTCCGGAACGGCAAACTCAAGCCTGATTCTCGAACCGATATTCTCCATCTGAATAAATTCGCCTTTACGGGGACCTAAACCGTTGAAAACCACGCCCGTTTTATCCTCCGGAACGTCGCAAACCAATCTCTCGACAGGCTCCATTTTGACCCCGTCTACCGTTTTAAACATTACTTTTGGCGGTCCGACCAAAAATTCGTACCCCTCTCTGCGCATCGTTTCGATAAGGATTGACAAGTGCATTTCACCTCTGCCGCAAACACGGAAAGAATCGGTACTGTCCGTAGGATAGACTTTAAGCGAAACGTCCTTTAACATCTCTTTAAACAGTCTGTCATGAATGTGCCTAGAAGTAACGAACTCACCCTCTTTGCCTGCAAAAGGGCCGTCGTTGACCGAAAAGAGCATTTCTACCGTCGGTTCCGAAATTTTTACGAACGGCACGGCGGAAATATTGTCAACGTCGCAAACCGTGTCGCCGATAGTAATATCTTCAAGTCCGCTGATACACACGATGTCTCCTGCGCTCGCACTTTCTACGTCACGACGACCCAGACCTTCTATCTGAGAAATCGTCTTGATTTTTCCCGGACGGACGCGGGTGGTGTCAAAGTAATTGCAGATGCTGACGGGTTCGTTCACGTTAATAGTACCGCGCTCTACCCTGCCGATACCTATGCGCCCTACGTAATCGTTGTAATCGATTGTAGAAACCAACATCTGCAACGGCCCTTCGTCGTCAACTTCCTGAGGCGGAAAATGTTCTATAATCGCGTCGAACAACGGTTTGAGATCAGTGCCCGGAGTATGATAATCCAGACTTGCGGTGCCGTTACGTCCGCTGCAATAAATAATGGGACTGTCAAACTGCTCTTCCGAAGCGTTGAGTTCTAACAAAAGGTTTAAAATCTCGTTTTCAACTTCGTTGAGACGTGCGTCGGGACGGTCAACCTTGTTGACGACCAGAATGAGTTTGTGTCCCAACTCCAACGCTTTTTGCATTACGAAACGGGTCTGAGGCATGGGACCTTCGGCAGCGTCCACCAATATGAGAACGCCGTTAACCATCTTTAAAATGCGCTCGACTTCTCCGCCGAAGTCGGCGTGTCCCGGCGTGTCAACTATGTTAATCTTTATTCCCTTATAGTACGCGCTGGTGTTTTTGGCAAGAATAGTGATTCCGCGCTCGCGCTCGAGTGCGTTACTGTCCATTACCCTGTCTGCTACCTGTTGATTTTCTCTGAAAATTCCGCCCTGCTTTAACATTTCGTTGACCAGAGTCGTCTTACCATGGTCGACGTGGGCGATAATTGCAACGTTACGTAAATCCGTTCTTAATTTCATACTACCTGTTTACCTTTAAAATCCGAAAAAAAATTACACTTAACAATATTGCAAAATTGAAAATTTGTCAACTTTATTGAGGCTGTTTTTCCGTTTTTTTTCATTTTTTTTCGGTTTTTTTCGTCAAAAATCAATAAAATGTATATTTATGAATTTTATGCCCCGAAACAGGTCTGAATATTCACTTTTAGTTAAAATTATTAGTGAAATTATTTTTTATGCAAAAAATTTTGGAAAATAAATAGACAAATCCGAACAGGTATTATATAATTCTATTGTATGGTCGTATTTCGGCCTAAAAGTTGATAATTTTCAATCTTTACGGAGGTTTTTATGGCTCAAAAAGTTCTCATGACGGGCAACGAAGCGATTGCCCGCGGCGTGTGGGAGGCTGGCGTCAGATTTGCCGCGGCTTACCCCGGAACACCCAGCACAGAGATTTTGGAAAATCTCGCTACGTATCAAGACATAGACGCTCAATGGTCTCCTAACGAAAAGGTCGCTCTCGAAGCGGCACTCGGAGCAGCTATTGCCGGCGGCAGAGCTTTTGCAAGCATGAAGCACGTCGGTCTTAACGTCGCCGCAGACCCCTTCTTTACCGTCGCTTACAGCGGAACCAACGCAGGTCTCGTTATCGTTACGGCGGACGAACCCGGTCAACATTCGTCTCAAAACGAACAGGATAACCGCAACTACGCACGTCACGCTAAAGTTCCTATGCTGGAACCCGCTGACAGTCAGGAATGCAAGGAAATGGTCAAGAAGGCGTTTGAAATGTCCGAAGAATATTCTTGCCCCGTACTTGTTAGAGTTACCACCCGCGTTTGCCACAGCAAGAGCCTGGTAGAGTTGTGCGACAGAGTCGAAAAGCCTATCGTTCCTTACGTCAAAGACGCAAAAAGATACGTCGACGTTCCCGCTAACGCCCGTATCCGCCGTCAGGAAGTGGAAAAACATATGGACGCGTTAAAGGTTGTCAGCAACAATTCAGCAGAACTCAACCCCATCGAAAACAACGGCAAGGACGTAGGCGTTATCGCAAGCGGTATGTGCTTTAACTACGCTAAGGAAGTTTTCGAAAACAACGCCAACTACCTTAAAATCGCTTTGTCTTTCCCCATTCCTACCGAAAGAATCGCAGACTTCTGCAAGGGACTTAAAAAGGTTTACGTGTTTGAAGAAAACGACGAGTTTATCGAAGAAGCGGTAAAAATCGCAGGTTTCGGCGGTATATGCTTCGGCAAGTACGCTCCGGACGGCAGTCGCTATCTTCCCTACTGCGGCGAACTTACTTCCGACGTTATCCGTCAGGTCGTAACGGGCGAAAAATTCGTACCCGCAGACTTTGACAGAACGAAAATCGTCGCTCGTCCTCCGGCGCTTTGCGCAGGTTGCCCTCACAGAGGTTTGTTCTACGAACTCGGCAAACGTAAAAACGTCGTCGTCAGCGGCGATATCGGTTGCTACACCCTGGCTTTCGCGGCTCCTTACAACGCAATGGACTTTAACTGCTGCATGGGCGCAAGTATCAGCAGCGGTAACGGCGCGCAAAAAATATTCAACCAAATTCCCGGAAACGACAAGAGAGTCGTCAGCGTACTCGGCGACAGCACTTTCTTCCACAGCGGCATCACAAGTCTGCTTGACGTCGTTTACAACAAGGGTAACAATATAACCGTTATTCTCGACAACCGTATCACCGGTATGACCGGTCACCAACAAAACCCCGGTACCGGCTTTACCGCTCAGGGCGATGAAACGACTATCGTCGACCTCGAAGGTATCGTCCGCGCCGTAGGTATTAAAAATATCAAGGTTATCGATCCTAACGACCTCAAAGCCGTAAACGAGGCTCTCGATTGGGCTTTGGGACTGGACGAAGCAAGCGTTATTATCACCAAATATCCTTGCGTTCTCAAAAAGTTCAGCAACCTCGACAAAGAACAGTATCCCGACGCTTACAAATCGCGTTGCACCGTCGACGCAGACAAGTGCATCGGTTGTAAAGCCTGTCTGAGATGCGGTTGCCCCGCTATTTCCGTCGTTAACAAAAAAGCCGTTATCGACCACACAATGTGCGTCGGTTGCACGGTATGTAAACAAATCTGCCCGAAAAAGGCAATAGACTAAGGAGGATAAGACAATGACAAAAAATATTCTTTTGGTCGGCGTAGGCGGACAAGGTACCATTCTTGCCAGTAAAATATTGAGTCTCGGTCTGACGGCGGCAAACTACGACGTCAAGATGAGCGAAATCCATGGTATGAGCCAACGCGGCGGCAGCGTTACTTCTCATATCCGTTATTCAAAAGAAAAGGTCTACTCCCCCGTCGTAGAACTCGGTAAAGCCGATATCATCGTTGCTTTCGAAAAAATGGAAGCTCTCCGCTACCTCGATTATCTTAAGCCCGACGGAAAAATCGTCGTCAACGACTGCGAAATCCCCGGTATGCCTATAACTTCCGGCGTTTGCGAATATCCGAAGAATATTCTGGAAGAACTCGGCGCACACGCTGACGTAACCGTTTTCGACGCCAACAAAGAAGCGGAAAAACTCGGCAATCCGAAAGTTGCAAACATCATTTTGCTCGGTTCTTTAATCGGACTGATGAAGCTTACCGACATCGACTGGGACGCCATTCTCGCTTCCAACGTCAAACCGCAGTTTGTAGAAGTCAATAAAAAGGCTATTCAAGTCGGTATCGACCTCGCAAAATAAATATTAACTCACACGATAAAACACCTCTCGCCTGAGGGGTGTTTTTACTTTTGTCCTTCAATCTTGTTTAAAATCACCAGACAGACAACGGGTTTTTAAAATCAAAAAAACTCCTCTCGGACGAGAGGAGTTTTTTATCAAATTAATCAAGTAAAGACTATACGAGACCTTGAGCGATCATAGCGTCTGCAACTTTCTTGAAGCCTGCGAGGTTTGCGCCTTGGACAAAGT
The DNA here is from genome assembly GCA_004558105.1 of Clostridiales bacterium. GTDB lineage: Bacteria > Bacillota > Clostridia > Christensenellales > CAG-314 > SFEB01. The sequence goes on from SFEB01000029.1 coordinate 9,545, forward strand.
TGTTTTCTTTGATGCCGGCAGCCTGCAAAGCGTCGATAATTTGCTTGAAGATGTTAGCCATGATACCCTTGAGTTTCTCATCGACTTCTTCCTTGGACCAAGCGAGTCTTTCGCTGTTCTGAGACATTTCGAGACCGGAAACGGCTACGCCGCCTGCGTTAACAGCTTTGGACGGGCAAACGATGATGCCGTGTTGTTGCAAGTAAGCGACTGCTTCGTTGGTGGTGGGCATGTTGGAAACTTCGTTCAGGATCTGAACGCCGCCCATCTTTACTGTAGCTTCGGCGTCTTCGATAAGGATTTCGTTCTGACGTGCGCAAGGCATATAAATGTCGGCTTTTACGTTACCCCAAGGTTTCTTACCGGGAACGAATTCATAACCGAATTTATCGGCAAACATCTTGACGATGTTCTTGTGGCTTGCTTGCATTTCGAGCATGTAAGGAATTTCTTCCTTCTTGATGCCGTTGGGGATATAAACGTAACCGTCGGGACCGGAGAGAGTCAAAACTTTACCGCCGAGTTCCGTAATCTTTTCGGTTGCGCCCCATGCTACGTTACCGAAACCGGAAATAGCAAAGGTCATACCCTTAATGTTTTTGCCGAGGTAGGACAAAACGTTGGTGAGGAAGTAAGTTGCGCCGTAACCGGTTGCTTCGGGTCTGATCAAGCTGCCGCCGAAGGACAAACCTTTACCGGTGAGAACGCCGTTTTCGTATTGGTTGCGGATACGTTTGTATTGACCGAACAAATAACCGATTTCTCTGCCGCCTACGCCCATGTCACCTGCGGGAACGTCGAGGTTAGGACCGATGTGACGATAAAGTTCCGTCATAAAGCTCTGGCAGAAACGCATAACTTCTGCATCGCTCTTGCCTACGGGGTCAAAGTCGCTGCCGCCCTTGCCGCCGCCCATGGGCAAAGAAGTAAGACTGTTTTTGAAAACTTGTTCGAAGCCCAGGAACTTGATGATAGAAAGGTTAACGTCTTTTTGGAAACGCAAACCGCCCTTGTACGGACCGATTGCGCTGTTGAATTGTATTCTATAACCGCGGTTGACGTGAGGTTTGCCTTGGTCGTCTGTCCAGGGGACTCTGAACATAATCTGACGTTCAGGTTCTACCATACGTTCGAGAATAGCGTTTTCACGATAAAGTTTTTCGTTCTTTTCGACCAACGGTTCGAGAGAAGTCAAAACTTCCGTAACTGTTTGCATAAACTCAGGTTGGCCCGGGTTTTTAGCTGCTGTTGCATCAATAACTTCTTTGATGTAGCTGTTCATAAAAATTCCTCCAAAATTTTCGGGGTTCTCCCCTTTTTTTGTACGGCTTAATTATAGTTTTTTACTCGGATATTGTCAAGTAAAAAACCGAAAGTTTCACGCAACTTGACAATAAATTTGTTGCATTGTCACATTGTTTTAAAATATCTTTTTTCAGCCGAAAACGCGTAACTATAATTATCGCCGCAATGCGTTTTTACTTGACATAATATCTTGGCGAGTGATATAATATTATTTATATTTACGAGAGAAAGTTTTGTGCTTTTTTGTCCGGGAAAAAACCAAAGGAGTGAAAAAAATGAGTACGACAAAGCGTCTCACACATGTATTCGGCGGACTTATACAACTGCTGTTGGGTCTGGCATTCTTGTTTCTGGCAGGTTTTACCTTTTATCAGTGGATAATCAAACAAGCAACCGATACCTTTTTGAGCGGATTATTCACCAATCTGCCTCAAATGCTGCATATCGGCGAAATGGCGGTAAAAATCGTAACGCCGATAGCTTTTCTTCTGCTCGGAATTATACTTATATTCTTCGCCTCGGATCTGATGGGCAGTCCCTACAAAGACGAAACGAAAAAACGCTGTCGTGAAAAACGCGTTTTATCCCTTTTGTCGGCAATACTTAACGGAGCGATCGGAGTCTTTATCTTTATCGCAATGACGGACGACCCACTTGAAAAATATGCAAAAATAGTCGGTATCGTTACTTTTATCCTTGCTTTTGCCGAACTGATAACGGTATTTTTAAGTTATAACAAGCATTTAAGCAAAGAGAACTTTACGCAGAATATAAACGAGCAAACCGACGACTCGGTACAGACGACGGTCAACGCAGAGGAATTTAACGAAAGAGCAAAAATGCTCCAGAAACTCTACAAAAAAGGGAAAATCACTGACGAATCTTTTAAACGTGGTTTGGCAGTGCTGATGTCTCTTCCCGTCGACATGCCTCTGTCCTTCAAGATAAACCATTTAAACAATTTTGCAAAGAAAAGGCTGTTGGACAAAGATTCTCTGCCCGTCTATATCTGTAAAGCCATAGTGTCTCCATGTTCCTCATCGACAAAAGAAAGAATGAAATATCTTAATACACTGCATGATAAGAACATAATCAACGACGCAGCCTTCAACAGCGTAGTTACAAAACTCATGGGACCTGCCGCTAAATAAATTTCAACAAAAAAAGCAAGGATTTTCTCCTTGCTTTTTTAGTTACGTTTTTTATACCGTCTTACAGTAAGCCCGACTGAGTAAGCATCTGATGAAGTTTTGTCAAATCTTCTTCATTCAGTTGATTGACTTTCGCCGTATTTTTGAAGCCTATCCACGACCGACGTACGGCGTCGGTATTGCGGCTTACAATCGCGTTGCCAAGTGAAACGGCTGCCGAAATACATTCGTTTTTACTGTCGGCGGAACGGAAGGTGTCGCCGTTGATTTTTTTACAAACCGATTCCAACTCGTATTTGAGTTTTTCTACTTCGTCGTCGGACATCCGTCCCTTTTTAGCCGTAAAATCCGACGCGTCCTCTCTGATAAATACCTTATCGCCCGTCAATATACTCTCGCCGGCATTTTTAAAGGGATAAAGCACGCTTCCGCAAAAGCGTTGGAACGAAGCAAAGTCGTCGGCGTCGGGAAAGTATTCCTGCAAAAATTGCAAAAAATTCCGTCTCCCTTCGTCTATTTCCGCCAACAAACACACGACCAGAGTAAAACAACGGTATTTGTCGGTGGGCAAAACGAATTTCAAATGCGCTTTGCCGTCTTTAAAGTAAAATACGCGACTGCGTTCAAATTCTTCGACGTACGAAACGCTCGCAAGACTTTCGCTGAGAGTATTCATAAACACGGGAGTGTTGGCTATATATCTTAAAAGGTTACTTATAGATTTTTGCGCCAAAAGAAGATGGCTGGCGATAAGGTCATCCACTCTTTCACAAAAAACTTCCGCAGAATTCCGATTTTCCGACATTTATCCTACCTCCTTTAAAAATTGTATCACAACGAAAGAAATTAGACAATTAAAAATAATAAAAAAATAAATTTATTAAAATGAGTTGTAATATTTTCAACTTTGTATTAGAATATACCTAATATAGTGTTTTGCCGTTTTTTTATCAAAAAAAGATATAAAAGGCAATTTTTGACACTGACGAGGTTGATTTGGCTGATTTTGCGTTGGACGCCGCACAAAACAAACTGTTATTGCTGTTTGTATTCGATAAGATGGAGATGCCCTTGACAGAAGACTCTCTGTCCGATTTGTGTTGCAACTCTAACGGTTGGATGATTTATATGGACTTTAAATTTGCCCTGACTCAGCTTATCGAAGCCAATTTCGTCTACCACACCAACAAAAACAGCAGCGGTTCGCCCTTGTACACCATTACGCCCGAAGGACGCGTGTGCCTCGCACATTTTTTCGTAAGACTGCCTTCGAGCCTGCGCGAACAAATCAGTAACTGCGTGAAAGTCAACCGTCTCAACTACCGTCGTAAACAAGAGTATTTCAGCGACTATCACAAAAACGCAGACGGTACCTACGACGTAATTTTAAAGATT
>SFEB01000030.1 GCA_004558105.1 Clostridiales bacterium
CCTCTTGAACCCCATTCAAGCACGCTACCAAACTGCGCTACACCCAGACAATTATTTGGTTGCTCTCACTTTTCAAGCTCACCCATTATAGCACACTTATTTTAAAAAGTAAATATTTCTTCGTCATTTGGACGTGAAAATAACGTGAAATTTTTTAATGGCTCCTCTTTGACGACTGCACGTTTTTTTAATTTTTTATAAACACTAAAGCAAACTACCGCTAATACCACCAAAACAACAAAGCATACGATAACGGAAATAAGATTTAAATACGAAAGAACTCCGTAAAGTTGGTTTTTGGCATCGATTGCAGTAACAAAAAAGTTTTCGCTCTCGATGGTCAGACAAACACAGTTAAACACCGATTGCATATTGTATTTGTAATCGTCGCCAAAACTCTCCAGGACAAGAACGCTGTCGTCGGACGTATGCATTACCCTCTCGTTTTCATCTTTTGACTCGATATACGAATAAGAATATTCCATATCGCCGGCAAAGAAGGAAATCGTAGGTACACCGCAATAATCGAAAGCCAAAGCGTCAGTGTTGAAATACGGCGCGTTATATTCTTTATTATATGATTCCACCAAAAACGTAGAGCCGATATTTCCCGTTTGCTACGCTGTCAATGTTTATAAACAACAATATGCTGTCCGTATCGAAATTATTGACAAAATGACCGCTACCGGCGTACCCTGCCTCTTCACCGCCAAAAGCAACGAATACGAGATTAAAAGGTAACGTTTTGTAGGAAAAATATTTTGCAAGGCTAAGCAATACCGCAACGCCGCTTGCATTATCGTTAGCTCCCTCTGAGTTGATTTCGCCTAAGTTGTCGTAATGTGCGCCTATAACTACGTTTTTGTCGGTATTTTCTCCCCTGATAATTCCGACGACGTTCTGAGTGGTTGCTTCTTCGCCGTAGTCAACCGACTGTATAAAACCGTCGGCATAATATTGTTCCAGACCACAGGAACCGAACATGCCTTTTATATAGTCAGCCGCATCTTTTTCGCCTTGAGAAAAACTTTCCCTATCCGGGCAAGCGTTACAAAAATCACGCCAGACGTTTACCACCTCAAAACTTTGACCTAGCGCCCTTGCATTTAAATCTTCTTTACTCTCCTCTTGCGGACGAACCGAGCATGCCGTCATACAAAGGATAAGAACGAGACAAATAAATATTAAAGTAACCTTTTTCACGTCTTGCCTCCTTAAAACAAAAATCCGGTCAATAACGACACGAGGATTATTGCGCCCCAATATAACAAATGCAGTTTGAAAAACGCGGGAGCCGCTTTGGCGTGCAAGTAATATTTATCATAGATAGCGTAAATCACGGCAAAAGCAGCCACCGTCAATACCAGGAAGAATATTTTAGCCAATGAAATCATCGGCGGCAAAAATACGACCAAAAGATTAAGACAACCGAGTATCAGGTTTCTTACCGAAAAGACGAGTAAAGAAATAAAAACGGCTTCTCTATGCGGAACAGTGTAAATTTTAAAAACGGCAAAAAATACTCTGGTCAAAACAACGAAAAGAACCATGCCGATAAAACCGAAAACAATACAACAACCTGCCGTCAGAAGCCAACTTTTGGGCACGTCGAATAAGTATTGAGTAACATAACTCAAAAAACTTTTTACCTTGTATATACCGCTAAATGCGTAAGTCAGCACAAAAGCCAGGTATGCGACAAACATACTCAGACGATAATTTTTTGTCAACTTTTTAAATAACTCTGTCATCTGTTTCTACCTAACTCCCCAAGTTGCACAACGCCATTACTAAATCGTTTATTATTGCTCTTTCGTTGCCGTTAAAATTTTTTAATTTTGCGTCGCTGTCGGCACAGAGTAACAACGCCGATTTCAATCTCTTTGCGCCGAATTTATTACTTTGTTCCCTGGCCTTTTTTACCGCATACGGTTTTACTCCGAGCTTTTCCGCCAAGCGCTCGTCCGACAGATTGGAGGAAGAAACGAAAAACATTCTCCTGAACCCCGAATAAATAGAGCCCATAATTTTACCCGGTTCCTCTTCTGTCAATAACTTCCGGCAAATCTCCAATGCGCGCGCAGGCTGTCCGGCGCAGATGGCGTTTGAAAGATCAAATACGACCACCTCTACGTCTTTTTGTACCAGCAGTTCTATTGCCTCGGCAGTGACCTCTCTTTCGCAGTACGCCAGCAACTTGTTTACGGACTGAAAAACGTTGTACATATCGCAATTGCAATATTCGGCAATTTTTCTGGCAAGCGAACGTTCTATTATTTTGCCTTCTTTTTCTACGCTTTTGCTTATCCAATCGGCAACGGCGTAAACGTCTTTTTTATTGCAGTCAACGTAGGTTGCGTTGAGTTTTAACGGACATTCGGACGTGCTGTAAAATAGAACCAGACAAGTAGATTCATTCGGTTGAGCGCAATACTCGGAAAATTTTATTACGTTTTTATCTTTATTACTTATATTTTTTTTATCCGATAAAAAGTTTTTTAATACGATAAGCCTCTTTTCACTCATGGCAGGAAACGAGTTTGCAAGGGCGACTATCTCGGTAACGGAAACGTCCTGACCGTCTCTTACCGTAACGTTAAGCTCGGGCAAAACGATATTTAAACTCTCGGTAATTTTTTCCAGTGCGTCCTCGCGCAAAAAAGCGTCATCGCCCTCTATAACGACAACGGGGAAAAAACTGTTTTTCAACTGTTCGATAAACTGAGAATATAGCATTTTACCTCTAAGGAATCGCTATTATCTTATCATTTTTTATTGCAATTGTAAAGTTTCCCAAGTCTTTTGTTCCAAATATTTTGTCAGACGAATAATTCTGAGTGACTACAGCCAGACAATTCGTTCTGTTTATAATATATTCTTCGTTTTCCGTAGCAAAAACAAGGTCGACTTTTTCGGGAAGGTTATAAAATATTCTGTCAAAAGCGGAAGTACCGATATCGCCGCAAAACAGCATCGTAACCTTTTCACCCGACAAAAACCACGCTTTGCCGCCTTCCGCAATGCACAGGAACGTGTATTCGTCGAATTCAACGTAGTTTCCGTTCACAAAGCAAAATACTTCTATACCGTTACCGTTGAGTTTTGAATATACGATATTATCGACGATTCCGCCGTTAAAATACACGCTGTCAACCTTCAATCCTGCCTTTTTTAGCGCCAACAAATTGTCGCTGTCAAAATTGTCGGGCTCTAAAACGAAAGCATAAATATTTTTGATATTATTCTTTTTGCACCGGTCGATAATGTCGTCAGAATCATACTCGGACGAAAAGTCGTAAATTATATAAGCGTTGTTTTTGGTATCGGTGACGACGTTACAGCAATCAGAATTACTCGACAATACGTTTATTTGCCTTTCAGTTGGTTTCGGCAACATAGAAATAACGGCAGTTATCGCAAAAACGGTCAATAAAGACACAATCGTTATCTTCTTTTCTTTTTTCTTCAGATTAATAAATCCGCCGAAAACAAACATTGCCGCATAGAAAAACAATAATGCTACGCCGAAACTTTTCGCCGAAACGACGCCGAAACCGCTTTCGGAAAACTTATAAGCAACAAAATTGGTCATTGTAAAAAACCATTGAGGTAAAATCAAAACGAACTTTAAAAACGGTAACAGTCCGACTAGTAACAGCACAAATATAATACTTATAAACGGCGTTATTAAAAGGTTGAAGAATATACTGAGAAAAGCGATTTCTCCGTAAAACTCCACGATGAGTCCAAGCGAACCGAGAGTGGCGCCGAGACTTATAAAAACAACGGAATACAGAGACTTTAAGAGTTTATTATCGGTGCGTATACTGCGATTGAGTATCCGAGAAACACAAATAATACCGATAACGGCGGAAAACGACAACAAAAACCCTGCGTCAAACAAATAAACGGGACGCCATAACAGTATTATAATAGCTGCCACCGCCAAAAAGGTCAGACTGTCGTTTTTTTCGCCCAAAGCGTTAAAAATCAACGCACATGTGGTCATAACGAGAGCCCTTACGACAGAAGGCGAAAAACCGCATATCCATGCGTAAAACAACATAGGGAAAAATACGATGGGAACGGCTTTCCACTTTTTAATCCTCGTTTTAAACACCACAAAACCGAGAATAGAATAAATAAACCCCATATGCAAGCCGCTTACCGCAAAAATATGCGATATTCCCATCTGACGGTAGCCGTTTTTCAGTTCCGCCGACATATTGCTTTTATCGCCGAGCAATAAAGCAATACCGATTGACGCGGTGTCTTCCGTCATATTCTCCTTCAACGTCGTCCTCACGTATTCTCTCGCAGTCTCGTCAAATGATAAGTTGCCGGAGTAAAAGTTTAAATCTTTTACGCTCGTAGCCACGTATGCAATATTATTTTTTACGTAAAAAGTATTTATTCCGTCTTTAAAAACGGGCGCATTGTTAAGCCTGCAGGTAAAATCGACGTAACAACTGAGTCTCTTTCTTACGTACTCTACCGAAAAATCTTCGTCCGCTTCGATCCATACGCCGATATTATATTTTGTTTCGTTGTAATTGACAGACGCCTCTTTTACAGAAATAAAAATACTGTCTTTTGATTCGGAGTAATAGTCGGTAAGTTTTCCGCTGATAAAAACCTCTTCGTTTTCAAATTTTTTGGCGGTATAACTACCGTAAAACATATTAAAATCAAAGAAACCGCCCAAAAAAGACAGCACCGCTATCGTTAAACATATGGCAACTTTTTTCTTTTTTAAAACAAAAAAGACTATTCCCGTCGCAAGCATGCAACAGAAAATAGTCCAAAACGCCCAAAAAGCCCCGTAAATCCATGCGTAACCGATCAGAATACCTGCAATCAGGGACGCCGCTATCATGGCAAACGGTCTGAAATTAACGAGGCGTCTTTTCATTCTTCCACCTCGACGTACATCCGAAAATGGTTTTCCTCCCACTCTTTTGCAGTCAGAACGTCGTTGGAAAGCAATTCTTTTTTACTTTTCAGTTTTCCGTTTTCGTCGATATAACTCGTTATTTTTTTAGCGACGCTTTCGCTGATTCCTGCGTATACGTACAAATCACCGAAAAGCCCGTCGTTAACGTTAACGGCGTATTTAACTTCTCCGTTTTCTTCGAAACAAACGTATATACGAGATACGTCGTATAAAATAACGGCATCGGAATTTTTTACGACAGAATTATTCAACAAACCTGCTTTACCGGCGACTTGTCCGAAAGTTTCGCCGACACTACAAGAATACCAACCGGGATTCTCGACGGCACCGTCTACGTAGACGGTTCTAACGTCGCCCGTATTATTCAACTCATATGCGGTACGCGCCATTCCGCTGTCGGGGAACAGTCCGCCACTGCCACTAATAAAAAAAGCAGACAAAACGCCGACCAATATTGCCGCCGCTATTGAAAGATAAAAAATGGTTTGAACTTTATTTTTCATCGTTAGTAAACTAAAAGTTCCCGCCTCGGCCGTTGGCATTAGCGTAGTCAACCTGAACTTATATTCAGGTGGGTACTCTGCTCACGCCCTCTGTCTTCCGTCCGAAACTTAAAGTTTTTGAACCCGTTAGGGTATTGAGGCCTGACATAACGACGCAAAGACGCAAGTTCCCGTTTTTCTACTGTGGTTGACGCACTGCAATTAACCTGACGCACCAGGCAGGAACAAATTTTATTCTTGTCTTGTCTATATTTTACTATCTTTCTTTTACTTTTTCAAGCATTTTCAACACTTTTAAGGTTATTTTTTTCTTCTTTGTACCATCCTCGCTATATTTTACTGTTAAACCGATAAAAATAATTCGTATTACCACTTTTTTTAATAAAATTCTTGACAAAAAATTTAAAAAGTTTACAATAATTAAGTAAAACAAATCTGGGCTTTGCCATTTTGGACCAATAAGGTCAGAGGAAAAGGACTATCGATTTAACGTAATCAATCATAAACTATTTTAAACGCTTTTGCTTCCGCAAAAAGGAGGTTTTTATGGAAATTTTAGAGTTGTTGCAAAACAAACAAATTTCTCAGATAACGAAAATACTTGACGAAACAAACAACGTAGATATTGCAACGTTACTGAACGATTTGGATATTCAGGATGCAATCAAAGTTTTTCGATTATTAAAAACCGACGACGCTGCGGAAGTTTTTTCTTACCTTCCTCCCGATAAACAGCAGGAAATTATTGAAATTATTTCCGATAAAGAAATAAACAATATCGTAGAAGAACTTTTTCTCGACGACACGGTAGACCTCATAGAAGCAATGCCCGCCAACGTTGTAAAAAAGATTTTAAAGTCTACGAAACCGGAAAAACGCGCGGAAATAAACAAGTTTTTAGCCTACCCCGATAACAGCGCAGGCAGCATAATGACTCCGGAATTTCTTGATTTGAGACTAGGAATGACAGTCAACCAGTCTCTGGAACGGATAAGAAAAATAGGCGACTATAAAGAAACGGTCAACTGCTGTTATATACTTGACTCCACAAAACACCTTGTGGGAGTTTTGACGATAAAAGAGCTTCTGCTTGCAAAACCCGACACGGTAGTCGATACGATAATGGAAACAAACGTTATCTTTACTTCTACTCACACCGACCAGGAAGAAGTCTCTTCGATAATCAAAAAATACGACCTGCTGTCCGTTCCCGTTGTAGACGCTGAAGAACGCATGGTAGGTATCGTTACAATCGACGATATCATCGACGTAATCGAAGACGAGGCGACGGAAGATATTCAGAAGATGGCGGCTATCACGCCTACCGACACGCCTTATCTTAAAACGCCGGCATGGCGCATCTGGCTCAACCGCGTGCCTTGGTTGCTGTTATTGATGGTTTCCGCTACGTTTACGGGACTTATCATCAACGCCAACGAAGAAACTCTTAATTTACCGGTAGTTGGTATTATTCTCACGGGCTGTATACCTATGATAATGGACACTGGCGGAAACGCAGGCAGTCAGGCGTCGGTCACCGTTATCCGCGGTATTGCCTTAGGCGAGATTAATATTAAGGACATATTTAAAGTAATCAGGAAAGAACTCAGAGTTGCTTTTCTTCTCGGCGCAACGTTAATGGTCGCCTGCTTTGGTAAACTTATGCTGATAGACCAACTTTATAAAGTTGAAAACGGTTTCATCATAGCAATCGTTATTTGTCTTACCATATTCTGCACCATTATGATAGCGAAATTTATCGGTTGCACCCTTCCTCTTATCGCTAAGGTATGCCACCTTGACCCTGCCGTCGTAGCAAGCCCCTTTATAACGACCATCGTCGACGCAGTTTCGCTGTCGATTTACTGTTCGCTGGCAATAGCAATACTCGGAAATATTTACCCGATGATAACTTAAAAAAATAATTATAATAAAATTCAAAAAATCGGATTGATAAAACTCAGTCCGATTTTTTTATACTGTTTTATATTATTTTTTAAATCTTGCCTGCAATTTCTTGAGCGCTTCGTCAAGCTGTTGTTCTTCGTTCTTTTTAACAAACTGTTTACCGTCTTTTCTTCCGCCTTGCTTTCTTCCTTCGTCTTTAGGTTTTTTACCGTACGGATTTTCGGAAGTTTTCATAGTAAGGCTTATTTTGTTTTTGACGGTATCAACTTCCAGCACTTTAACGTGAACTTTATCGCCAACGCTCAGTACGTCGGAAGGATGCTTTATATACCCGTCGGCTATGCGGCTTATATGAACGAGACCGTCCTGATGAACGCCTATATCTACGAATACGCCAAAGTCGATGACGTTGCGCACTACGCCGTCAAGTTCCATACCCGGCTTTAAATCTTTGATATCCAACAAATCGCTGCGCAAAACGGGCGTGGGCAGGCTGTCGCGGATGTCTCTGCCCGGTTTAGCAAGTTCCGCTACTATGTCTTGCATAGTAGGTACACCGATACCGATTGCTTCTGCAACCTTTTCTTCGCCGACGTTTCTTATAAGTCCGCCGAGTTCCCTCGCCTTGCCGCCGCTGACGTCGTCTTTACTCATGCCAAAGTAGTCAAGCAGTTTGCCAACCGCTTCGTACGCTTCGGGGTGTACGGCGGTATTGTCAAGAATGTCGTCGCCACCTATAACTCTCAAAAATCCTGCGCATTGTTCATACGCCTTCGCACCGAGTTTAGGAACTTTAAGCAACTGTTTGCGGTTGGTAAAGTGGTTGGTTTTACGGTATTCAACTATATTTTTGGCTATACCGCTGTTTAAGCCTGCGACAAAACTGAGCAGACTCGGACTTGCCGTATTGACGTCCACGCCTACGGAGTTGACGCAGTCCTCTACGACGCCGTCAAGAACTTCCGTAAGCCTGTTTTGAGGCATGTCATGCTGATACTGTCCTACGCCTATACTCTTGACGTCGATTTTTATAAGTTCTGCCAACGGGTCCTGCAAGCGACGGGCAATAGAGACCGCACTACGCAAAGAAACGTCGTATTCCGGGAACTCTTCCGCACCCAACTTGCTTGCGGAATATACGCTGGCACCCGCTTCGTTTACAACGGCATAAGCAACCTTTCTATCGAGACCTTTTATCAGATCGGCAACGAAAATTTCGGCTTCTTTGCTTGCCGTACCGTTACCGATACTGATTGCGTCAACCTTGTGTTTATAAATTAAATAGGATAATTTTTGCTTAGCCTCTTCCGTCTTGTTTTGCGGCGGCGTCGGATAAACTACGCCCGTATCCAATACGTTACCGTTTTTGTCGATAACCGCTATCTTACAACCCGTACGGTAAGCAGGGTCTACCGCAAGTATCGTTTTATCCTTGAGCGGCGGTTGCATTAACAATGGTTTAAGATTGACTTTAAACATTTTGATGGCTTGTTCGTTCGCCATATCCGTCAACTCGCTGCGCGCTTCTCTTTCGAGCGACGGGAAAATCAGACGCTTGTAAGCGTCAATGCACGTCGCTTCCATCAATTCTTTTAACGCAACGGGCGCCGTTTGTCTGACGTACTTTGCCTTAACCTTATTGAGGGCAATTTCTTCGTCCGCTTCTATCCAGACTTTAAGACAGTCTTCCTTTTCTCCTCGGTTGATTGCCAACACGCGGTGGCTTGGAATCTTTGCGATTTTTTCGCTGTATTCGGTATACATGTCGTAAGTCTTATTGTCGGGATGGTCAAGCAATTTAGTTTTTATTTCAGCATTTTCTTTAATAAACTCACGCAGAACCTTTCTCATTTCCGCGTCGTCTGAAATAATTTCGGCAATAATATCGCAGGCGCCGTTGACTGCGTCCTGAGCAGTCTTAACGCCTTTTTCTTCGTCAATATATTTTTCTGCCTCGGCGTAAATATCGCCGTCGAATTGTTGTTCGAAAATAATCTGAGACAACGGTTCCAGTCCGCGCTCTTTAGCAACGCTGGCACGCGTTCTTTTCTTTTGTTTGAAAGGACGGTAAATATCTTCAACCTCGGTCAGAGTCGTGGCGTTAGCTAACGCAACGGTAATTTCTTCCGTCATTTTGCCTTGTTCCGTGATGTTGGCGGCAACTTCGTTTTTACGTTTATCGAGATTTTGCAAATAAGTAAGCCTGTCCGCAAAAGCACGCAAAACCTGGTCGTCGCAATTTCCGTGCATTTCCTTGCGGTATCTTGCGATAAACGGAATGGTATTACCTTCTTCTATCAGGTTGATAACGTTGGTGGCATGTTCCAACTTAAGGTTAAATTCTTCTGCCAAAATCTTATTGAATTCCATACAGTACCTCTACGTCGTATTGGCTCAATGATACCACAAAAACCTCTTATCGTCAATTTAAAAACGACTTTTGCCTGTTTTTTAGCAAAAAAATATCCGCCGGAACAATACACGGATATTGGTTTTAACGTTTTTTTCGAACGTTTTTATATTTTTATATACTTATACCAATCTATACCAATTCAAAACTGTTAATGAGCAATTGAAATTCGTACCCCAAAAAACCGCACGCCACCTTGCACATCTTCATTCTTTCAAGAAAAATCTCAAAATAATCCATAGGCGAACATATGGTCTTGTCTATTTCAAACAAAAACTTGATTTTTTTGTTCTCTTTATCCACTACCAAATCGTTTTTTACGACGGCGTAATTTACTCTGTCGTGTATGTCTTCCTTATCGACCAATCCGTTATGATCGATTTTTAACTTTCTCACCCTGCTGCGGTGTACGTCAGACTTGTCGGCAAGAACGAGTGCGGCGGAAAGTTTAGTCGCAACTTCTCCACTTCCTTCGTCATGGTTTGCTATTGCCTGCATAACCTGAGCGGCGTCACAACAGTCCATTCCTCTTTTCGTAAGCAAAAAATACGCCAAAATTGCACCATAGTGCGCATGCCCGCGTCTGTCTATACTGTTGCCTATATCATGCAAAAAAGCGGCTATCTTGCCCAATTCCTGTTCATGCTCCGTTGCGCCTACCTCCTGAAGAATTTTTAACGTTCTGACACCTACTATATCGATGTGCCGATAACTATGCTCGGTGTAACCCATCGCTTCTAACTGCTCTTCCGCTTTGGCAAACAGCACCTTTATTTCTTTGTCTTTTTTTATCTGATCGGACAATAACATTTTTTACTCCTTAACACTTGACAAAATCGAACGTTTGTTCTAAAATAATACTATGAGAGAAAGAACCATACTACATTGCGATCTTAATAACTTTTACGCTTCCGTCGAGTGCGCCCTAAACCACGGACTCGAAGGCAAATGCGTCGCAGTCTGCGGTAACAAAGAACACAGACATGGTATTGTTCTGGCAAAAAATCAACTCGCAAAGTCAATGGGCGTCGCCACCGGAGAAACGATAGCGGAAGCGAAAAAGAAATGCCCTTCTCTCGTTATCGTTTTACCGCATTACGAATATTATGTCCAATATGCCAAAAAAATTCATGAAATTTATAAACGTTATACCGACAAAGTAGAGAGTTTCGGTCTTGACGAGTGCTGGCTGGACGTAACTAACAGCGAAAAACTGTTCGGTGACGGCAAACAAATTGCCGACAGGTTGCGTAAAGAAGTTAAAGAAGAAACCAACCTCACTATTTCCGTTGGGGTGTCGTTTTGCAAAGTATTCGCAAAACTGGGAAGCGACCTTAAAAAGCCCGACGCCACTACCGTTATATCGCGCGATAACTTTAAAAGCGTGGTGTGGAAACTCCCCGTGTCGGATATGCTGATGATAGGCAGAAAAACTCTTCAGAAGCTGTCAAAATACCATATTGTCACCATAGGAGACCTTGCCCGCGCGGACGAAAGCCTTTTAAAATACGTTTTCGGAATCAACGGCGTCAAAATGAAGCAATGGGCGAACGGAGAGGACGACGCTCCGGTCGAAGCGGCGGACGTATCACTCCCCGTCAAGTCTATAGGTCACAGCACTACTACAATCGTAGACGTCTGCGACTTAGATACCGCAAAACAGGTCGTCTGGTTTTTAAGCGACATGATAGGAGTGCGACTTCGCCAACAAGGTTTACTTGCACATGGCATATCGGTCTGCATTCGTTACAATACTTTAAACAGCCTTTCCAAGCAAACTCAAATGTCGTTTTACACTTTTGACGGCGGACAAATAGCGGACTCTGCTTTTTCATTGCTAAAAACAATGTGGCAAGGTCAATCAGACGTTCCTTTGCGGCTTATAGGCGTCAGCGTTTTTGACCTTAATACCGTAGCGCAGGATACTCAGGAATCTCTGTTTGACTCAAACAGAGAAAAAAAGGAACAATTGAACTTTACTTTGGATAAAATACGAAAAAAGTACGGCTACCAGAGTTTACAAAAAGGCATAATGATGAACAATTCCGTAATGACCGATAAATCGCCCATAGAAGACACCGAATTTTTACCCTTCAAAAAACTTAACTGAACCATTCATTTATTTAATTGTATTAAAAAAAGGCAAATCGACTTGCCTTTTTTCTTTTTATTTTTTAATATTTAATACCGTAATATGTAGCGTGAAAAACTATTTAATTTCTTTCAAAGACTCAAACAGTCGTCCGATAGGCTGATTAAACACGAGATTTGCATAACGGTCGTACGGCGTAGGCGTCTTGTTTATAAGGACCAGCTTGTCTCCGTGATAATAATTAACCAGCGAGGCGGCGGGATAAACAGACAAAGACGTTCCGCCGATGATAAAAACTTCTGCGTTTTCTATCGCTTGTATCGACTCAAACAAAATATCGTTTGACAACCCTTCTTCGTACAACACGACGTCGGGTTTTATTATACCGCCGCAATCGCACTTAGGTACGTCAGGCGCACAGGCAAGTATCTTGTCGATTCCGAAAAACTTTTTACAATTCCAGCAATAGTTGCGATATACCGAGCCATGTAGCTCCAATACCTTTTTGCTCCCCGCCATCTGGTGAAGGTTATCGATATTCTGCGTTATTACCGCCTTAAGTTTTCCGAGTTTTTCCAGTTCCGCCAAAAAATAATGAGCATAGTTAGGTTTTGCATTTTTAAAGATCATTTTATCGGTATAAAAACGGTAAAACTCTTTGGTATTTTTCACGAAAAACGTGTGCGACAGTATTTCTTCGGGCGGATAATCGTATTTGGTATTATACAGACCGTCAACCGAGCGAAAGTCGGGTATTCCGCTCTCCGTAGATACGCCGGCTCCGCCGAAAAAAACGATATTATTGCTTTCATCAAGCCATTTTTTAAGTTGTAAAAGGTTTTTATCTGCCATTTTTACCCCAAAAGAAACTACTATGTTTAAAATATTATTAGCTATTATCTGCTTTTTCCTCAAGAGCAACAAGCGAATCGTTAATTTCAACGTATTTCGCTTTATCCTGCGTTTTAAATCGATAAGTCAGAGTCCCGTCGTTAAAGTACATTCCCCTGCCGAAACTGAACGGAATAAATCCTTTTACTTCCGCGTTCAGATCGCGCCTTAATCCGTCGTTATCCCACAAGAAGACAAAACTGTCGGAATACTGATAGAGCGTACCTTCCCCGAGTTTTACCCACCTTCTTCCGTCAAGAAATACGGATAAACTCCCCTTCACACTATACGAATATTCAAACTCGTTTTCGGTAGTTTTCCGCTTCATTTCAGTTCTTTGAAAGTTAATCCAATCGTCTGTCGTTTTGACCGTACTTTCACCGTTAATACCAACAAGATTACCGTTAACGCTTACGCCCCATTGTTTTCCGCATGAAGAACACGTTATTACGTTGCCGCTGAAACCAAGTCTTGATTCCGCTTTACAATGCGGACATTGATATAAGTATTTACTCAGTTGATTTGCCCGCCAAAAACCCGTAAAATGTTTTTTAGTGAACGTTAACTTGTTTTCCAACTCATCGGGAGTTTTTATCGAAGGAAACTTTCTGTTATTCTTGACGGTATTGTCGAGGCAAAGCCGCCAATAAATAAAGTTGATTTTTTTATCGTTTATTCTGCAAAAATCGTTATTTAAACACCATTGACGAAGCACGAAAATTTCGTCCACGACAACGCAAAGTACTACGCTTATTCCGCTGAATAACCCAAGGAAAGAACTTATATCTGCAAATTTCCAGTAGGATATCGTACAATAAATAACGATCGTGGCTACGGCAATTAAAAACACTTCGGTAAAAAAACGCATACTACCGATAAAAACACTTCGTGAATACATGTCGGCAAAGGCTTCGTACAGTTCTTTGTCATGCCTTGCGTTTTTACTTTGTTTCCTCGCCAGATTGCGTAAAATAACGGTACCGATAAGGAAGGTCACGTTTTCCAAAAACAGTACGCCCAACGACAAATAGTACCACCTGATATTGAGG
>SFEB01000031.1 GCA_004558105.1 Clostridiales bacterium
CAAACGGCTATAAACTGTATTCCGTATGCAGTTTCGGCTATTGCCTCGCCGACGAAAATTTTAATATAGTCAAAAAGGAGAATATCTGGATAAACCCTCGGTGCAAATATAATCTTAACGGCACAAGAAAGAACGTTGGGTTAGACTTGCATTTAGATAAGGACGTCTTGGATAATTCTCCCGATTTTCCTCACGTTTACGACCGTATTAAAGCGTTGTTGACCGATCCGCAGGTTATCGTCATAGGGCACGCGGTAGAGAGCGACGTAAATATGATAAACAAGACGTGTCAGCACTATAAACTGCCGTCCATAAACTATAAATTTTATTGTTCTCAGTTGTTTTTCCGCCTTTTTAAAGGCGAAAAAGACGTTCGTTCGCTTGGTAAAATTGCCGAAGAAATAGGAATAACCTTCAACGCTCATACTTCCGACGAAGACGCCTATGCAAGTCTTATGACCTTAAAGTACCTCGTGGAGACGACGGGAAAAACTCTGGAACAACTTGCAGAGACCTATCAGGTCCGCGTCGGTAGTAATGACGACTTTGTTATGACCCGCACGGTTTCTCTGGCCGGGCAGGTCAGTAAACGTTACGTTACCAGACAGTCTGTGATACGAATCACGGATTACATAGCAAAACAGCATACCCGTCCCGTTTCAAACAGACTTAAAGGCAAACTTTTTTGCCTGTCTCGCGGTATCGAACTCGCCGACGAAAGCGTGTGGAAACCGCTGATAGATTTTATTTATCTCAACGGCGGACAGTATACTACCAAACCGGGTAAATGCGACTATTACGTTGTTCCCGACGGTGACGAAGTCGTCTACGCCGAAGTGGCGCGCCTGAAATACGTGGACGCGCAGATATTTGCCGGTAAACCCATAACGAAAATTCGCCTGAGCGAAGTTTACGAATTGAAATAAACGTTAAACGGAAATAAATTTAAAAAACGCCCGAGAGGCGTTTTTTTGTTTTTTAATTTATTTTAATCGTGATTTTTGCTGTACACGCATCCGCAATAGTTTTGTCGGTAGAGATCGTATTGTTTGGATAAAGCGATGCTGTGCAGATACCCGTCCTGCTTTTTAAAGTCGGACGGCAACCACTTTACACCGTATTCCGAGGCGATTTTTTCACCGATAGCGTTGATGACCTGCTCGTCTTTTTTCGGACTCAGCGTCAACGTCGTACCAAAGTATTCAAAACCTCCCGTTTTAGCCGCTCTGGCAGTTTCGGTAAGTCTCAACGTGAAACATGCGTAACATCTTTCGCCGCGTTCGGGGGCGTTTTCCAATCCTTTTGCGACTTCAAAAAAATCTTGCGGGCAGTAAGTGCCTTCTATAACTCGTACGGGGCGGGGCAGTGGCATTGATTCTGTCAGCCTTCTGAGTTCTTCAAGTCGGTAGAGGTACTCTTCGGTGGGGAAAATATTTGGGTTGTAAAAGAACGCAGAAGTATCGAAGTCTTTCGTTACCACCGTTAGACAATGGCTGGCGCAGG
Source organism: Clostridiales bacterium (assembly GCA_004558105.1). GTDB lineage: Bacteria > Bacillota > Clostridia > Christensenellales > CAG-314 > SFEB01. The sequence continues at coordinate 1,504 of SFEB01000031.1, forward strand.
GTGCGCAGCAGCAATGTAAAAGCAGAGAGTGGGGATTGCCGTCTTTAATCTGCTCTACGACCTTTTCGTATTCTTTTTGAAAATTGATTTTCGTATTCATATCGGTATTATATCAAAAAAATCCGCCAAACGGAAGCGTTTGGCGGTGTTAAATAATTATTCGGTCAGTCAACCCACAAAATTCTGTTGGCAAAGATAAGCGTAATGATATCGATAAGCCACATAAACGGTATACCTACGATAAGAAGAACGATACCGAGAATAACGCCTCCGACGTTATTTTTGGCTATACTGCGGCACAAACGAACGATATTCCAGATTATATCGAGACCGGGAAGAGCTAGAATAATCTTCACGATAAGGGGCAGTTTATCCATTGCTTTAACGAATTTTTTCATTTTTTTGTTTCTCCTTTATTAAAAGATATTATTTTTTATCTTTAATAATTTCCGTGACGGAAGTGAGCAATCCGGATACGTTCTGCAACTCGCTGGGTACGATTATCTTAGTGCTTTCGCCGTTTGCCATTACCTTCAACGCTTCGTAACCTTGCAAGGTGACGTAAGCCGCCGTCGGATTGGCGTTGTTGATGAGTTCGATAGCGCGGGCAGAACCTTCCGCCTCGGCAATCAAAGCGGCTTTCTGACCTTCTGCGCGAAGAATGTTAGCCTCTTTTTCTGCTTCTGCGTCGAGTATTGCCGCGGCTTTTTTACCTTCGGCAACGAGAACGGTGGATTTTTTCTCGCCTTCGGCTTGCAAAATCTTTTCGCGGCGTTCGCGCTCGGCACGCATTTGTTTTTCCATCGCATCCTGGATATCGCGCGGCGGAAGAATGTTCTTCAATTCGACGCGGTTGACTTTGATACCCCACGGGTCGGTGGCTTCGTCGAGAATAATACGCATTTTGGCGTTTACGGTGTCGCGGCTGGTGAGGGTTTCGTCCAACTCCAACTCGCCGACGATATTACGCAAAGTAGTGGCGGTAAGGTTTTCGATAGCAAACAAAGGTCTGTCTACGCCGTATTCGTAAAGTTTCGGGTCCGTGATCTGGATATATACGACGGTATCTATTTGCATCGTTACGTTATCCTTCGTGATAACGGGTTGCGGTTTAAAATCGAGAACTTGTTCTTTAAGGTTTATCCAATCCCTGCATCTGTCGATAAAAGGGGTTACCATATGAAAACCGGTGGTAAGAGTTTTGTGGTATTTACCCAGTCTTTCGACCACTACTGCGGTGGATTGACGCACGATTTTTATACTGCTGAAAAGAATGATGATGAGAATAATGCCTAAAATAATAAGAAAAATTGGCCAGAACATAAAGTTTACCTCCTGAGGTTATTTTTTTGCAATAAGTTTGTTTCCTGAAATTTCCACGATTTCCACGATATCGCCTTCGTTCAGGACGGAGTCGTCGGCTGATTTGATATTCCAGACGACGTCGTTGATTTTTGCGCTTCCGAGTTTATCGAAATCCGCAGTCGACAACATTCTGACTTTTTGTCCGATGATATTGTCGAGATTGGTTTTCCCTTCGCTGTTTTTGTCAAGCACTTTTTTAACGATAGGTCTGAGGAAAACCATCATTAACGCCGACACGACGAAAAAAGCCGTCAACTGCCAATACCAGCCTATGCCGGGAATAAGGCTTAAAATCGTGGCGACAAGTCCGCCGCCGATAAACCAGACCGAAACGAGCGCAGCGGTGGTAAGTTCCGCAAAAATAGCAAAAATAGTGATACCGAGCCATATCCAGGTTAAGTACATAATACCGTACCTCCTATAAATATTTTACCATAATATACGCGATTTTTCAAGTATTTTCTCTCTGTTTTTTTACTTGCATGTTTAAAATTAAAAAAATGACGCATTGTCGGTTTTATCTCTTGCAAAGGCAGAAAAAATAGTGTATAATCTAAAACATGAATACCGAAAAAAATAACGAAAAAAGTTTTGAAACCTCCGACGAATCGATAAAGACAGTTGAAACCGCAACGGATACCGCCGCTACCGACACAACGGCGGCAACCGACAAGGCGAAAACCTATAAATCGTTTTTCTTCAGCCGCCGCAGTGCGTGGCTTGTGGTATGCACTTTGACGTTGGGCGCTTTGGTTTTTAATTTATTGAGAATGTTCGTTTTCAGAGTTAAAGTGACTTTGACCGACTACGAGTGGAGTAGTACGGAGGAGTTTAATGCGAAAAACTTCCAGACGCTCAGCGCCGATAAAAACGGTGATATTACCCTGCTTCAGATTACCGATTTGCACCTGTATAACGGAACATGCTCGTTTGACAGAAAAACTTTTAAACTGATTGAACAACTCGTTAAGGACAGTGAACCCGACCTTATCGTTGTGACGGGCGACGCAATCATGACCTTGAATAACGTGAAAATTATGAAGAAAGCCGCCATTTTCTTTGACGATTTGTGCGCTAAATACGAGACTAAATGGTGTTTGGTGTTCGGCAATCACGACGCTTGGGGTTACGGCGACAAAACCGCGCTGGCGGACGTGCTGTCAAAATCCAAGTATTGTATGTTTCAGATCGGGCCCACTAACCTTTCTTCCGACGGGCATACCCTCACTCTCGGCAACTATGCGATAAACGTGGTTGATTCAACGGGTAACTACAAGTGTTCTCTCGTCATGATGGACAGTAACGAGAGAGGCGTTACCAAAGAAGAAGGAAGATACGCACCCATTACCCCCGCAACGATAGAATGGTACGAGTGGTTTATTAACGGCATGACGGCGGCAAACGGTGGCGAAGTAGTTCCAAGCCTTGCTTTCTTCCACATTCCTCTGGCGGAAAGCAAACTCATGTTGGCTGATACCGAGATGGGCACGGAAGGATTTATCGAAAAGGTATGCAGCAGTGATCTTAACACCGGTATTTACCAAAAAATGGTAGAATTGGGCAGCACTCTGGCTGTATTTAACGGGCATGACCATCAGAATTCTTATCAGAATTATTACGACGGCGGTAACGTTTTGCTTACCAACTGCGTGACGTGCGGTTACTTTGCTTACGGTGCGAAAGAATACAAGGGCGGCAGAGTGATTAAACTCAACGTCAATCAACCCGAACTCGTTTTTGAAACCTATTCGATTTTTGCCGATTAAGGCAAAATAAAACTACGAGTGTATAAAAATATTAAAAAAACAATCTTGCGCAGTCCTTTATTTAAGGTTTGCGCAAATTTTTTTTAAAAAAGTGCTAAATACGGTTTACAAAATCTGAAAATGTTTATATAATACCATAGCAGTTTGCATGGGAGATTATTTATGGGAAAAATAAAATACGTAAAGTGTCCGAGATGCGATCTCAATTATATGGACAGCAGACAAGAATATTGCGACTTTTGTAAGGCAGAATTGGGCATGAAGTCCAACCTGGTTATAGAAGACGATGACGAGGACGTCGGTTTGGATGAAGAACTCACGAAACTCTGTCCTATCTGCAAGCGCGTATATATAGGCATCGACGAGGATATGTGCGATGCATGCGCCGCCGCGAAAGGAGAAGACGCCATTGACGAAAACGATGAAGAATGGCGTAATTATATGGACGACGACCCCGACGAGTACGTAGAAGAAAAGATAGAGATTCCCCTTGACGAGCTTCAGGACGAAGAAGAAGAGGAAGAAGAGGAGGAGGAAGAAGAAGTCGCACCTGTTGACGATTTTGAAGACGATTTCGATTACAGCGGAGACCCCGACGATTATGACGAGGACGATGACGACGACTACGACGACGATGAGGACGACGACTACGACGACGACGAGGACGAAGACAAAAAGCCGCGTCGTAAATCAACGCGAAAATAAAAAAAGCACCGTAAGGTGCTTTTTTTGATACTTTTGTTTTTTGCCATAACTTTTGTTATTTAAAATTTAAAAATCTTGTTTCTGCAGTACTTTTTTCAGTTTTTTTAACGCCTTCGTTTCTATTCTGGATACGTAACTGCGGCTGATACCGAAGATTGTCGCCGTATCGAGTTGAGTGTGAGGAGAATTGCCGTTTAACCCGTATCTGAGTACCAATATGCGGTATTCGCGGTCGGTAAGGTTGTCTTTCATTGCCATGTCGAGTTTTTTAGCAAGGATACTTTGTTCCGCCTGAATAAAAACGCTTTCTTCGTTGACCGACAGCACGTCGAGCAGCGTAAATTCGTTGCCGTCGTCGTCGCAGTCCATTTTATCCGACAGATATACGGTGTTTTTGTACTTTTTTTCAGAGCGAAGCATCATGAGAATCTCGTTTTCGATGCATCGTGCGAGATATGTGGCGAGCGTAGTGCCTTTATCCGGCGAAAAAGTGTTGAGTCCTTTTATCAGGCCTATGCTTCCTATGCTGATAGTGTCTTCAAAATTCTGTTTTTGCGCGTATTTTTTAGCCACGTGCGCTACCAACCGCATATTGTGTCGTATCAGTCGTTCTTTGGCCGCCTCGTCGCCCTCCGCCATTTTCTTTAAACATTCCGCTTCTTCCTGAGGGGACAGAGGTTTCGGATAGGCGTTGCCGGACGAGTAATATCCGCAAAAAAAGAAGAACTTAGAAAAAATCGTTGCCAATGCGTTAAAAATCATAAGAATTCGTCTCCGTATTGTTATTTTATTGCCTCGGCTTGTACAGTTTGCAACTTTACTTGACAAATAATAAAAAAAGTGCTATATTGACACGGAGATAGCCAGACGGTTGCGGTGGGGTAACCCAACGAGGAAAGTCCGAGCACCATAGGGCAGAGCGCCGGAGAAATCCCGGTGAAGGTGACTTTAAGGAAAGTGCAACAGAAATAAACCGCCTGCCGTTTACGGCAGGTAAGGGTGGAAATGCGGAGTAAGAGCCCACAAACGCTATGGTAACACAGCGTTCATGTAAACCCCGCTCGGTGCAAGAAGTGAGATCAAACGTTTGCCCGACGTCTCGATATGTCGCTGGAGCCTTGCGGAGACGTAAGGCGTAGATAGATAACCGTCAAATACAGAACTCGGCTTACAGACTATCTCAAAAAAAACCCCGCTATCGGCGGGGCTTTTTTTTAATTCGTTAAAGGGAATTTATACGGATAATAAAAAAAGCGACTCGTAAGAGTCGCTTTTTTGGCGTTTAACGTTTATTGACTATATAGCGAGAACTCTGGTTACGCCTTCGATTGCCTTAACGGCGTCGATTGCGGTCTGGTCTGCTTTCTTATTAAGGTTAAACAAAGCCGCGCCGTATGCTTTTTTGGTCTTGCAAATAAAACCTACGATGCCGAAAGCGGAAAGAGTGGCGTTGATTTTATCGGTGATGCCTTCTGCGTCTTTGTAAAGGACGACTACGCGTTGCGCACCCTTGCTGTCGAGAGCGATAGCGGGGTAGTTAACGCTGTTGACGATATTGCCTTTTTCGATATAGTTGACCATTTGTCTTGCCGCCATAACTGCGCAGTTGTCTTCGGCTTCTGCCGTGCTTGCTCCGATATGGGGGAAGGTTATGATATTTTTAACGCCCAACAAATCCGCGCAGGGGAAGTCTGTAACGTAGCGGTTGACTTTGCCGCTTGCTACCGCTGCTTTGATATCGTCGTAGTTAGCGAGTTCGCCGCGGCTGCAGTTAATGATATTTACGCCGTCTTTCATCTTGGAAATATTTGCCGCGTTGATGCTGCCCTTCGTTTCGGGAGTAAGAGGAACGTGGAAAGTGATATAATCAGCCAAAGCGTAAACGTCGAAGGTATTGTCCACGACGCGGATTCTTTCGTCGAGAGTTTTTGCCGCTTCTTTGGTGAGGAAGGGGTCGTAACCGATAACGTCCATACCGAGAGCGAGGGCTGCGTCTGCGACCAGTCTGCCGATAGCGCCGAGTCCCATTATACCGAGAGTCTTACCTTTGATTTCCGTACCGACGAATTGTTTTTTACCGCCTTCGACCTGTTCGGCAACGGTTTTTTCGCCGTCAACGAGACCTTGGGCCCAGTTGGTGCCTGCGATGTAATTTCTTCCGCAGCAAAGCATTGCAGCGAGAACGAGTTCTTTTACCGCGTTGGCGTTTGCGCCCGGGGTATTGAATACCACTACGCCTTGGTCTGCGTACTTGTCGCAGGGAATATTGTTGGTGCCTGCGCCTGCGCGAGCAACGCAAAGGGTGGTTTCGGGAAGGGTGTATTCGTGCATCGCAAAACTACGAACCATAATACCTACGGGTTCTTTTGCGTCTTTGGTCATGACGTACTTATCTTCAAACACCGAGTTGACGAGAGGACTGATTTCGTTTAATCTCAAAACTTCTTTCATTATTATCACCTTTAACTTGTTTGATTTTTCATTCAAACCAAAACCCAAAAAGGACGTTGCCGATTTGGGTTTGGTTGAAAAACTTTGATATTAGCCGTTTTCTCTTTCGAATTTAGCCATAAATTCTACGAGTTTCTTTACGCCTTCGATGGGCATAGCGTTGTAGATGCTGGCTCTCATGCCGCCGACGAGTTTGTGACCTTTAAGGGTGCAGAGACCTTCGGCAGTAGCTTCTTTAACGAATTTTGCGTCGAGGTCGAGGTCGCCGGTAACGAACGGAATATTCATGATAGAACGGTCTTCTTTAGCGACGGTAGATTTAAAGAGTTTGCTGTTGTCGATAAAGTCGTAAAGGAGAGCGGCTTTTTCTTCGTTGACTTTCTGAATAGCGGCTACGCCACCCAATTTTTTAAGGTGACGGAACACCAACATAGCAACGTAGATGGGGAAGCACGGCGGAGTGTTGTACAAACTGTCGTTGTCAGCCTGAGTCTTCCACTTGAGCATCGTGGGGCAGTAAGGCAAAACGTTGTCGGTGTCGTCGACGAGGTCTTTACGAGCGATAACGATGGTAACGCCTGCGGGAGCGATGTTCTTTTGAGCGCCTGCATAGATGACGGCAAAGTCGTTAACGTTGATTTCTCTTGAGAGAATTTCAGACGACATATCCGCGACGATAGGAACGTTGGTCTTGGGGAATTCGTTAAATCTCGTACCGAAAATAGTATTGTTGGAGGTCAGATGAACGTAAGCCGCGTCGGGACGGATATCGAGATTTTTAGGAATATACGTATATTTGTCAGCCTTGCTGCTGCCTGCGATATGGATATCGAGACCTTCATAGCGTGAAGCTTCTTCCCATGCTTTGTTGGCAAAGTTACCGCTGATAATATAATCTGCTTTTTTGTTTTTACCGAGAAGGTTGAAAGGCACGCAAGCAAATTGAGTAGAAGCGCCGCCTTGGACAAACAAAACGTAGTAGTTGTCGGGGATGTTGAGCAGTTCTCTCAACAACGCCTGAGCTTCTTCGTTGACAGCCATGTAAGGCTTGCTGCGGTGGCTCATTTCGGTAATACTCATACCGCTGTCGGCATAGTTAAGCATGTCGCGTTGTACTTCTTTCAGGACTTCTTCCGGCAACATAGAAGGACCGGCAGAAAAATTGTACACTCTGTTTTGTTCCATAATTTGTCTCCTCTTAATTAACGCCATGATAGGCTTTATTTTATTTTAAAGTATCCCTCTGATACCAATGTATATTATACACCTAATAAAAAAAAATGCAACTCAAATAAGGTGACAAATATCTAAAATTTAAATCTTCTTCTCTTGTAGAAATTTATTTTTCTTTTTCATCGGAAAAACTGTTGCAAATCTTGATTTTTAAAAGAAAATAAGGAGCAAAACGCCGCAAAAATTTTTTAATTCGCCGATTTTGGACAAAAAACGTTTGGCAAGAGCGCGATTTTGTATTATAATAAATAATCGGAGAAGGGGTAATTTAAGGCGTACGTGCGGACGCCGTCGGTAAGATAAGCGGATAAAACGGAAATTTAATCGAAGAATATTGAAGAATATGGAAAAAGAAAATAAAATGAAAGAAGATAAGAATAAAAGTAAAAAATATCCCCCGCAGACAGGGGTAAAAAAATCCGGGCAGTCCCACCCGGCAAACAAAGGGAATAACAAGAATAAAACCAACGATTCAGCCGGCGATAAAAGTCGGGCAGCGGACAGACCTCCGCGCAAGACGGCAAAGCAACGCAGGGCAGAAGCGAAAGTGGTTTACGAGAGTTCTGCAAGCAACCGTCAACCGAAAAAACAGAGTTTTGCGGAATACGTAGAGTCTCAAAAGAAAAACAAACAACAACCTCAGTCACGTAAGCTTTTAGCCGTACGGAACGACGTGGAAGACGAAGTAAAGGAATTGTTGGGCGCCGACGAACAGACAAAGCAGGAGAGTCGGTCTAAAACTCCGGTGCACAAGCGCGCCTCCAAGGCTCAGAAAGCGGCGAGGGAACAATCCCGTAAAAATACGTCTCAAAACGACAGAGAAACGGAGCGAAAACAGGCGGAAAAAACGGAAAAAACCGTCAAAAAAACCACAGAAAACGGTAAAAAACTAAAAATCATGTTCCTCGGCGGCGTAGGCGAAATCGGCAAAAACATGACGGCTTTCGAGTACGGAAACGATATAGTCATAGTCGACGCGGGTATGAGTTTTCCCACGGCGGAGATGCCGGGCGTGGATATCGTTATCCCGGATATAACCTATCTTAAAGAAAACCAATCAAAAATCAGGGGGCTTTTGCTCACTCACGGTCACGAAGACCATATCGGCGGAGTGCCGTACTTGCTTAAAGAACTAGATATTCCCGTTTACGGCAGTCGCCTGACGCTGGCGTTGGTTGAAAACAAACTCGTAGAACACGAAATTTTTAATTACCGCTTACATCTCGTAGACGAGTCCAGTCAGGTTCAGCTCGGCGTATTCAAGGCGGAATTCGTCCACGTCTGTCACAGTATAGCGGACAGTATGGCTATTGCGTTAAAGACGCCTGTCGGAACGGTATTTTTGACGGGCGACTTCAAGATAGACTACACGCCGATAGGCGGTCAGGTGATGAATATTCACCGCATTGCGGAACTCGGCAAAAACGGCGTTACGGTATTAATGGCAGAGTCCACCAATGTCGAGAGAGCCGGTTACACCATGAGCGAAGTAGTGGTTACCGACACGTTGCGAAAAGTCTTTAATTCCAACGTGGGTCGGAGGCTTATTATCGCCACTTTTGCATCCAACGTCGACAGAGTTCAGCAAATCATCGATATATCCAAAGAGTGCGGACGAAAAGTAGCTTTCGGCGGCCGCAGTATGTCGAAAGTTGTGGATACGGCGAAAAAAGCAGGCGTGCTCAACTTTGACGAAAGGGACGTAGTGGATATAGAAAAGGTAAATAACGTTCCCGACGGCGAGATTTGTATTCTTTCGACCGGCACGCAGGGCGAACCGATGTCGGCTCTCACCCGTATGGCGAGCGGTCAGTTCAATAAAATCAACATCGGAAAAAACGATACCATCGTTATATCCGCAAGCCCCATTCCCGGTAACGAAAAGGACGTATACAAAGTCATCAACAATCTTTACCGTCTGGGTGCAACAGTCATATACAGCAGTCTGGCGGACGTTCACGTTTCGGGTCACGCATGCAGGGAAGAGTTAAAACTTATGCACTCGTTGCTTAAACCCAAGTTTTTCATTCCTATTCACGGCGAGTACCGCCATCTTTGCCAGCATGCGCGCCTTGCCGAATCTCTCGGTATGGACGAAAACAACATAGTCATTCCCGAAATCGGCTCCGTGATAGAAGTAACGAACAGAAAAATCGCGAAAAAAGATCAGATTCCCAGCGGCATCGTCCTCGTTGACGGGTTGACCGTCGGCGACGTAGGCAAAGACCTGTTAAAAGACCGCCGCACTCTGGCGGAAGAAGGTATCGTTCTCGTTCTCGTCGGCGTAGACACGACTCAAGGTATAGTTACCAGCGGTCCGGAAATAATAAGCCGAGGCTGTATCTACACGGGCGACGACAGTAACAGCCGGACGGTAGAAGACTTGAAAAACCTTGCAAATACGGCTTTGCAGGAGATAGACCTCAAAGAACTCAACGTTACCATTACCAAGCAGCTTATTCAAAAACCAATCAAGAGTTACTTCCGCAAGAAGTATGACCGTTATCCGATGATTATTCCGATAATTCTGGAAAACTGACCTTCGGACGGCTTTTAGATATGAACGAAAGAAAGAAAGTAGAATTGTTAGCGCCTGCCGGCAATATGGAAAAACTCCTGACGGCGTTCCACTTTGGTGCAGACGCCGTATACATAGCAGGCAAAAGTTTCGGTTTGCGCGCTTTTGCAGACAACTTCGACGAAAAAGAAATGGTCGAAGCAATAGACATCGCTCACGCATTGGGCAAAAAAGTTTACGTTACCGTCAATATTTACGCGCGCAACGCCGATTTCGACGGGTTGAAAAAGTACCTGGTCTTTTTGCAAAACGCAGGCGCGGACGCGGCTATAATGTCGGACGCGGGCGTCATAGCGGTGTCAAAAGAAGTTGCGCCGAGGTTGCCGATTCATATTTCCACTCAGGCAAATACGCTCAATAAATACGCGGTAAAATTCTGGCACGAGCAGGGTGCGGAACGCGTCGTTCTCGCCCGTGAATGTCGATTTGAAGATATTGCGGAAATAAATTCTTTCGTGCCGACGTGCGAGACGGAAGTTTTCGTACACGGTGCAATGTGTATCAGTTACAGCGGCAGATGTCTTATGTCCGATTTTTTAACGGGCAGGGGAGCCAACCGCGGCGAATGCGTTCAGGCTTGCCGCTGGGAGTGGCAGATTACCGAAAAAGAGCACGAGGACAAACCCTTGTCGGTCAGAGAGGACGCGCGAGGAACTTACGTTTTCAACAGCAAGGACCTCAATCTTATTCACAGGATTAAAGAACTTATCGAGTGCGGCGTAGCTTCGTTCAAGATAGAAGGGCGGATGAAATCCCCTTACTACGTTGCTACCGTCGTCAACGCTTACCGTCGGGCAATAGACGCTTATTACGTCCGTCCCGACGACTATGAAACCGACGAGAGAATAGCGGCGGATTTGTTTAAGACCACTCACAGGCAGTTTACCGAGGGATTCACTTTCTACGACGGCGAAGTTATGCAGAATTACGAAACGAGCCGCGCAACCGGCGACAGCGAGTTTCTTGCGGTTGTAAAAGACTATTCCGACGGCGTCGCTACGGTAGAAATGCGCAGTCGTTTTAAGGAAGGACAACGTGTGGAAATTCTTTCGCCTTCGGACGCCTTCGGCAAGAAAGTTGAAATAAAGAATCTGAGAGACGTTAACGATCTTCCCGTGGAGGACGCAAAAAGAGTACAGCAGATTTTAAAGTTCGATTGTCCCTATCGGTTGTTACCCAACGACATATTGAGAACGGAATAAAAACGCACCCGTACGGGAGTTGGCGCAGAGGACTTTTAAACAAACAAAAAGGCTGACGAAAATTTCGTCAGCCTTTTTTAATGGCGGAAAACTACAAAAAGTTTAACGGATTAAAGTCGGATTTAACCAAAATCGTGCCTGTCGCAAAGTATTATGTTTTCTTCTAATACGCATATTATTTTTTCGATTTTTATAAAGCAGTCCCGATCCGACAAACTTTCGTCTTCAACGGTTCTTTTGATTTTTAATAAAACCTGATAACTTCTGCCTTCCACTATTTCTTTAAGCGTTTTGTCGTCTATACGATCAGGTTTAAAATTTTCATTCTGCAATCCGCTTATCAACAACTCTCTCCACAATTCCATAAAAACATCTCCAACGTTAAAATGGGGATTATATCCCCTTAATAAAAAAGAACCGTTGAAGAC
>SFEB01000093.1 GCA_004558105.1 Clostridiales bacterium
CACAAAAAGGCAAAAATTACAATACTTTTTGTATTAAATAGACAATATTTTTACGTAATCGGGCGAAACGTCGAGTTCTTCCACTATCGTATTGTATATTATTGCAGTGTCCTGAAGAGTCAAAGATTCCTTAGCCGCTATAACGTTGACGTTGTTGCTGTCCACTCCTATTGTCACGACCAAATCGTCATAACCTTTGGCTTTAAGCAAACTTTCCAGCAACATTTCAGTTTCCATCAATTCGATAATTTTTTGTTTCTGGGCGGTAGCGTTTGCTCTGGCTTCTGCATACTCGTCGCCCTCGACGGCAATTATTTCGTTGAGGTTGTTGATTTCTTCCGCGCGCATTTCGTCCCAATTGCTACGATAAGTAGTGAAAAAAGTACTCGTAGCTACGGCGTCTCCGTCGGCGGTAGCGGTTTTGTCATTGTCCAGCAACGCAAAATTGAGATAAGCGGCAACAGCCAGAACAAGCAACATAGATACAGCAATGATGATTTTTTTAGTCTTTGTCATAATTTACCTCCTACGATTTATAAGCAAAAACTTCTATTTTGTCGTAAGTCACGCCCAACAACACCTGCACCGTGCGGACAATATTAAGCCTCACTGCTGCGTTGGTCGCGCCTTTTGCAACCACTACAACGCCCAAAATTTCGGGCATTTCCTCTTTTAGTACTATCGGTTCTCCTTTGTATAACACCAATTCCTGTTCTAGCAATCCTCCGCTAGTTTCGGTAACGTTTTCGTAAGCATAAACCTTTTTTCCGCTGTCTACGAACGTAATCGCAACGGTAGCTTTTCCTACTCCTTCTATGTCGCTTATAGTCTGTGCAAGCTTGTTTTCAAGATTAAAAACGTAAGTATCGAAATCAACTGTTTGCTGTTGAGCAGTGCCTTTCGCCTCGTTGCCCAAAAAATCGAATTGATTTGCAAAAATCAATAATGCAACAACGCAGACTACTACGATTATAAAAATTTCAAGAAACTTTGACGAAGTAAGTTTGCCGAAAGTCTTTTTCTTTTTTGCGTACTGAGTTTGCTCCGCTTGTTTTTCTTCGTTATTTTCATTCATAAACGACCACCTTCTCTTCGGCAACGCCCACAGACTCGGCAACGACTTGTCTGATAGTTTCTGTCTTTATTATATTGCCGTCAACCTCTTTTATTACCGCGTTGTCCAAATTTATTATTATTTTTTCTATTTCCAAAAAAGTATCTTTATTTTCAGATATTATAGTTATTTCCGGATTGTCAACGCCCCTGTAACCGAGCGTTGTCTCTATCTGACTACATGCTTGTTCCACTCTCATTTGATATATAGTTTGCGAAATCTGCTCATCGAAAGCATGTGTTTCGTCAGTTAAAGAAGAAAAAACTTCAAAACTACCGTTAAAAAGTTCAGGTAACGGCGAAGCAATCACCAATACCGTTATAAAAGCGAAGACTCCTTTTACGGTTTTTGCTATTTTTCCCTGTGGCAGGATAATGTCTCCTATAACGGATAAAACCACCATTCCTACTATTGTCAATACCCAAGAACTCAGATTCATACGCCCCTCAGATCACGTTTGCGGTAAAAATAATAAGCATTACCATAATAAACAACATAAACGTTACGGCAATAACCGATACAAGCAAAATGGACAGACTCTTTCCGACGTCCGTTAAGAACCCGACTATTGCGCTATCGGCTATCGGTTCGGTAAATGCGGCAACTGCATGTAACCCAACGTTAAATACGATTATGTAAAGAATAGGCGACAACGCAACCGACAACAGCACCATCAGGACGATAACCCCGAAACAATTTTTTATCAGCACGCAACTTGTAAGTATCAGGTCAAATCCGTCCGCCAGGTAACCGCCCAGAATGGGAATATACGTTTTAGTTGCAAACTTTGCCGCTCTTATACTTACTCCGTCGATTGTCGCTGCCGTTAATCCCTGTATGGACATAAACCCGGTAAAAACCGTAAAGGTAATACCCAATATCCAGCTGCTGACGTTTTTAAAAAAAAGCGAGAGTTGTTTCAATTTTATTTCTTGCGAAACGTTTGATATAATACAAAACACAACGCAGAAAACGAATATGGGTAAAACCACCTCTGCAACGACTTCCGTAACGCCCTCCGTAAGCAGCGCAACGGTAGGCGTATAAACTTTCGCACTGGTTTTAGCCCCCGTAGCAGTCATCAGCGTAAGTAAAACAGGCATTGCTATATCCGATAGTTTTTTTATCGAGTATATTGTTTTTCGCGCAACAGTCAACAGATTCCAGATACCC
>SFEB01000032.1 GCA_004558105.1 Clostridiales bacterium
GTCTGGTGGAAATGCTGCAAAATGGCAACGTTCCGCCTGAAAAACAAAGCGAATATATTTCGATAATTGCGGACGAAACGGAGAGGCTTGCCTCTATGGCGACTAACGTACTCAACCTTTCAAAGGTAGAAAATCAGGTTATTCTTACTTCTACAGAAAGATACAACCTATCCGAGCAAATCCGAAGTTGTCTCATTTTATTGGAAAAGAAATGGGCTCAGAAAGAATTAGAATTGTGCGTTGACTTTGACGAAGTGGAAATCGTTGCCTGCGAAGACCTTATGAAACAGGTCTGGTACAATCTGCTTGACAACGCCGTAAAATTTGCCCGCGAAGGCGGAAAACTTAAAGTGTTTATCGAAAAGACCGATGAGGACGTGCGAGTTACGATAGCGGACGAAGGAAAGGTGATTGCACCCGAAAATATAAATAAAATATACAATAAGTTTTATCAGGAGGACGGTTCGCACTGCAACGGTGGGAGTGGAATAGGACTTTCAATAGTAAAAAAAATAACCGAGTTACACGGAGGTTCAATAGAAGTTCTGAGTGCCGACGGAGAAACGGCATTCACCGTTATTCTGCCGCAAAACGAGTAGAAGCGAATTGTTTCGGCGGAAAAAGAAAATCGTTATTTTTAATTTGCAAATCCACGCCGTTAGGGCGTAAATAAGATTTAAAAGCAACTTTGGCACTTTGACAAAGTTGCTTTTTTGTAAATAAATTTGCAAAATTCAACAAAAATCGTCAAAATTTGCAAAAGTTTATTTTCAGTTAATAAACTTTTGCTATTATAAATCGGAATGAAGAAAAGCAGCCATTTTACGGAGGGAGAGAAAATGAATATGCAACGACAAAAAGTTGTTGACGGAAATATTTTTGAACGGCTTATTTTAAGTGGCGCGGCAAATCTTAAAGCTCATGCCGATACGGTTAACCAACTTAACGTTTTTCCCATTCCCGACGGAGATACGGGCGAAAACATGTGTATGACCATCAACGGCGGCATAGCTCCGATGAAAAACGTCGAAAAAAATTCCGTTGGCGAAAAAGCGAAAGCGCTTTCGGAAGGAATGCTTCTCAGCGCACGCGGAAACTCGGGCGTAATACTCGCTCAGTTATTCCGCGGACTCGCAAAAGGTCTTGAAAGCAAAGAAACGGTCGATTTGGAAAATTTTGCAACGGCTTTTCGTCAAGGGGTGCAATGCGCTTACGATGCGGTCGTCCAGCCCGTCGAGGGAACGATTCTTACCGTAGCTCGGGAAGCGACCGAATATGCAAAAGACAGAATAAACGCAGACAGCACCGTGGAGAGTTTTGTACTTGATTACCTTACGGAAGCGAAGGCGTCCCTTAAACGCACGCCCGAACTTCTCGGCGTACTGAAGGAAGCCGGCGTAACCGACAGCGGCGGGGCGGGACTTATGTATATTGCGGAAGGAATGTTGTATGCCACTCAGGATAACGACGTTAAGGGAGAGGTGTATGAAAGCGTAAAAACGGTAAATCTCGATTTCGGAAAATTTACCGAGGACAGCGAAATGGAATACGGCTATTGCACAGAGTTTTTATTGCGGTTGCAACGGTCAAAAACAGACCTTACTTCGTTCACTACCGATATTTTTATAGATTATTTGTCCGGGATAGGAGATTCTATCGTCGCGTTTCTGACAGGAACGATACTCAAAGTACACGTTCATACGATGACGCCTTGGAAGGTGCTAGAATTTGCCCAACGTTACGGCGAATTTCTGACAGTAAAAATAGAAAACATGACTCTTCAACACAACGAAATCAACGAAGAAAGCAGGAAGAAAACAGAAGTTGAAGAGTTAAGGGTGCGAAAAGCGCGCAAAAAATTCGGATTGGTAACCGTCGCGACGGGAGAAGGTATAGTCGGCATTTTTAAGGAATGCGGCGCGGACGTCGTGATAGAAGGCGGTCAGGGTAAAAACCCCAGCACAGACGATTTTTTACATGCGTTCGACGAGGTTAACGCCGATTATATTTTCGTTTTGCCAAATAACGGCAATATTATTCTTGCCGCACGGCAGGCGGCGGACTTGTACGAAGGTTCTGAAATAATAATAGTTGAAAGCAAAAACGTCGGGCAGGCGTATTCGGCGTTGTCCCTTCTGGATTATTCTTCCGACGATCCCGGTGTGATTGCCGATAAACTTAAACAGGATATGCAGGGCGTTGCAACAGGGATGATTACGCGTTCCGTCAGAGACGCCGTCCTTAACGGCGTAGAAATAGAAAGCGACGATTTTATCGGATTTACCGATAAAACCATGCTCGTTTCGAGAAAGGATAAAACCGACGCGGTGTGCGGACTTATCGACAAGATGGGAATTGAAGAAAAGGAATACTGCATACTTGTTTACGGTCAAAACGGCAGTGAAAACGACTGCGACGTCGTGAGGGATTACGTCTGCCGACATTATCCGAAGGTAGAATTTTATTCCGTTTACGGCGGACAGGAAGTGTACGATTTTATCGTTATTTTACAATAAAACGACGTAAGTAAATAAAAATTATTTTGGAGGTAAACATGAAAGACTACGTTATAGTTTCGGATTCTTGTTGCGATCTGGAAAAACCTCTTCGCGATAAATACTCGATAGAATATATTCCGATGAGTTTCTCTATCGGAGAAAAAAGTTTTCCCGCAAGTCTCGATTGGGAACGAATTTCCGTCAAGCAGTTTTACGATACTATACGCGGCGGAACGAGAATAATAACTTCGCAAATTACTTCTCCGCAGTTTTGCGACTCGTTCAGGCGTTTTTTGGACGAAGGTAAAGACGTGCTTTATCTGGCATGCTCGTCGGCGTTGTCCGGTTCTTACAAAGCGAGTCTTGACGCCGTAGAAAAGCTTTCCGCTCAATATCCCCAATCTGAAATCATTTGTATAGACAGTCTGACCTCATGTTACGGACTCGGACTTTTGTGCATTACCGCTTCCGAACTCAGACAGTCGGGAAAAAGTATCAAAGAAGTTGCTCGATGGATAGAAGAAAACAAACTGACGGTCAATCAGGAATGTTGCGTAGATAAATTGATTTATCTAAAAATGGCGGGGCGAGTATCGGCTTCAAGCGCATTTTTCGGCGGATTGCTCAATATCAAGCCGTTATTGATTTCCGACGTGAAAGGACAAAACGTTGCGATAGAAAAGATAAAAGGAAAGAAAAACGCCGTCAGACGCGTCGCCGAACGTACGGCGGAGAGGTACAAGTCTCTTCCGTATCAGCACGTGCTCGTCAGCCATTCCGATTGTCCGGAAGAAGCGGAGGAGTTCAAAAATATTATTGCCGAGGCACTACCCGACAAAGACGTAGAAATTCATGTCGGTTACATAGGTCCGATTGTCGGCGCCTCGGTGGGACCGGGAACGCTTGCGGTTTATTTTTACGGCGAGAAAGTAACGTATAACGCTTAAAAAGTTAAAAAACAGGGTAGGTCTGCTTTACAGGCAGATTTACCCTGTTTTTTAAAGTTTAAACTTTTAAATAGGGGATAAAAAAGAAGAAGGTAATAGAAGAGGGAAAAAAATAATACGAACTCCGACAGCAGTCAAAGTTCGTATTACTTTATCTGGTACACCATCAGGGACTCGAACCCTGGACACCCTGATTAAGAGTCAGGTGCTCTACCAACTGAGCTAATGATGCATACATGGTGATCCATCCGGGATTCGAACCCGGGACACCTTGATTAAAAGTCAAGTGCTCTACCGGCTGAGCTAATGAATCATATACATGGCAGGGGTGGCAGGATTCGGACCTACGAAATGCTAGAGTCAAAGTCTAGTGCCTTACCGCTTGGCTACACCCCTACGGGTTGTGAAAAATGGGGTGAGTGATGGGACTTGAACCCATGACCTCCAGAGTCACAATCTGGCATTCTAACCAACTGAACTACACCCACCACATTTTGGCGTGCCTGAAGGGATTCGAACCCCCGACACACGGCTTAGAAGGCCGTTGCTCTATCCTGCTGAGCTACAGGCACAAATAAGTCGTGCCCGGTGTAATTCGTGGAGCGGGTGATGGGAATCGGACCCACGCGGCCAGCTTGGAAGGCTGGTATTCTACCATTGAACTACACCCGCACAACAACGCTAAAAAATAATATCACACCTAAAAAAACTTGTCAAGTTTTTGATTGCAATTTTATTCAAAATTTTCCAACATTTTGCAAAGGGCATTCAGTGCGCGCCCTCTGTGGCTGACGGAATTTTTTTCTTCGGGGCTCGCTTCGCCGAAAGTTTTACCGAGTTCGTTGCTGAAAAATACGGAATCGTAACCGAATCCGCCGTTTCCTGACTCGGAAAATGTTATTCTGCCTTCGGTTTTACCGACCGCGCTGAAAACTTTGCCGTTTTCGTCGATAAATACGACGCAGGTTTCAAAATGCGCTTGTCTGTCTTTTGCGTCTTTTAAAACGTCAAGCAAATGGAGTCTGTTCGCCCGATCGTCGCCTTCTTTAAAAAAGCGGTTGCTCAATATGCCGGGAGCGCCGTCAAGGTAGTCCACGCACAGTCCCGAGTCGTCGCTCAGTACGGCGCAATTCTTTTTTCGAGCCTTTACGAAATCGGCTTTCAGCCTGGCGTTTTCGTAAAAAGTCTCACCCGTTTCTTCGACGTCGGAAGAAATACCGACCTGTGAGGCGGAAAGGATATTGTCGAACTTGTCGCCGAGTATTTGTCTTATTTCTCTTACTTTGTGAGGATTATGAGTAGCAATGATTAAATCCATATTTATATTTTAGCATATTGGGAAAAATAATACAAGAAAATTTTAAAATAAGTCAATTTTTATTTATTTAACATTGATTTATATCTTCAAAAGTGGTACTATTATTATGGAAAAAGTTTCAATTTGCAGTGAGGATGATATGATTAAGGTAATAATAATAGGCGGCGGCGCAGTAGGTTGCGCCGTTGCCAGAGAAATATCCAGATACGAATGCGACGTCACGTTGTTGGAAAAATGCAACGACGTCAGCGAAGGCACGAGCAAGGCCAACAGCGGAATAGTACATGCAGGGCATGACGCTACTCCGGGCACTAACAAAGCCAGATTTAACGTTCTCGGTAACGCAATGTTCGACGAGTTATCGAGTCAACTTGATTTTCCGTTTAAAAGAAACGGAGCGTTTGTCGTTTGTTTTGACGAAAACGATTTGCCGTCTCTGGAAAAACTTTTGGAAAAAGGCGAAAAAAACGGCGTAAAAGGATTAAAGATAATCGACGGCGACACGGCGCGAAAGATAGAACCGAATCTGTCTCAAAAGGTGGCTTACGCATTGTACGCACCCAGCAGCGGAATAGTAAGTCCTTACGAAATGGTTGTTGCTTTTGCGGAAAACGCTTATGATAACGGCGTTAAGTTTGAATTGTCCTGCAAGGTGGACGGTATAAGTAAGTCTGGCGACGGTTTCGTTGTCAGTTGCGGAGACAAATCTTTTTACGGCGACGTCGTTGTAAACTGCGCAGGCGTTTACGCCGATGAAATTAACGACATGGTCAACGAACCGACCTTTAAAATAACGGCAAGAAAGGGCGAATATATGCTTCTGGACAAGTACTGCGGAGATATCGTCAGCCATACCATTTTTCAATTGCCGACAAGCATGGGTAAGGGCGTTTTGGTTACTCAGACAACGCATGGCAATATTCTGGTCGGTCCGACTTCCGTCGATATCGAAGACAAAGACGACGTCGAGACTACTCCCGAAGGACTTGAAACGTTGTGGAACAAAGGTATCGAGTCGGTGCCCACTCTTGACAGAAAACAGCGTATTACTCAGTTTGCAGGCAATCGCGCTCACGGCGACGTGGGAGATTTTGTCGTCGGTTGGGCGCAGAAAGGCTTTTTTAACGTCGCATGTATAGAGAGTCCCGGGCTTACGAGCGCTCCTGCTTTGGGAGTTTACGTTGCCGAAGAAATTTCTTCACGTTACGGGCTGAAAGCAAACGAAAAGTTTAATCCGATAAGAAGAGATATTCCGCACCTTGCCGTGATGACTGAGGAAGAAAGGAACAAATTGATAGCCGAAAACCCCGATTACGGAAAAATCGTTTGCCGTTGCGAGGTGGTGAGTGAAGGTGAAATAAGGGCGAGTATATGCAGACCGTTGGGTGCCCGCAGTTTCGACGGCGTAAAACGTCGTACGAGAGCAGGCATGGGACGGTGCCAAAGCGGTTTCTGTTGCCCCGAAATCGTTAAAATTCTCAGCGAAGAATTGGGCGTAAGCGAAGAAGAAATATTAAAGGACGATAACGTCGCCACAATGTTGATCGGGAGGACGAAATAATGAAAAAACAGTTGGTTGTAGTGGGCGGCGGTCCTGCCGGCCTTGCAGCCGCATTGTCCGCGTATGACAGCGGAGTAAAAGATATCGTTATTTTAGAAAGAGAACCTCGTCTCGGAGGTATTTTAAACCAGTGTATCCACAATGGTTTCGGTTTGCATACCTTCAAAGAGGAACTGACGGGTCCCGAATACGCAGAGCGTTATATTTCTCAAGTCGAGGAAAGAAAAATCCCGTATTTGCTCGATACTACGGTTTTAAACGTTTCGAGAGATAAAAAAGTTACCTATATAAACAAAGAGCAAGGTCAGGTTACCGTCGAAGCAGACGCCGTCATTCTGGCTTGCGGATGCAGGGAGCGTCCACGCGGCGCGATAGGAATAGCAGGCGGCAGAGTCGCAGGGATTTACAGCGCCGGGACGGCGCAGAAGTTCGTCAATATCGACGGATTTATGCCCGGTAAAGAAGTAGTGATACTCGGCAGTGGCGACATCGGTCTTATCATGGCGCGGAGAATGACTTTTGAAGGTGCGAAAGTAAAAGCGGTAATAGAATTGATGCCTTATTCAAGCGGACTCAACCGCAATATTGTTCAATGTTTAAACGATTTTGATATTCCGTTATTTCTTAGTCATACGGTCACGAGAATAAACGGAAAGGACGGGAGAGTAACAAGCGTTGAAGTTTGCGAAGTGGACGAAAAACTTTCCCCTATTTACGAAACCGTCCGGACTATAAACTGCGATACCTTACTGTTGTCGGTAGGACTGTTACCCGAAAACGAATTGGCAAGGGGCGCTGACGTCGGTATTTGTCCGGTTACGGGCGGTGCGGAAGTAGACGACGACTTTATGACCGATATTGACGGAGTGTTTGAATGCGGAAACGTTTTACATGTTCACGACCTTGTGGATTACGT
Organism: Clostridiales bacterium; assembly: GCA_004558105.1. Lineage (GTDB taxonomy): Bacteria > Bacillota > Clostridia > Christensenellales > CAG-314 > SFEB01. Next base: position 7,241 of record SFEB01000032.1, read on the forward strand.
GAGCGAAGAGAGCGGAGCGGCAGGCAGAGCGGCGGCAAGATATATTAACGGCGAAATAAACGGCGGCAAAGAATACGTTACCGTAAAAACTTTTAACGGCGTGAGATATACCGTTCCGCAGAAGATATCCAAGAATCACAAAGACGAATTGATTTTGCGCATGCGCGTCAACAACGTATATAAAAAAGCAAATTTAGTCGTAAAAGACGATAAAGACGAGACTGTGTTTTCTAAGTTTCGGCAGATAGTTACTCCGGGCGAAATGGAGACGGTCGTTTTGTCTGCTGACACAGTCGAAAAAATAAAAGAAAGCGCATATATTTCCGTAGGCTTGGAGGGCAAAGTATGAAAGAAATGATTTGTATCTGCTGCCCTTTGGGTTGCAGACTCAGTGTGGATGACAGCGACAAGAACGAAATAAAGGTCAGCGGCAACACTTGTCCGCGCGGAAAAACTTACGCCGTTCAGGAAGCAACTCAACCGAAAAGAGTGGTTACAAGTACGGTTAAGGTTGTCGGCGGCGAGATTAACGTTGCGTCGGTAAAAACGGTTTGCCCCATAGATAAGTCAAAGATTTTCGAATTGTTGGATATGCTTAAAAACGTGACTTTAACGGCTCCCGTAAAAATGTTCGAAGTCGTGTTAAAGGACGTTTTCGGCACCGACGTGATAACTACCAGGTCGGTAGGTAAAAGAATGAATTAAAAACGGGAGGAGCGATATGAAGTATGTTTTGGCACTCGACCAGGGCACGACGAGCAGTAGAGCGATAGTTTTTAATAAACAGGGCGAGATAATGGGGCTGGCTCAACAGGAGTTTCCGCAGATTTACCCAAAAACGGGCTGGGTGGAGCATGACCCGCGTGAGATTCTCGGCAGTCAGGTAGGCGTTATTCCCGAAGCGTTGATAAAAGCGGGTATATCGGCGGACGACGTTGAGTGCATAGGTATAACGAATCAAAGGGAAACGACCATCGTCTGGGATAAAAATACAGGCGCTCCGGTTTACAACGCTATTGTCTGGCAGTGCAGACGCACGGCGGACTTTTGCGCGCAGTTAAAAGAAAAAGGTTATGAAAAACTGATATATGACAAGACGGGACTTGTAGTGGACGCTTATTTTTCCGCAAGCAAAATCAAATGGATATTGGATAACGTCCCTGCGGCGAGGCAAAGAGCAGAGAAGGGCGATTTGTTGTTCGGAACAATAGACACTTACCTCATGTGGTATCTGAGCAAGGGAAAAATTCATGCCACCGATTACACGAACGCAAGCAGAACTTTATTGTTTAACATTCATACTCTGGAATGGGATAACGATTTACTCAATCTGTTTGAAATTCCTAAAAGTATGTTGCCGCAGGTTTATCCGAGCAGTCATTGTTTCGGTAAAGTCGATAAAGTGTTTTTAGGAGCGGAGATTCCTATTTGCGGTGTCTGCGGCGATCAACAATCGGCGTTGTTCGGGCAACTTTGCGTAAAAAAAGGCAGTGTGAAAAATACTTACGGTACGGGCTGCTTTATGCTTATGAATACCGGCAATAAACCCGTTAAATCGAGACATGGGCTCGTTACCACGCTTGCCGCAACTTTCGACAAGAACAAGCCTTGTTATGCTCTGGAGGGAAGCGTTTTCGTGGGCGGCGCGGTTGTTCAATGGATGCGCGACGAAATGAGACTGGTCAAAACCGCCGCAGAGACGGAAGAATATGCGCTTAAAGTCAAGGATACCAACGGCGTGTATATCGTACCGGCTTTCGTCGGGCTCGGTGCGCCGTATTGGAACAGTAATTGCAGCGGACTCGTTTCGGGACTTACGAGGGGAGCGAAGAAAGAACATTTCATTCGTGCGGGGCTGGAATCGATAGCTTATCAGGTGAGCGATATCATGCACGCAATGGAAAAGGACAGCGGAACCGAAGTTACTTCGCTTAACGTTGACGGCGGAGCGTCGGCAAACAACTTTTTAATGCAATTTCAAGCCGATATTTCCAACTGCGACGTAGTAAGACCGAAAATCGTAGAAACTACCGCACTCGGTTGCGCTTATCTTGCAGGGCTATATACGGGTTATTGGAAAGATATTGACGATATACGCGCAAACGTAGAGACAGAGCATATTTTCAGTCCCGATATGAACGCAGACAAACGCAAGACACTGCTTGACGGTTGGCACAAGGCGGTAAAACAGACTTTAATAAAATAACGAGGATACGACATGAAATTTGAGATTACTAAAAAGCAGACCAACAGTTGCAATTGTTTTGTTTGCGGCAGAGACAATAAAAGCGGATTATTCGCGTCTTTTTACGAGACTAAGGACAAAGAGGTCGTCAGTGTGATGAAGTCGAGTTTGTTTCATCAAAGTTATCCAGAACACACTCATGGCGGCATTATCTGTGCCATTCTGGACGAAACGGCAGGCAGAGCGATGTGGATAGACGAACCGGGTGTTTTGGCAGTAACGTCGAGAATATCAGTAAAATACAGACGCCCCGTGCCGTTGGAAGAGGATTTTTTGGCGGTAGGAAAGGTTGTCAGTAACACGCCGATCGGTTTTGTGGCGGTGGGAAAAATCTACGACAAAAAAGGCAATTTGCTGGCTGAAAGCGAAGGAACCTACATTAAACAGAAACCTTCGGATATTTCAAAACAAGAGGGAATGGAAGATGAGATTATGTTTATGATTCCCGACGATGAAACGGTCAGCGTTTTGGAGTGGTGAAATTTTAATCATTTAAACGCTTGACATGTTTTTGCGTTTTGGTTAATATATATTGAGTAAAAGGGAGTAGAAAGCACCGAAAGGTGTAGTACGGTTCCGTCATCACGGTCTTAATAGACTCGGAAGTATGTATTTTGAGACTTTTATCCAAATATAATGGGTAAAGGTCTTTTTTTTGGATAATACCCGAAGGAGAAGTATTTTATGGACGTTGTATTGGCAATAGTTTTGTTTGTCGTCGGGTTGCTGCTTATTATTAAAGGCGGCGATTGGTTTGTCGACGCGGCGAGCTGGATAGCGGAAAAGTTCGGGATACCGAAGTTTATTATAGGCGCGACGATAGTCAGTCTTGCGACTACTTTGCCGGAATTGTTGGTTTCCGTCATTGCCGCCGCAGGCGGAAGCAGTGAAATGGCAATAGGCAACGCCGTTGGCAGCGTTACGGCTAACACCGGCCTTATTATGGGCATAAGTATGATATGTTTGCCTACCGCTATCAGCAGAAAGGATTACGGTTTTAAGGGAATTCTGCTTATCGTTACCTGCGCTTTGTTATACGTTTTGTGCCTTAATGGAATTTTACCCGTCTGGGGCGCTTTTGTAGTTTTGCTCTGTTGCGTGGTTTTTATGACAGAAAACGTATTTGCGGCAAAAAAAGAGATGCTTAAGGGTAAGGAATTATCCGACGGCATGACGGAAGTTAAGGCAGAAACGGAAGAAGAGGACGAGAAAAGTAAAAAATCGTCAAAGCGCGAAGTTGTTTTCAGTATCGGAAAATTCATCATAGGTGCCGCAGGTATAGTAGGCGGCGCGCAACTTTTAGTTACTTACGGACAAAAGTTGGCATATCTTATAGGCATACCCGAAAGTATCGTTGCCTTGACCATGGTGGCGATAGGTACGAGCTTGCCGGAGTTGGTGACGACTATAACCGCGATAAAAAAGAAAGAAGCGGGCTTGTCGGTCGGTAATATTATCGGCGCAAATATAATAGACCTCTCGTTGATTTTACCGGTTTGCGCATTTGTTGGCGCAAAAAACGGCGGTCTGACGGTCAGTCCGTTAGAACAAACCTTGTACCTGGACTTTCCCGTTTGCCTCGGTCTGACGTTGATTGCAATCGTGCCGACACTCGTTTTCGGCAAGTATCGTCGTTGGCAAGGAATACTGTTGTGCGGTCTTTACGTAGCGTACGTAGTAGTGCTTTGTCTGGGAATTTTTTAAAATTGCTTAAAAACTGTTGACAAAAATAAAAAAAAGTACAATAATAATTGAGCGATGAAGGAGAGACGTCGTTTTACGAATGTTTTTTCTTTTTCAATCCCCCTTCGAGAGAAGGGGAGAATACAAAGGGGTATCGCCAAGCGGTAAGGCAACAGGCTCTGACCCTGTCATCTCGCAGGTTCGAATCCTGCTACCCTTGCCACGTTCGTAGTACGAAAAACTACGACAAGAAAACACGAGACTGTATGTCTTGTGTTTTTTTATTGGAGTATTGATAATTAGCGTCTCGTAATTGCTTGCGGTTAAGGAACATATTAAGGAAAAAAGCGTCGTAGTAAAAAAGCAGAAGACGTAAAGTCTTCCGCTTAATTATCGAGTTTTTATTAAAATAATTGCTGTTGCAAAAACAATCAGCCGTTAACGTTATAATCTTCTGCGAGAAGGTTCATTGATTTGAACAATCTGTAAAGATAAATAAACGGACCAACGACAATTAAAGAACCCAAAATGTTCCAAAGCCAATAGGTGCTTGCGCTAAAATTATAATTGATATTTCTGCGTTTCAGTTCGTCACCGATTCTTTCGGAAATGCAATGATACCAGATAAGAGGATAAATTCCAAAAGTCAACCATGACAGAACAAAGAAAACAAGACAAAAATGCATTGTCCTTTTGCCGTCGTATTTCGATGCGATATCGTTGATATCGGTGCTGATGGTCGACATTACAACTATGCCGTATATTCCGAAAGTAATAATTGAAAGAAGAATATACTTCAACAAACCTCTGTTTGTTTTCAGTTGAAAAGCCGGTCTGGCGGGTGTGTTGTCTTCGATTCTGCATCCGCAGTTAAGACAAACGTTAGCATCGTCTTGAACCTGTGTTCCACATTTTGTACAGTACTTCATAATCAATCTCCTTAAATCTTTCTATAAACGGGTAAAGTACAACCCCGTCTACCGACATATTCTACCATTTTATGACAATTTTGTCAATATTTTTTTACTTTAAAATTACCGAAAAATCATATAGTTGTGTTTTTTGCTCCTTCGAGTTCTTTTTTAAAGAGATATTTGTCGATTTTTTCGGTTATTTCCGTCGGAATTTCATCACTGACGGGGAAGGCGACGGCGTTTATCAGTTGGAGCGAAAAGTCAAGAACGTATTTAGTTGTATTGAGTAGTTTATCGGCAGAAACGTATTTTATCACGTCGTTGCGCTCATGGATATATATGCCGCCGGGTGTGCCGATGCGTGCAAAGTTGATTGCAGGTACTTTATTGTCGGTAAAGGGGATTGAGTCGCTGGAATAAATGTTCGATTCAACTTTTACCGGATAGCCTTTGGATTTGAAGAAATAATCCGCGTAACCGACTAAATTCTGTTCCGCCATAACGTATGCTTTTTCGTAACCTAGGACAGGTCCGGCAAGGTCGACGTTTATCATAAGTTTATGATTTTTCAGTTCGTCTTTGTGAGCGGTTACAAAGTGTTTACTGCCTTCGAGACCGATTTCTTCCGAGCCGTACCAATGGAAACGCACCGTGCGTTTAGGCGGATTAGCCTTAAAATAACGAAGTAATTCTAACAGAATTGCAGAACCTGCCGCATTGTCGTAGGCGCCGTTGCTGAATTTTACCGAGTCGTAATGTGCGCCGAAAGAAATAATTTCTTCAGGGTACTCCGTGCCGTCAACCTGACAGTATACGTTGTGAGACGTCAGATCCGTGTTTTGATT
>SFEB01000033.1 GCA_004558105.1 Clostridiales bacterium
ATTGATATTACGTTTGTCGAGATTATAAGAGATTTTAAACACGAACAGCCGTAAAATAACTCACTATGAATTGTTTTACCCCCGCCGTTGATTTTAAAACTCTCCAACGATTTACAATCTTTGAATACTCTTCCGTAAAAAATAGCACTACTGTCGTTAGTAATACCTTTTAACTTTTCACAGCCGTAAAAGGCTTCCGAACGGACTGCCGTCAGTTTGTCCCCAAAATAAAAAGTCAACAAACTTTTACAATTGTAAAACGCCTGATCTTTTATCTCCGTCAGTTCCGCAGAACCGTTTACTTCTACAAGCCCTATACACCCGTAAAAAGCTTTCGAACCTATTATTTGGGTTTTGTTTCCCAAAACGACTTTCCGTATCGATTCACAACCCTCAAACGCACCGGAACCGATCTCCGTAACGTTTAAACTTACCGTTTCCGACAACGCTTTGCATCCGTAAAAAACGTTATTACCGAGCTCCTGTAGGGTGTCGGGTATATTTACTGAAAGCAAACCTACGCAGCCACTGAACGCCTCGTCACCTATGGCAGTCAATTTTTCGGACAACGTGACGGAAATCAGCATTTGACAATTAAAGAAAACGCCGCATCCTATCGTCGTAACGTTCGGCATTGAAATATTGCTTATAGCCGTGTTTTTAAAGACGTATTCGCCCAAAGCGGTTAAACTATCGGGAAAAACTATTCTCTTAAGATTAGAACAATCCTGAAATGCAGCCTTTGATATTTCAATCAGTCCCTCTGGCAATATCACTTCTTCCAGACCTGAACAGCAGCAAAAAGCGTACTCCCCGATTTTCTTGACGGTTGCCGGTATCGTAACCGCACTCAGCTTGTTACAACTGTGAAAAACTCCGTACCCTATCGTTGCCACGCCTTCCGGTAGTACAAAACCCGTTAAAGATTTGCAATTGCCAAAAGCAAATTTCCCGATAACAGTAAGTTTTTTATTTGCCGTAAAAGAACCGAGATTTGCACAATTTGCAAACGACTGCACGCCGATTGACCTGAGCTCGGTCGGCGCGATGAAAGAAGTCAATCCGGTACCGTAAAAAGCATAATCGCCAATACTCGTAACTCCTGAGGGCAACTCAATTACTTTAAGGTTTTCGCAATCCCTGAACGCATATTTATCAATCGAAATAACGGTATCGGGCAAACTAACGTGTTGCAGGTTGACGCACCCCAAAAAACAATACGGCGGAATTATCTGAACGTTACCCGAAATATCGATGCTCTTCAATCCTGTTTGATTTTTAAAAAGCGATGCTGACACTACGGAAACTTCTTCGGGTAAACTGATTTGCGCCCCGTCCTGTAAAACGCTCGTACACGCATAAAGAACGTTACCGACGAAAACCATTCCTTCCGGTTGATTTTCCAACCATGGAGTTTCAGCGAATGCATCATTACCGATAAATTGAATATCGTTACCCGCCTTCAAATCAGTAAATCGGGCGGCTTTAAAAGTCGATACGCCGATGGTTTTTAAACTGTCAGGCAAAACCAACTCCATACTACCCAACGCGGAAAAACAGGCATCTCCGATTTCTTCCAACCCTTCGGGCAAATCAAGTTTAATAACCTTCGGACAATAATAAAAAGCCGCTTTATTAATCTTTTTCAATCCGGCAGGCAATTTTATTTCGCTCACGTCACAAAGAGAGAACGCTCTTTCACCGATTTCAATCAGTCCTAACGGAAGCCTGTAACCCGTAACTTTATTAGGCACAGGCGGAGCCACGAACGTACCGAATGCGTTTGCGGCTACCGCCGTAATCGGTCTGCCGTTGTATACGTCCGGAAAAACTATACGCCCCGACCTGCTTGCCGTTCCGCTGCCTACGGTATAACTTTCTCCGTCGGCGTTAAGACTATAAGACAACCCCTTAGTGACTTTTTCGGTGGTAAAAGTTGCGTATTCGCTGTTATCTTCTCCATCGACAACCGTTGCAGTAACACTGAAACAGTACTCTGTTTCCGGCGATAAGACGTTGCATAAATCAACGGAATTGGTATAAACGTACGTACTGTATGTAGAATTAGTTGCTCTCCCTTCTTTCGGATTGAACAACGTTCCCGTAACGTTGACGCCGTATCCTACCGCATTTTTATTCTTATCCCATGTCAAAGTATACCCGTTCAGTTTTATACCCGAATCCGCCACGGCACCTCCGCCGCTTGATTTATAAACCTGAACGACAGAAAATCCGCTTTCTCTGAATTTACTGCGATCACCTACCGCCTTCACCTTGATACTTTGCCCGTCTTGCAGTTCTACCGACGTTTTGTCTGTTGCATACTCCTGCTCGTCGTTAATCTTATAGACGTATCTTACGGCGTTTTCCACCTCTTGCCAGCTTGCCACGCCGTTTACGCTGACGGTGACCGAAGGCGTCGCAAGTTGCGGTAATTCCGTCTTGTCTTTTTCGTTTTTACAGCCAATCAGGCAACAGGGGATTACTGCGATCAGCAACAAAATAAGTAAACGTTTTCTTTTCTTCATTACAACCTCCTTTTTTTGTATTAAAGAATTAAAACTCTTCTTTCGTTTTAAAAAAATATACGTTTTTCCGACCCCACCTCCCGTTAATACTTAAAATTTTGCCTGCAACCTCGTCAAATCTACCGTATTCACCGGACAGTACTGTCATTGTCCGCAATTGCAAAAACTCTTTTAACGGTCTCATTAAAATAATTACGCCGTTATTTTACCATGTTTTTTTGTTTTTGCAATATACTCACCATAAAAACCCGAATTACGCCAAAAATTCACAAAAAACGCGTCAGATTTATCCTGCCCGATATTTTTTCACTGCAATCAATCAGTGAAAAAAACGCATCGTATCGAAATACCGAAACCCGAAAGAAAAAAATAATAGTTCATTTCTTTTATTCCCTGTATCCCGTTGACTTTTTTAGTTTGCAGCAGTATACTGACCTAAACGGGCAACTTTGTAAAATAGGCTTTTGCAAAATTTGCCGTAACACGGAGGTTTTAAAAAATGAAAAAAGACTCTTCTTGCCGCACTTCAACGGCTTTGACTTCCTGGTTCCTGTTGCTCTACTTCCTTATACTCTTTGCCGAGAGAGCACAAAGCGTCATACGCTCTTTGTCGGGCGGATTTTCTTCCCTGTATCAGAACGCCTTTGCAGGTTACGTCAATACGCTCACCGTTCTCTCGCTGTTGGCAACCATCGTTCTTCTTGCAGGCTTCAACCGCGATTTCTGGAAATCTCTGTTCGGCTCATGCCCTCCCAATTACCTTATGATTTCCATCACGGCAGGCGTTCTCCTGCTTTCCGGAATGGTTCATACCGAGTATACCATCGCTCCGATACAGTTCGTTTCTTACGGAATGCTCATCGTCGCTATGATTATCAGAACCGTCGAGACCTCTGCTCAGGCTGAAAATTCTTTCCGAACATGGTATTCGCTGGCGTATCTTATTTTGTTTGCCATGGCTGTTCCCGTTGTTTACGAAACACATATAGCGCTTGCAACACTTTTTCACGTTATCGAAGCGGTCACGGCAATAGTACTGGTACTGGCTTTCACCTGCATGACTGCGCGCATTTTCGTAGGAAAGGCAGAAAACCTGCTGCAATGGACTCCTTTTATTATCGCGGTAGTGGCAGACGCACTTGTGCTTTTTATTCGCTGGCAGGAAGAAATAAACTTTTTCGTTCTGATATTTATTTTGCTTACGATAATTACTTTTATCGTAGGAAAAATCCTCTTCAGAACTCCGAAAAATAAACAGGGTTAATCCCCGATTGTTCCGATAAACGCAACAAAACGCAATAGAATAAAACACAATAAAATACAAAAAAGAAAACAGCGATTTTCCCCCGAAAATCGCCGTTTTCTTTTTCACAAACAAACGGTATCGTCTGTTTGCGCTATGAAAGGAGGTGTGTCTCGGTTGCAAAGTATTTTGCAACCGATTCACGAAAAAGAAGCTTATTGTACGGGTTTTACGTATCCGTAAACTACCGTCGCCGTTACGTCGACTACAATGTCGCTGAAGAACATCGCCTGAGCAACGGTGTGTTCGAAGCAAACCTTCTGATCTTCCGTCCAGCCCGAGAATACCGTGGTTCCGATGATTCTTACGCTCTTGGGAATTACAATTTGCTTGATACCCGTGCAGAGCATGAATGCTTTGGAACCGATACTGATAAGACCGTCGGGAAGTTCTATTTTTTCCAGAGCCGTGCATTGACCGAAGAATTGTTCGCCGATATAGCGGAGCGTCTTGGGCAATTTTACGTCTACGAGAGCAGAGCATCCGTAGAATACGTTACCGGAATATCCGCCGAGAACCGTCTGGTTTTCGTAACCTATAGCCTCGATACCTTCGGCAAATTCAACCGACTTCAGCGTCGTGACAAAACCAAATGCATACGTTCCGAGATAAGTTACGTTCTTGGGAATATAAACGGATTCCAATCCGGCAAATTCAAACGCTTGCTGCTCGATTCTCGTCAAGGACTCAGGCAAATCGATGTGAGTCAGAGCTATGCAGAAATAGAACGCTCTGTAACCGATTGACTTAAGAGTCTTGGGCAACGTAACTTTCGTCAACGCCTGGTCGAGGTAGAAGATACTGCCGGTGGCGAGTGTGTCGCCGCCGAGAGCTTCCAACCCGTCTTCAAACGTTACTTCTACCAGGTTCTGACAAATTGAGAATGCCAACGAGCCTATTTCCTTTACGTTTGAAGGTATGGTGAGCTTTTCGATCATGCTGTACTGGAATGCGTTTTTACCGATAGTCTCAACCCAAGCCGGAATGGTAAAGCTTGTAAATTGTGCTTCATAGAACGCATAATCGCCGATACCGGTGAGGTTCTGACCTACAATTTCCGGCGCGCATGCAATTCCCGTGAAGGCGTAAGCCGGAATTTCAGTCATCGAATCGGGCAAATTAATCTTCGTCAATTTGCTGCATCCTGCGAATGCGTAACGAGCGATATCAACACCGTCGGGCACAGTAAATTCTCCGACAAGGTTTGCAGGAACCAAAACCAGGTTCATAGCACCGTCGTAAATTTCTCCGCTCGGTCCGACCATAAAGGAAGAATTGGCGGGCATAACGAGTTCGATGTTGGGACAACCCGCAAACGCGCCTTCACCGAGTGCTTCGAGCGACGCCGGAATTTCAACTCTTCCGAGGTTGGTGTAAGCAAATGCTTTGGAACCGATACTTATAAGGTTTTCAGGAATATTGATTTCAGTCAAAGACGTACAACCTTCAAAAGTACTGACGGGTATGACGGTCGTTAACTTGGGTAACGTTACCTTCTTGAGACCGGAACAATCTTTAAAGATCGAATCCACCGTCAGATTACCGACGCCTTCTTCTATCTCAACTTCCTCCAGTCCGGCGCAACCGCTGAACGCAGATTTCGCGAGCGTAGTAAGCTTGGAAGTAAGAACTACCTTCTTGAGACTTGAACAGTTAAAGAAACCGCTTGCCTGAATGTTGGTCAACGTTGCGCAGTCCTCAGGGAAGGATTCCAACGACGTACAACTGCTGAACGCAGCACCGCCGATCTGAGTAATCACGCCCTCGGTGTGCAAAGTCTTAAGGCTGGAGCACTGGAAGAATACGCTGTAAGGAATAAACGTTATACCTGCAGGCAACCATACTTCTTCAATCGAAGAACAACCGTAGAATGTTGATACGCTGGTCGTCGTCAATACGGTTTTTGCATCACCAAGATTATTTAAATTAGCCAACGGACGCAAGTCAACGTATTTCAACGCCGTACAGCCTGTAAACGTACTCTTGTTGAGTTGTTTCAGACCTGTATTCTCTTCGAATATAACTTCTTCCAGAGCCGTACAACCTCTGAACAGGTTTGCACCTATAGAGGTTATCTTACCGGGTATGACGACTTTCGTCAGGCTAGTGCATCCGCTGAATCCGTTACTTGCGTTCATGTTCGTCATTTTAGCGGGAAGATGAACCGTCTTTAATGCCGTGCAGTTGTAGAACGAGCTGCCCTTCAACGCCGTTATAGTGTCGGGAAGGTCAACGTTTTCCAACGCCGTGCAACCGTAGAACATACTGGTGCTCATGGTTGTCATCTTTGACGGCAAGGTGATTTTTACCAATTCCGTACAGTCACGGAAAGTAAAAGACGACTGGAAGGTGCATTTTTCGCCGAGGAACTCGATTTCTTTAACCTTGCTGGTTCTGAATGCATTGCCTGCCACCGTAGTTACGGTTGAAGGTACCTGGACTTTTGTCATGTATGCGTCTGCAAAAGCATAAGCACCTATGGTCTTAACGGTTGAAGGTATCGTCAGACCTGCCAAAGCCGTGCAGCCGTTGAACATGTAAGAGGAAAGAGTCTTGTACGCACTGTTGGAAGGCAAGGTTACGTCGGTCAACGCCGTGCAACCGTCGAACAGATACGTACCTATGGTCGTTACGCTGTTGCCCAATACCACCTTCGTCAGACTCTGGCAGTCACCGAATACGTAATTACCGAGTGTTGTAACGCTTGTGCCAAGCGTAATGCTTTCAAGAGCGGAAGCCGCAAAGGCGTAATCGCTTACCTTAGTCAATCCGGCTTGCGGCCAGTTGATTGTTTTAATGCCGCTGCCGTAGAAGGAGTACGTTGCAATTTCGCTTACGCCGTTAGGTATCGTAATATTCTGCAATGAAGTACAACCGTAGAACATACCTTCGCTTATTTCACCGAAGAGTTCGGGGAATATTACGCCGGTAAGGTTCTTGCAGTCGTTGAACATGTACTTGCCTACGTTGGTAAGCGCACCCTTGAACTCAATGTTCTTAATGGCGCTGCCCGAGAAAGCGTAGTCGCCTATACCTACGACGCCTGCGGGAATAACGATGCTGTCCAGACTTGTTTCGGCAAATACGTATTGTCCTATTTCCAGACTTGCGGAACTGTTGCTGAATACGACCTCTTTAAGGTTGGTGCAACCGAAGAAGGCGTAGTCGCCTATTTGTCTTAAACTTTCGGGTAAAACAATTTTCTTAACGTTCTTGTTTCCGAAGAATGCGCCTGCCGAAATGTGCGTGACGCCTTCAGGAATGGTCATAACGCCGTTGACGTCTATGCCTGCGTCAAAAATGTATCTGACGCCGTCGCCCGTGGGACTGGTAAGCATAGAGTTGTCGGCAGAGAATACGAAGAAGGTGTTTCCTTCCGCAACCGTAATCGTGCCTATCGCGGAGCAACCTACGAATACCTTGTCGATGCTGCTGATACTCCTGGACAAATGTACGGATTTTAACTCGGTGCATCCGTCGAACAGCTTCTGACCTAACGTAATATATACGACGTTGCTCTCGCCGTCAACCACTTCGGGGAATACAAACGTAGTCAGAGCCGTATTTTTGAAGGCGTAATCGCCTATGGATTTAAGTTGTGAACCGCTTGCAAAGGTTACGGACGCAAGGCTCGTGCAATCTGCAAACGCGCTTACGCCTATTGACGTTACCGAAGCGGGAACAACGATGCTCTTTAATGCGTTCCATCCGTAGAACAATTTATCCGAAATTGCGGTAATACCTTCGGAAAGGGTTATACTTTCCATACTTACGCAGTTAAGGAACGCGTTATTGCCAATGCTTGTCAACGCAGACGGCAGAGTCAGACTCTTAAGGCTGAAGCAATATTCGAAGGCGTTTGTGCCTATCGTCTTTACGGTAGAAGGCAAATTAATCGATTCAAGAACGCCGTTCTTGGAGAAGGCGTAATTGCCGATTGATTCGAGTGCCGAACCGTTTGCAAAGACTACTGACTTGAGCGTAGACATCGAAATGTACTGACTTGCAAAAGCATAGTTGCCTATCGTCTTGAGGCTTGCCGGCAGGTGAATTTCTTCAAATGCGCAGTAAGCCATTGCATAGTCACCTACGCTTACCGTACGTTCGGGCAACGTAATGCTCTTCATCTTGAAGCAGTAGTAGAATATACTCTTGGTTGCCGCAGTGCCGCCTACGAGAGTCAATTCTTCCGTACCGCCCTCTTCGAAGTTAACGTTTTCAAGTTTAGAACAATAATAGAATGCGTTTGCCTGAATCGTTTCTACCGTATTGGGGATGGTGATCGTAGTAAGGCTTCCGCAATATTCAAAGGTATTTGCAAGAATATCGGTAAGACCTGTAGGAAGAACTATTTCGGTAATTTTTGCGGCATAAGAGAACGCCTTGATACCGAAGTAAATTTTGTTTCCGATGCAGTTGTTGCTCGCCGCAAAGGTAACCTTCGTAATACCGCCGTCGTTTGCCGTGTAAGAAAGACTTGCATAGTTTCCGTTATAAGCAAAAGCACTGGGGAACACGTAACCGACCGTTGCGGGAACTTCAAGAATACCCTTCGCGCTGATGGGTACGAATACCAACGCTTTTACGTTTCCGTCCGTATGATCATGGAACACGGTCGAAGAACCGTACCAACCTGCGTACAGTCCCTTGTAGAACAACAGACCGCCGATGGATTTGAAGTATTTGTTGCCTTCCGCAACGTTTACCTGTTCAAGTGCATTGCAGGCAATAAATACGGAAAAGGCGCTATCCAGAACCTCGACGTCGTCAACGGTGATGTAACCGCCGAATTTTTCAACCGATGCGGGAACGGAAATAGTCTTTAATCTCGTACAAGATTCAAAGGCGTTGTTTTCAACAACTTTAGTACGTTCGGGCAATGCGATACTCGTAACGTAATAACAGTTATAAAACGCTCTGAATTTAATAGTAAGGTCAACAGTACCGCCCGCCTCGAAAGTAACGGTGGTAAAGTAACATCCGCTGAACGCCAAATCACCGACAACCGTCGTACGTGCGGGAATGACGAAACTGCTGAGAAGAGTACAGCCCTTGAACGATTCCTGACCGATGGTCAGAGGAGCCGTTCCGCCCGTCACGAAGGTAACCGTACGCAAGGACGTACATTCGTAGAAAGCGCGTTCGCCTATTTCTTCTACGCTTGAAGGAATGGTGATTGCCGTCAACAACGTACGTCTGTAGAACGCGTTGTTATCAATCTTTTTGACGGTATCGGGTATTACGTATGCGCCCTCTTTCGTTGCCGGATAGTACATTAACGTTTCAATCGCTTTATCGAACAAAGCACCGTTTACCGAAGAGTAATGGATATTCTGAGGATCGACGTTTACTTCGCTCAAACCGCTTCCGAATACGGAAGAAACGTTAATTTCGGGAGCCGTAGCGCCGATGTTTACTACCTTGACGTAGTAGTACACGGAACCGGTACCGTTATTTTTCTGAACGAACGCGTTTTCCGCAATATCTACGGACTCTCTGTCAATATTGACGTTTACGGTTGCGTAAGCAGTCGCATAACCAATACCGAAAGAATAAACTTCTGCTTTTACGAGGTTTGCCGGAAGGTCGAGAACCGAGACGTATCTGCAGTAGTTGAAGGCTTGTTCTCTTACCGTGAGGTCGTCGCTGTTTTTAGTGCCTTCGAATACGAGTGCTCTCATACCCGTGCAGTAATAGAAAGCATATGCTTTTATTTCCGTTACCCATTCGGGGATGGTTACCTTCGTAAGTTTAGTGCAGTTGTAGAATGCGTATTCACCGACCGTATAGATACCTGCGGGAATACGGTACTCGCCGACAAAGCCCTGAGGCGCCAGAACGATGGCGTCTTCCGCCGCGTTTACTATGATGCCGTCTTTTACGGAATAATTGGTTCCGCCGCTCGCCATCTTGAATCCCGTCAAAGCCGTGCAGCCGTTGAAGGAATTTACGTCTATGCTTGCAAGTCTCGCAGGCAACGTTACGTCAACCAATGCGGTGCATGCCATAAAGGCGTTTCCCGAAAGGGTAAGACCGTTGGCTTCCGTTGCAGAATCAAGGAATTCTACTTTCGTGAGCGATACGCTGTTCCAGAATGCGTAAGATTCAACCTTAAGCACGCTTGCAGGAACGGTTACTTCCGTCAGCATGCTGTCTCTTAACGCATATTGAGCTATTTCCGTCACACCGTCGGGAATGGAGTATACGCCGCTCGCCGTGTAAGGAATGGCAACCAGCTGTTTCGCTCCTATTACGATGTTATTATAGATAAGTGCGCCATTTACCGAATAGTATGCAGGATCAGTTGCGCCTGCGTCGTAAACGTTAATTGCCGTAATACCCGTGCAACCGTAAAACGCACTACCGGATTGGTAAGGACCGCTTATACCAAGCTCTATGTTGGTAATCGTGTTGGGAATATTGAATACTTTTACGTTTTCGCAACCGCTGAACGCACCCGCTTCTATCGTAGAAACGGAAACCTCATTGTAAATCGCAGGAATTGTAACGGTTGAAATATAATGGATACCTTCACCCGCTTTTACCGAGTACGTTCCGTTGCTTAACGTCGTAAAGGTAAAGACGTCGATCCACTTGGGATAGAAGGTCTTGTCCGAAGTCTCGCGATAGTCGAATCTCGATACGCCGTATGCGTCGGTGTATTGCAAACCTGCGCCGTTGGCTTCGCTCGTCCAGCCGCCGAACGCTTTGGTCGTGTCAGAACATTCGATTGTCGGTAACGTGAATTTCTCACCGTAATATACTTTGTGGGTGAGTTGTACGCCGTCGGGTAATACTCCGAGGTCGCTTAAATCTATGGTTATAATGAAGGACTTGGCTTCCCACGTCGCATACATTGTAAGGTCTTTGCCTTCCGTAAGTATACCGTTAACGTAAGGTCTGCCGTTCTCCGCCGCGTTGGTCCAACCGACGAATTCGTATCCGCCGCTGGTAGCCGCGGGTAATTCGTACGCGTCGCCTACCGCTACGTATACCGACTCTACTTCGTCGTTGCCTTCGCCCGTTTCAAAGGAAACCGTGTACGCTTTGACCGTTATCGTCTTTGCGCCTTCGGCTTGTTCCGCTTTTACGTAACTTACCGTTATTACGTTGTCTCCCGCTTTGGTTAATGCGATCTTCGCAAAGTTGTCGGTTACTTCCGTCTCTTCTCCGTCGTTTACTTTTACTACGTATTTACTCGCTCCGTAAACCGCGTCCCATGTGACCACGTTGTGGGCGTACTTTAAGTTGGTTATCTCGTTGGCTACAGTAAGAACGGTCGCTACAGAGTTGTTGCTCGCGTTGCTCGCTTTTGCCGTGACTTTTACTTCACTTACTGCGGAAGTAAGCGCAAAGGTAGTTTCCGTAACTTCCTGCGAAGTTCCGTCCGTTTCTACTATATATCCTACCGCGCCGTCTACTGCGTCCCACGTAACAGTGGTACCGTTAAGAGTTACTACCGGTGCGGAAAGTTTTGCGTTGGTATAGGTGATCTCGGCTGCGGAGGAATTGTATCCCCATGCGCAAGCCTCTACCTTTACTACTACTTCTCCCGTGTATCCGCCTACAAAGAAGAATTTATCCGTGGTAAGGAATACCTTGTCGTTTACCGTTACGGTATAGTACTCTGCATTCTCTACTTCAGCCCACGTTACCGTCTCGGTAAGCTCGTTACGGACGATCTCTATCTCGCCTAAGTTCTGCTCGAAGGTGAACGCTCTCGATACCGATGAAGCGTAACCGTCTGCCATTGCTGTGACTACGAAGACAATACCGCCTTTTCTCATTTCACAGTTGCTGAAGTCGTAACGTAAGGAATCTCCCAACGCTACCGCCGTGTGTTCATGGGCGTCGTCGCCGCATACTACCTTGATGGAATATCTCGTGGCGTTAGCTACGCCTTTGAAAGTGAGTATATAGTCCTGTACGTCAAACAGAGATACTCTGGATAACGCTTTGTTGTTGTAGTACACCGTCGTTGTATTGTTGTTGTACGTAACGCTTACTACGTACTCGCCGCACGCCAGTTCGGAAAAGTCGAAGTCTACCGACGTCGTTCCTACCGATCTGTTGTACAACTGACTGCCTTCCGGATCGGAAATAACTACGGTATAACTCGCTGTCGCGCTTAACGCATTCCAACGTACGCCCTCGCTCGTTACAGATACCGCGGGTTGGTCGCTTTCCCATACTGCGTAAAGAGTAATATCTTCCGCTATCGTTTCTCCTGCCTCGAACTTTCTCGTCAGTTTCTCCGCACTGTCAAAGTCGCTTATCCACCAACCCAGGAAGGTCTTTCCCGTCTCGGTTAAAGTCTCTAACTCTTCTACTACGCCGTTGATGGTCCTGGTTTCACTTACTTTCTCAGTACCGTTTACAAACGCTACCGTAAACTCGCTGTCGCTGTCCTCTACAAAACGGGCGTATACGTTCACGTTCCCGCTTATCTTTGCTCCGAACGTGTATTTATTCTGCAGTTCAGCATCGGCATACCATCCGATGAATCTGTAGCCATCTTTCTCGGGGTCTGCCGGTTGAGCTATCTTTCTGCCGTTGAGAATCTCTTCTTTTCCGATCTCTCTCGTGCCGTCCATGTACTTTACTGTGTACGCCACTTTCTCTACCAAGGTACAATCCGTTCCGTTGTACTTAAGATTCATTACCTTGGCGTCTACGTCAAGCGTTGCCGCTTCCGTGCTCTTGTCCGAGTAGGTAAGCGTTAGTACTTTCGTGTCTTTGACGTACGAGTAAGTACCCGTCTTCTCTTCGCTGCCCAGAGTCAGCGTGAATTCGCCGCTCTTGAGAGTGACCGTCAGTTCGCCGCCGGCTACGTCGCAATAATACGACCCTTCTTCGCCTTGCGCTACGAACTTTTTGTTCTTCTTACATGCGCTTAAACA
>SFEB01000034.1 GCA_004558105.1 Clostridiales bacterium
GGTGTCTTTTTCAAACAGTACCTTCATGGTCATCATCTTGCCGCCGGGATAATATCCGGCATGGCTCATGGGAGAAAGAATGACCTTGTCGGTAGAAAGTCCGAGTGCCTTCGCTGTTTTGTCATTAATGCCGGTAGAGGCGGCGGTCATGTCGAAAATCTTGATAACAGAGCTGCCCTGACTTCCCCGGTAGTGACTGTCAATACCGCAGATATTGTCAGCGGCGATTCTGCCCTGCTTATTGGCAGGACCTGCAAGGGAGATCAACGCACCCGTATCGGTTACAAAATTTCTGATCTGAACCGCATCACCGACAGCATAAATGTCGGGAACGGAGGTTTCCATTCGGTCGTTCACCACGATACTGCCCTTGATACCGAGTTCAAGACCTGCATCCTTTGCGAGCGTGGTTTCCGGAGCAACGCCGATCCGTCATCAGTGTCGGCAAAGCCTTCAACGAACCTGCCGAGCATAAGATTAACGCTGTTTTTGCGTAGCTCTGCATGGATGAAGGATGCCATATCGCTGTCAAAAGGAGCCATGAGCTGGTCGGCGGCTTCAACGAGTGTGACATCTATCCCAAGCTCACGGAGATTTTCCGCAACTTCGATTCCGATAAACCCGCCGCCGACAACAACTGCAGATTTTGGATATTTCTCATTTATAAATTTCTTGATTTTCAGCGTGTCCTCAACCGTGCGGAGCGTGAATATCTTATCGCTGTCAATGCCTTCAAAGTTCGGCTTGATCGGCTTTGCACCGGGCGATAATATGAGCTTATCATAGGTTTCGGTGAAAACTGTACCGTTCTCAATATTTTTTACGGTGACCATTTTGCTTTCGGGGTGAAGTGCCGTTACCTCGTGGCGCACATTCATTTTGACACGGAAACGCTTATAAAAGCTCTCCGGTGTCTGCAAGGTCAAGTCACCCTCATCCTCAATCGTTCCGCCGATGTAATACGGAAGTCCGCAGTTGGCGTAAGAAATAAAACCGGAACGCTCAAAGACTACGATTTCTGCTTTCTCGTCAAGCCTGCGTATTCTTGCCGCCGCAGTCGCGCCGCCGGCAACACCGCCTATTATTACAACTTTCATCTATCTCACCACCTTTCCTCGGTACGACAGAATGCCGCCGATATCCTCTACATTTGTGTATCCCATTCTTTTCAGGATGCTTGTTGCCTGTGCGCTTCGTGCGCCGCTTCTGCAATGTACGAAGAGCGGTGTGCTTTTATCTTTTATGATTGGCTCTACTTGCTCTATGCTTTGTAGGGGTATATTTTTGCTTCCCTCAATATGTCCCTCGGAATATTCCTCCCGTGTACGAACATCCAAAAGCACCGCTCCTTCGGTGGAAAGAAAACTTCTCACACCGCTGTTTATATCTTTTGTTTGCAAAAAACTGAAAAATCCCATATCACACCTCACAGCATAGCAAGGATCTGTTCCTTCGGTCGGGCACCCACCGCTTGATTGACGATCTTGCCGTCCTTCATGATCACAAGGGTTGGAATGCTGTACACGTCGAACGCTTCGGCAAGCTCCCTTTCCTGATCAACATTTATCTTGCCCACCTTAATATCCTTTCTTTCCTCTGCGATTTCATCTACTATGGGACTGACCATCCGGCATGGACCGCACCAATCCGCATAAAAGTCGAGAAGTACGGGCTTGTCGGAATTTTTCACTTCATTTTGAAAATTAACTTTATTGATTTTGATAACTGACATTTTTATGTCCTCCTTGTTTGATCTACACCCGAAGTATACCGCAATTCTTCTGCTTCTTCCGTGATGTTATCACTTTTCGATCTCACCTTTCCAATCGTTGATGCCACCGAACTCTACGACATTCGAATATCCGAGTTTAACAAGCTTTTGGGATGCTTGCTTGCTGCGGTTACCGCTTCGGCAATATACCAGAATCAGCTGATCCTTATCGGGGAGCTCGGATATTTCATCCGTGCCGATGCTTTCGTTCGGAATATTGATCGCATTCGGAATATGCCCTGTGGCAAATTCGTCTGGACGGCGAACATCAAGTATGATGTAATCGCTTTCGCTTGCCATCATTTCCACAGCTTCGCTTATGTTTATTTGCTTATACGTTACATCTTTATCTGTCGAAACGGCACATCCTGTGAGGAGCAAAACAACAAAAAGGATAAGGAATAATCTGTGTTTCATGTTCTTTACCTCGTTCATTACACTTTTGATTTATTATACCACAGCATCAAGTTTGTTCCGTGATGTTGTTACATATGAACAAAAAGTGGTAATAACACAAACTGAATTTCATTTTCCGTCTTTGACGGGGACTACTGCAACAAAAGTGCAACTAAAGAAATACGAATAATAAAAAAGGTCGGACAATACGAACGATTATCCGACTTTAAGTTATCATTAGCGGCAAACAGAATCACGAACGTCATCGTCACGGACATCTTCGTTCTGATTATATAGATAAAAAGAGAATCCGATTTCTCGGACTCTTAAAAACGAACTCGCTATTTGCATATTTTGAATTTGATTCTTTTTCTAAATTCCCCACGAGTATTTAACTAAATGCAGCTGTTAAATTCAAAGATTTTGTTCGATGACAAAAACACAAGATAAGCATACAAAAAAGCACAAGATACGTGGGTATCTTGTGCTTTTTGTCTGTTGTAGCTTTTTCGCACAACAAAGATGGCTGCCTCTGTCAGACTCGAACTGACGACAACGCGGTTAACAGCCGCGGGCTCTACCGGCTGAGCTAAGAGGCAATATGTGAGGCGTTCATCGTGAACAGCATAATATTATCATTTTAGTTTAAATATGTCAAACGTTTTTTGCAAAAAAAATAAATTATTTTTTAAAACATTTCCGTTTAATGCCTCGCTGTTTTGTTGACACTTTTTTTTATATTTGTTAAAATTATTCAAATGGAGACTTTGGTAAAAAAGTTAAATTTTTTCAGCTTAAAAAAAGCGAAAAGGCTGGTCAGAGCGGGGCAACTCGTCGCTTTCCCCACCGAGACTGTGTACGGGTTGGGCGCGAGCGTGTTCAACGAGGAGGCTATCGCAAAAATTTTCGTTGCCAAGGGCAGACCGCAGGACAATCCCCTCATAGCCCATATCGCCGATAAAAAGGACGTTTTATTGCTGGCGTCGTCGGTTCCGCCAGACGCAAAAAAAATTATCGACGCTTTTATGCCCGGTAGTATTACCGTGGTATTGCCGAAAAAGCCCACGGTACCCGACAGGGCGACGGGAGGGTTGGACACCGTGGCAATCCGTATGCCTGCGAGTAAAGAAGCAAGGCGTTTCATAGCCGCTTGCGGCACTCCCATAGTTGCTCCTTCGGCAAACACCAGCGGCAGACCGAGCCCGACGACGGCGGAAGAAGTTTACGCCGACATGAACGGTAAAATTCCCCTTATTTTAAAAGGGAAAAAATGCGAGGTCGGCATTGAATCCACCGTAGTGGACTTTACCGGCGATATTCCCGTCGTTTTACGTCCCGGAATAGTGACGAGGAGTGAAATCGAGGCGGTTCTCGGTAAAAAAATAGAGGTTTTAACCGATACCACCCAAAAGGTCAACAGTCCGGGCGTACGTTACAAACACTACGCTCCCGCATGCCCGTGCGTGTTAAACCTTGACGGAAATAAGGAAAAAATAGTCGCCCGTTACGACGAAATAAAGGCCGAAGGTAAAAATCCCGTCATAATGTGCCTTGACGGATTAAAGGCAGATTTTGTCGGTCTGAACGTATTCGGAATGGGCGAAAGCGACAAAGATTTTGCCCACAACCTTTACGGCGCTTTGCGGGAACTAGAAAAGAAGTACGATTACATAATAATCGTCTGGAACGCGGATACCGAGTTTGCCGACAGCGTTTTCAACCGTCTTGAGAGGGTGGCGGCACACAACCTTCTTTAATTGAACCGAATAACAAATTAAGATATACGGATATAAAAGGAGAAAAACATGATAGCTATTTGTTGTGACCATGCAGGTTTAGAACTGAAAAACGAGATCAAAAAGCATCTGGAAGAAAAGAATTACGAAGTTAAAGACTTCGGCACTTACGACGCCAACTCTTGCGACTACCCCGATTTTGCCTATGCGACGGCGAAATCCGTTGCTGCGGGCGAGTGCGAAAAAGGTATTCTCGTATGCGGCACAGGCGTAGGTATGTCGATGTGCGCCAATAAGGTTCATGGTATTCGCTGCGCTCTTTGCGGCGATTGTTTCAGCGCACAGGCTACCCGTCAGCACAATAACGCCAATATGCTGGCGTTGGGAGCGAGAGTTACCGGCGCAGGACTTGCCTTGAAAATCGTCGACACCTTCCTCGATACCGAGTTTGAGGGCGGCAGGCACCAAAGAAGAATCGACAAGATGATGGATATCGAAAACAAAGAAAATCAATAAAAATTTACCACCGAAAAGGAGAAAAAATATGCAAAGCGCAAGAAAAAAGCTTATCCTTTCTACCGTACTGAAAACGGTTATCGCATTGGTGCTTATCGTTATTTTGTTTTTGGCGATATTCTCGTTAAGCGCCCCGTCCGGTTCCAGCGACTTTTTTTATTCGATAGGGTTTAAAAAGATGTCGGCGAGAACAGGTTTGCGCGAGGCGCAAAAATCCGGTCTGGCGGAAGATTATTATACTGCGCTCGTACGTGCAAACGCGGCAAAAAGTTTTGATATCGCAGTTTATGCCGGGGAAATTTTGCTTAATCGTGACGATAATACCATCATTAAGGATACGGATTACAGCGATTTTGTCGAAGCAAAGGACAAAGAGTTGGGTTGCGCAAGCGGCGCCACCGCAAATTATATCGAAACCGTTTACGTTTATGCCTTGATGCGCACCAACAAAGGTTGTGACGAAAAGGGCGAAATCTGGGCAAAAACAGTCGGCTATTGCGAAGGTAAGGGCGGATATCACTTTTACAATTCAGTTTGCCCCGCCACGGCTTACGTCAACGCCGTCATCGACAGCAAAAAAGCCGACGACGCAACGATATACGGTATTTTACTTAATTTTAAATTAGCGGACGAAAACTTGTTGTTCGGTAACGCAAATCAATTCGACTGGATTACGACCACCGACAATACTTTCGACCGCAGTTCTTCGCCAGTCAACTACGTTGACGCACAGGAAGCGATGGCGGGGGACATTGCCCGTCTTATCAAAGCGAAAGGTTTGACGAGAGAGTCGGCTGAAACCTACGCTGCCGAGCATGGCGAAAAATACGTTACGGCTTTCAACTATTGGTACGAAATCATAAACGCAAATACGACGAAGTAAAAAACAAAGGAGAAGAAATGATAAACAGAGTTATTAAAGAGAGCTTAACTTTTGACGACGTTCTGATTGTTCCGGGCGAGAGTAATTTTATGCCTTCCGACGTGGATTTGTCTGTGCAATTGTGCGACCATATCAAACTGAATATCCCCGTTGTTTCGGCGGCAATGGATACCGTTACCGAGTACAAGATGGCGATTGCCATGGCTCGTGAAGGCGGCGTCGGTTTTATTCACAAGAATATGTCGATAGAAGAACAGGCAAGTCAGGTTGACAAAGTCAAGCGCAGTGAACACGGCGTCATTACCGACCCGTTCAGTCTTCATCCGGAAAACATGGTGACGGAAGCGCTTGCGCTTATGGCTCACTACAAGATAAGCGGCGTTCCTATCGTTGATAAGGACAACAGGTTGGTTGGCATACTTACCAACCGCGATTTGCGTTTTGAAACCAATTTCAACCAGCCTATCGGTAACGTAATGACAAAAGAAAATCTCATTACGGCAGGCGTGGGTATTACGTTGGAAGAAGCGGCAAAAATTCTCGGCAAACACAGGATAGAAAAACTTCCGCTGGTGGACAAAGATTTTAAACTTCAAGGTCTTATTACGATAAAAGATATTGAGAAATCCATTCAATACCCCAACAGCAGTAAAGACTCCAAAGGTCGTCTGCTCGTCGGAGCGGCGGTAGGGAGAAGCAAGGATACGTTGCAACGTATCGACGCGCTCGTGGCGGCAGGCGTAGACATCGTTACCGTTGACACGGCTCACGGTCACAGTAAGATGGTTCAGGACGAAGTCACGGCGATCAAAAACCGCCATCCCGATCTTCCTGTCGTTGCAGGTAACGTGGCAACGGCGGAAGCGACCGAAGCACTGATCAAAGCGGGTGCGGACGTCGTGAAAGTGGGTATGGGCCCCGGCAGTATATGTACTACCCGTGTAGTAGCAGGTATCGGCGTACCTCAGATTACTGCGATTATGGATTGTGCGGAAGCGGCTGACAAGTACGGCAAGCGTATCATCGGCGACGGCGGCATCAAGTACAGCGGAGACATATCCAAAGCAATCGCGGCAGGCGCATCGGCGGTTATGATCGGCAGTCTCTTTGCCGGTACGACCGAGAGCCCGGGCGCAATGGAAATTTTCCAGGGTCGCAGTTTTAAAGTTTATCGCGGTATGGGTTCTTTGGCGGCGATGGAAGCGGGCAGCAAGGACAGATATTTCCAGGAAAACTCCAAAAAATTCGTTCCCGAGGGGGTTGAAGGGCGCGTGCCTTTCCGCGGCAACCTCGGAGAAATGATTTATCAACTCATGGGAGGCTTGAAGAGCGGCATGGGTTATGCGGGGCAAAGAACAATCGACGAAATGCGTACCAACGCCACGTTCACCCGTATTACCAATGCGGGCTTGATTGAAAGCCATCCGCACGACATATCTATCACTAAAGAATCTCCCAACTATTCTACGAAGGTTTAATATGCAAAAAGTATTGATTATCGATTTCGGCGGACAGTACGTCCAGCTTATAGCACGAGCAATAAGAGAACAAAACGTTTATTGCGAAATTTTACCATGGTTTGCGCCCGTTGAAAAAATGTTGGGGTTCGCTCCCGACGCTTTTGTTTTCAGTGGCGGTCCGCACAGTATTTACGAAGAAAAAGCACCCAAGGTCGACGACGCGATTTTTGCTTCGGGCAAGCCCATTCTCGGCATTTGCTACGGTATGCAATACCTCGCCCACCACTTTGGCGGAGTCGTTAAATGCGCCCCGTCCCGCGAATACGGCAAACAAACGATAAAGGTCAGGACGAGCGAACTGTTTGACGGCGTTCCTGCCGACAGCGTATGCTGGATGAGTCATACGGACTACATTGAAAAACTTCCCGAAGGTTTCGAAATCGTTGCCTCCACCGACACTTGCCCCGTTGCAGCCATGCAACGTAAGAGCGAAAAAATTTACGGCGTGCAGTTTCACCCCGAGGTGGTACATACTCAATACGGCAAAAGAATTATTTCAAACTTTTTGTTTAATATCTGCAAGCTTAAAAAGGAATGGGTCGTTGCCGACATAGTAAAAGACGCCGTTAATAAAATCAGGGAGAAATGCGGCGACGGCAAGGTACTGTGCGCCTTATCGGGCGGAGTCGACAGCGCGGTAGCGGCTGCGCTCGTTCAACGCGCGGTAGGCGACAACCTCATCTGCGTTCACGTTGACCACGGTCTGATGCGCAAGAACGAATCTGCGGAAATCGTCAAGGTTTTTAAAGAGGAGAGAGGTTTCAATCTTATTTCGGTCGACGCGTCCGAACACTTTTTAGCCAAACTTAAAGGCGTTGACGAACCCGAAAGAAAGCGTAAAATAATAGGCGAAGAGTTTATCCGCGTGTTTGAAGCGGAAGCAAAAAAAATCGGCAAGGTGGACTATCTCGTTCAGGGCACGATTTACCCCGACGTGGTAGAAAGCGGCGGACAAACGGGCGTAGTAATAAAGTCTCATCACAACGTCGGCGGTCTGCCGTCGGTAGTGGATTTTAAAGAAATTATCGAGCCTCTCCGCGACCTGTTTAAGGACGAAGTAAGAGCCGTCGGCAGAGAACTCGGCTTGCCAGAAAGTATCGTCGGGAGACAGCCCTTCCCCGGTCCCGGTCTCGCTATCCGAATTATCGGCGAAATCACTCAGGAAAAACTGGACGTTCTCCGCGAAGCGGATTATATATTCCGTGATGAAATCGCAAAAGCAGGTCTGGATAAAGAAATCTGGCAATACTTTGCCGTTCTCACCAACAGCCGCAGCGTAGGAGTTATCGGCGACTACCGTACTTACAATTACACCCTCGCACTTCGCGCGGTAACCAGCGTAGACGGAATGACCGCAGATTGGGCGCGTATTCCTTTCGACGTGCTGGAAAAAATCTCGAATACCATAGTCAATAAGGTGGAACACATCAACCGTATAGTCTACGATATTACTTCCAAGCCCCCGGCAACTATCGAATGGGAGTAAGAAAAACTTTTTATCACAAACGACCGATTATACCGCAAAGGCATTTTTTGCTTGCGGTATAATTTTTTTTTGAAAAAAATTTTTATAAAATCAAAAAAAACGCTTGACAAACGTAATACCTCGCGATGCGATGTATTACGCAAGAGGAGGTATTGAGTGGATATTCAGTTGAAACGAGGTTTGCTGGACGTATGCGTATTGGCGGCGATTAAGAACGAAGACTCCTACGGTTACAAGATAATCAAAGACATGAAACCGTACATAGAGTTGTCCGAATCAACCCTTTATACTATTTTAAAGCGTCTGGAAGCGGCAGAAATGCTGACGGTCAGAACGGCGGAACATGACGGCAGGCTAAGAAAATATTACCATATCACCGACGTCGGTTTAAAGCGCATAGAGGACTTTAAAGAAGAGTGGCGCGAGATTATGTCGATTTATCGGTTTGTTACAAGGGGGGATACGGAAAATGAATAAACAGGAGTTTTTAACGGAGCTAAGGGCAAAACTGTCCGGTTTGCCGACGGACGACGTAGAAGAGCGTCTCGGTTTTTACGGCGAGATGATAGACGACAGGACGGAGGAGGGCGTTACGGAAGAACAAGCCGTTGAGGAAATGGGTACGGTAGACCAAATAGCGTCGCAAATTATTTCCGAAGTTCCTTTGACTAAAATCGTTCGAGAAAAAATTAAGCCCAAAAGGCGTCTTAAAGCTTGGGAAATTGCTCTTATCGTTGCGGGTTCTCCCGTGTGGTTGGCGTTGACGATTGCAACTCTGGCGGTAATATTTTCGCTATTCGCGGCAATGTGGGCGGTAATAGCGGCACTATGGGCGTCACTTGTCGCATTGGGCGTTTGTTCGGTCGGAGGCGTTGTGTACGGCGTGGTCTTGATTGCTGGAGGCGGTGTAACGACGGGGTTTGAGGCAATCGGTGTTGCGTTAATATGCGCAGGATTGACCGTATTTGCGTTTTTCGGTTGCTTACAGGCAACGAAAGGAGCGTTGCAGACGAGAAAAGTCGTTGACCTGGTAAAAAACAGAATAGTTAACGGTTAGTTAAAATAAATATCGGATAAGGAGATACGATAATGAGTAAAGCAGTAAAAATTTCTTTGATAGTCGCGGCGGTGCTCGTGGCTTTGGGAGTGATAGTTTTCGTGATAGTGATGACTGTAAACGGGTGGAATTTTTCGAAAAATTCAGCAGTGTACGAAACTAACGAGTACGAAATAACCGACGGGTTTGACGACTTGTCGATAAATACCGAAACGGCAGATATAGTTTTTCTTCCGTCGGATGACGAAAGATGCAGAGTGATTTGTTACGAACGTCAAAAAATGAAACATTCCGTTTCGGTAATAGACGGGGTACTGACAATAAGCGTAGACGACCAACTCATGTGGTACGACTATTGGTTTTCAATTTCTTTTAAGTCTCCTAAAATCACGGTGTACCTGCCCGAGTCTGAATACGCTTCTCTCGTTATAAACGAAAGCACCGGCAGAATAGATATACCGGGTGATTTTAAGTTTAACGGTATCGATATTTCGGCAAGTACGGGAGACGTAAACTGCCGCGCTTCTTCTTCCGGGTCGATAAAGATAAAACTCAGCACGGGCGACGTACTCATCGAAAACTTGTCGGCAAAAGAAATAGACGTAACGACTTCCACCGGCAGAATAACTTTTTCGGCTGTAAACTGCGACGGTAACGTCAGCGTTAACGTCAGCACGGGTAAAGTCCAATTGACCGACGTCAGGTGCCGCAACCTGAATTCAGACGGCAGCACGGGAACGGTGCTGTTGAAAAACGTAATCGCCGTCGAAGGGTTTTTTATCGAAAGAAGTACGGGCGACGTTGGTTTTGACGCTTGCGACGCCGCCGTGATTTCCGTAAAAACCGACACGGGTGACGTAACGGGGTCCTTACTGTCGTCAAAGATATTTATAAAGAGAACCGACACGGGCAAAGTTGACGTTCCCAAAACGGTGAGCGGCGGAGTGTGCGAAATCACTACCGACACGGGAAATATCAGGATAAGTATTCTTGAAGCGTAAAGAAAACTATACTTTCACGCGTCTGCTGTAACAAAAACGAAAATACGACGAGAATTCGTCGTATTTTTTTACTTACTAATAAAAAAACGATTGACAAATTTTCGGTAAAGCGTTATGATAAGCAACGATAGTTACGCAACAGGAGTTGCGTAAAAAGGAGATCGAAATGCCACCGAAATTTAAGTTCACCAGGGAAGAGATAATAGAAAAGGCGTTAAACGTAACGCGTGCTAAGGGTATAAGCGGGTTAACGGCGAGAACGTTGGCGGCGGAGTTGGGTTCGTCGTCAAAAACGATATTCGGTTCGTTTAAAAATATAGAAGAAGTGCAGAAAGAGGTTAAGAAAGCCGCTTATGCGCTGTATAAAACCTATCAGTCGAAGGCTATGGCAGACGGAAAATACCCCGTCTACAAAGCGAGCGGAATGGCTTACGTAACTTTTGCAAAGGAGGAAAAAGAACTGTTCAGACTGCTGTTTATGTGCAATCGCAGCGGCGAGAATAAAGAGGATAACCGGGAAGAAATACGTCCCCTGCTCGATATTATTATGACCGATTTGGGACTGACGGAGGAAGATGCGTATATTTTTCATATAGAACAGTGGA
Source organism: Clostridiales bacterium (assembly GCA_004558105.1). Classification (GTDB taxonomy): domain Bacteria; phylum Bacillota; class Clostridia; order Christensenellales; family CAG-314; genus SFEB01. Next base: position 10,972 of record SFEB01000034.1, read on the forward strand.
TATACGTGCACGGCATTGCCTCTATGATAGCCACCGACTACCTTGATTGGGACGAAAAGTTTGTCAGTCGTGCGCTTACCGACGTTTATCGGGGATTGAAATATCGTTACACGGAGGGCAGAGAATGAAGTCGATAGAAATAAGAAATCTGACGAAAAGATATAAGGACCTGACGGCGGTTGAGGAACTTAATCTCGACGTGGAAGAAGGCGAATTGTTCGCGTTACTCGGTGTAAACGGCGCAGGCAAGACTACCACGATAAAGATGCTGACATGTCTGACGAGTTCCGACGGAGGCGACGCGTTTTTGAACGGGAAAAGCGTAAAGACAGATACTAACGGTGTAAAAAGTTTGATAGGCGTTTCACCGCAGGAGACTGCCGTCGCTCCAAACCTGTCCGTCAGGGAGAATTTAGAACTCATGTGCGGCGTACATGGTTTCGGAAAAGAAAAGACGAAAGCCAAGACGGACGAACTTTCTGTGCAATTCCGACTGACGTCGGTTATGACAAAAAAGGCGGGCAAACTTTCAGGCGGTTGGCAACGGAGGCTCAGCATCGCTATGGCTCTTATCAGCGAACCGAAAATTCTTTTTCTTGACGAACCGACGCTCGGTTTAGACGTTCTGGCGCGCAGCGAACTATGGGACGTTATTAGGGAACTTAAAGGGAAAATAACGATAATGCTCACCACGCATTATATGGAAGAGGCAGAAGCGCTTTCCGATCGCGTAGGTATTATGAAAGACGGCAGACTGCTTTCGGTCGGCACTGCGGAGGAAATAAAGCGATTGACGGGCAAAGAAAGGTTTGAAGACGCTTTTATCTCAATAGTAAAGGGGGAGAAACAATGAAACTTTTTGCTTTTTCAAACCGCACTGCCAAAGAAATCATACGAGATCCGTTAACTCTCTTTTTCGGGTTGGGTTTTCCGATAGTTATTTTAGGACTATTGACGGCAATTCAGGCGAATGTCCCCGTTCCGATGTTCGAGTTACCAAATCTTACGCCCGGCATTACCGTTTTCGGTTTGTCTTTTATGACGTTATTTGCCGCCCTGCTCGTATCCAAGGACAGGGAGAGCGCGCTTTTGCAACGTTTGTATACGTCGCCGTTAAAGGCTTCGGATTTTATTTTCGGATACGCTTTACCGTTGATTCCGATATCGGTTGCGCAGTGCGTGGCGTGTTATCTTTTTGCTGTTATTCTCGGATTAAAATTGACGGTAAACGTTGTTTTTGCTCTGCTGTTCATTATTCCGATAGCGTTATTTTATATTTTTCTCGGACTTATGTTCGGTAGCGTACTCGGTTCTAAACAGGTGGGAGGAATTTGCGGAGCGTTACTTACCAACCTGACGGCGTGGCTGTCTGGAATCTGGTTTGACGTAGAATTGGTGGGAGGCGTATTTAAAAAAATCGCCGATACGTTGCCTTTTATCCATGCGGTTGAGTTGGAAAGAGCCGTATTTGCGGGCAATTATTACTCGATATTTCCTCACTTGTGGTGGGTATTGGGGTACATGGCGGTGACAGTGGCGGTTTCGGTTCTGCTGTTTTTGCGCCAGATGAAGAGACAGTAAAATTTTAAAAATTATAGAAAAAATGCGGCACGGCGCGTAGCCTGTCGCTTTTTTATTTCTTTTATCGTCAATAATCGCTTAATATGGTTGATTTTTTTTACCAAAGCGTTTATAATAATTCAGGCATGTGGTGTGGACAAAACGAAAAAGAAGAAAATAAAGTGAAGTACTTAGCGTTTGACCTAGAGGCGGCAAACGGCTATAAACTGTA
>SFEB01000094.1 GCA_004558105.1 Clostridiales bacterium
TTTACGCAACTGCAACTTGAGTAGCTGAACGAATACCCGCTTGAGCAAGAATTTGATACGCAGCTTCCGTTACAGAGCGTCTGACCGCTTGAGCAGGTCGGTGTGTCTTTTACGCAACTGCAACTTGAGTAGCTGAACGAATACCCGCTTGAGCAAGAATTTGATACGCAGCTTCCGCCACAGGAAACTTTTCCGCTCGGGCATACGCAACTGCAAGACGACGAACTAAACGTCTTTCCGCCGGAACAAGAATTTGACACGCAGCTTCCGCCGCAGGAAACTTTTCCGCTCGGGCATACACAGCTACAGGATGAAGTGCTGAACGATCTGCCGCCTGTGCATGAGTTAGACTTACAACTTCCGCCACACAACGTCGTTCCGGTAGGACACATACAACTGCATGAAGAGGTATTAAACGTTTTGCCGTCATTGCAAGAATTTGATACACATCCGCCACCGCAGGATACCGTACCGTTTGGACATCCGCATGACTTATCTGCCTTACGTACAGTTCCCTCAGGACATTTATCGTAGCATTCGCCGTCGATTTCATCTTTGCTTGACGCACACGCACAGGTCGTGCCAATTCGAACTTTTCCGCCCGTACACTTTGCCATACACGTGCCGTTTACATCTTCCTGTCCTTCCGGACATACACAAGACGTTCCGCTGCGAACTTTCCCCGCAGGGCATTTATTCAGACATGTTCCTTCAACTTCTTCTTTTCCTGAAGGACATATACAACTATTGCCGTCTCTGATTTTTCCGTTTGTACATTTTTCCAGACAGACCGTGCCGACGCGCTCTTGTCCAAATCCGCATTTGTCATAACATACCCCGTTAACTTCGTCTTTGGTTATAGGGCATATACAAAACTGAGCGTACTTAATTTTCCCGCCGGTACATTGAACTTCACTTATTATGCGGGATTTATCTTTCCCCCAAAGTTTTCCGTAACGCCAGACCAACGTCGTACAAGATTCGCCTGTCAATAGGCAATCTCGTGCCAATACGTTTATATCCTTCTCGTCCGCATTGTACATCGTTACGCCGACTTTGGTAAGATAAAATTTAAAGATATCTTCTCCCATAACATTTCGACCTCTATCCGGGCCGTTTATGTCTACAAGGATTTCTCCGCAGGTATTACGCAACGCACCCTTGCCCTTATCTATGTTACAGGCTTGGCTCATGCTGTTTAACGCCATCGAAGTTCCGTCTTTTAAGGTGAATTTATAATAGTTTTTCGTCTCATCCAACTTTGTAGATATAACTTCATGCTTCAGAAGTGTCGTAACCTTTCTGTCTCCCATACAACCGCCCGCATCAACACCGCAGTCCTTGTTTATGCTCAAGTTCTTCTTGAACTGTGCCTTAAACCAGTTTGTGTTTCCGCGCTCGTTTGCGGTCGTATCCGCTCCGCCGATATCTTCCAAATGCCAACGCAACGGAGTTCCCTTGGCAACCTTTGTATCCCCGAAACTTTGGGACAACGTCGCATACGTTCGACCCACCTCGCTCGAGATTATCTTGCTTTTATAACTGTTGTATATAGCAGGTACGGTCATTACGCCGATTACCGCCAGTATCGTTATGGCTAAAACAGTTTCGGCTAACGAAAAACCTTTTTTCATATCCTATCTCCTCTACTATCAAGTATTATCGAAACAAAAGCATGCTCAAAACCCACGGCAAAAAACCGTCGAATATATTTCTTTCGTTTATGTTTTAATACTATGTTCAACAATATTGTTATTCCAAAAAAATATCGTTTATACTTTAACATATTATTACAAATTTATCAACCCCCTATATAAAAAAAGTAACACTTCTTAAAAAGATGCTACTTTTTTACGTTTAAACCAATTCGGACTTCCTTGGTATTGTCTTTGTTATCCAAGCAATTTGTCCAAAATTTTTGCGTTTTCGTCCGCTTTTTGAGACTGACGAAGAGAAACTCTTCGCATATAATTCCTCAACGCCTCACGGATTAATTCGCTTCTCGTTCTCTGTTCATCGTTTGCCAAACCGTCTACCTGATTTAAAAACTTGTCGGGCATCGTAACCAAAATTTTTGCCATTTTCGTAAATTCCCCTTTCCTGTTTCATTTTTTATCCACATCAC
>SFEB01000095.1 GCA_004558105.1 Clostridiales bacterium
GCTGATAAACAACGTCCGGTAGGGCTTGCGGGAGTAATGGGCGGCAGTAACAGCGGTATTAAAAATAGCACTAAGTGCGTTATGTTCGAATCTGCAAAGTTCAATCGCGAAAATATTCGTCGCACAAGCAGAGCCTTGTCTATTCGTACAGACAGTTCTTCTCGATTTGAGAAAGGCGTTGACAGTTATACGTCACGCATCGCGCTGTCAAGAGCATTACATCTTATCAATCAGCTCGGTTGCGGCAAAGTGACTGCGGGAAGAATATCCGTTGAGCAAGAGGCGCCTTTTGACAACAAAATTTCATTTAAATACGACCGCATAGAAAACCTTTTGGGTATAAAAATCGAGCCTGGTAAAGTTATCGGAATTTTAGATAATCTTGGAATAGAAACTAAAATAAATGACGGCATAGTAAACTGTGTTGCGCCGTTATATCGTGAAGATTTACAGCGTGACTGTGATTATATTGAAGAGATAATAAGAGTCTATGGCTACGATAGTATTACGTCTACGCTCTTAAAAGATACAAAAATCACTGCGCCAACCAAAACTACAAATCAAAAAGTCATAGACGGTGCAATAAAGATTTTTGTGGGGTTGGGATACAATCAGTGCATAACGTATACTTTCGGAGGTAAACTGTTATTTGACAAAATGTCTCCGCAAAAAGAGGATATGACGGCGGAATTGATAAGAATTCTAAACCCGTTAGGCGAAGAATTTGCATATTTACGTCAATCTGTTTTACCTCATTTGTTGAGCGTGGCTGCCGACAATCAGAGTCGCAAAAACCGTAATTTAAAACTTTTCGAGATATCTAAGACGTTCTTCAAAAACGAAAGTCAGGACGTACAACCGAAAGAGGTTTATAAACTTTGTTTCGTTAATTGCATCGGCGATTTTTACGATGCAAAAGCTGATATTCAGGCGTTTTTAACCTCTTTTGGCATCAACGTTAAGTACGTACGCAGTAACGAGCCTTTCTTGCATCCGGGTATTTCTGCCGATATGATTTGCGGAGAAGAGAAAATAGGCTTTCTCGGAGAGTTGCATCCGGTTGTTAAACAGAATTTCGATTTGAGTACTAAAGTCTACGTATGCGAAATTAATCTTGATAAAGTTATTAACTTGAAACAAAATGCGATTAAGTACAAGGCAATACCGAGATTGCCGTCGGTTGACCGTGATATTGCCGTAGTAGTCGATAAGGACGTGTTTGTTCAGGATATAATAGATGCAGTACTCAATGCGAGCAAAATCTGTGAATCGGTAGAGTTGTTCGACGTTTACGAAGGTGAACAAGTACCCAAAGGCGAAAAGAGCGTTGCGTTGTCACTTAAATTCAGGGTTTCCAACCGTACCCTTACGGATAAGGATATAGACCCGCAAATCAAGAGAATTTTAAAAATATTAGAGGAAAAATTTGGCGCAATTCTTAGATAAGCCGGCTATACTTTCGCCGGCAGGGAGTCCCGAAGCGTTGGTTGCCGCTGTTTTTAACGGCGCAGACGCAGTTTATCTCGGGCTGGACAAATTTAATGCAAGAATGAAAGCGGACAACTTTAATACCGAAAATTTAAAGAAATGGGTTGATTTTTGCCATCTTTTCGGCGTTAAAGTTTTTGTTACCGTCAACGTGAGTATAAAAAACAACGAGTTTGAAGACGCTTGTCGACTCGGTGTTTTTTGCTATGAAAATTTCGTTGACGGACTTATAGTTACGGACGTCGGATTGTTGAAGTATTTCAAAGAATTTTATCCGGATTTTGACGTCACGCTTAGCACTCAGCAGAATATTCACAACGTTGCGGGCGTAAAAATTGCAAAAGAACTCGGTTGCGGTAGGGTAGTTATAAGTAGGGAAACCCCTTTGTGCGATATAGAGAGAATAAACGAATGTGTTGACATAGATATCGAAGCGTTTTTACATGGCGCGCTTTGTGTATCGGTATCGGGACAATGTTTATTCTCCTCCTTCATTGACGGCAACAGCGGAAACAGGGGTTTATGCGCCCAGCCTTGCAGACAAAAATACAGCGGTTTTATCGACGGAAAACCCACTAAAACTGGCTATTTATTATCTGCAAGGGATTTATGTCTTGCCCGTAA
>SFEB01000002.1 GCA_004558105.1 Clostridiales bacterium
GAGTTGATATCGCGAACGGTATCGAGTTTGAAGTTTACACCAAAGAGGTCACGTTCAAACGCTTTGACGTAAGTGTAACCTTCGATAATGACCTTATCGGGCGTAGACTCAACGTATCTGTTGCCCTCGGGGTCGGTTACCGTAACATGGATGGTAACTTTTCCGTCCCAATACGTACTGTTGGAGAACAACGGAGTACCCTCTTCACCGAAAAGACGGAAGTACTCGGGCACGCCGTGCCCGTCGTAATACTCGTAACTCTCGTAGGTGTTCCATGCTGCTATTCTTTCAAATTCTTTATCCGTGACGGTGATATCGCACTCACCAACGCCTACCGCGTAGATAACGCCCTTTTCATTTACCTTCGCAACCGTCTCGTCACTGGAAGTCCATACCAGACCGTCCGTCCATTGATCGGCGGGTTCCACAACGGGAACGACTTTGTAAGTCTGATACTTATTAAGAGCGATGTTAGCGTCTTCGTCCTTGACGGAAAGGTTGGTAATATTGCGCGGCAAAGTTACCCTGTAATAACCTTCGTTCATAGCATAGTCGGTGACCATGATGAAGAAGCTGTCGTATTCGTCAACTTTATCGATATACTCGGTAATGTCGACTTCAACCGTCGTGGAAGCGCCTCTGTACTCGGCTCTTACGGGAGTGGGGCTACCGATCGTATAGATCTGATTTTTGCCTTCGGGGATATATCCCACCATTACGCATTGTGCATAATGATTGTCGTATACCGTCACATCCGCATAGTAAGTGGGCTCTTCCGGATTATCTCTGTTTTCTTTAATTCTGTATCCGATGTCGGTGACGATAGGCGTTTCGTAGTCGCAAGTAAACTCAAATGAGTACGAACTATTGGTGACCTGATCACCGTTCTTGTAGTCGATTGCACCGGATAAAGTAACGAGGTATCTGCTGTTGTTATAAGCGCCTTCGCCCTCGGGATAGAACAACAGATTGTCGAGAATCTTCGTTTCACCGGAGCTGGTCCAGTCGGTAGCGTCGTAAACGAACGACGGAGTCTTACCGATAGACTTGCGCATATTATAGAACATTTCGTGTTTAACGACCTTACCTGTGTAGTAATCGGTAATGGTCATTTCCATGCTCTTGGCACCGCGCAACAAACCGAGATATACGTTGTAAATACCGTAGGTCTTATACGTATATCTGCTTATTGCAGCGTGTTCGAGGCTGGGAGTGATTGCCGTCTCGTCGGCAGGCAAGCCGTAAACGTAAAGACCGAGAGGCAACAAATAAGTGTTTTCGCCGTAAGACTCGCTGTACGTACGCGTATCGAGATAGTACGCAGCCATCGGCGTAGTGTTGTAAGTAGTAGCTTTCAGCCATTCGTCTTCCGTCAGGCTGGGATCGTTTTCGCTTTCTTTAACGGCATAGAAGTCATAGTCGAACATAGGAGCGTCCAACCAGTCGCCGAAGAACGCCAGATACGGAATGGAGAGATTGTAAGAATTGCTCTCTACCGCGTCCAGACGCGCAAAACCTTCTACGTAAGTACCGTTGGCAAAAATCAAATTGCCTTCGGAATCCGTCTGATTGAGATAAGCTTTAGCTTCCGCAGACAAAGTGATGGTAATCGAAATTTTTGCAATCGTGTTTGCGGAAACGGTGATTTTACCGTTAGAATAGGTACCGTTTTCTACCGATACGGAAATCTTGCTGTCGTCAAAGATATAGGCTTCTTCTTCAACCGCCCATTTTTCGTAGTCCTTAACCCAGGAAACGCATTCGCTGAATACGTCTACAGAAACGTTGTACGACAGGGATCTCGTTCCCCAGTTTACGAGGTTGAAATTCAATTCGTAAACGCCCGTTTTGTCGGGGTCGTCGTAAAGACTGAGCTTAGAAAACTCACTCCCGTCTACCGTCAAATAAGCTTCGGTATTAAGAGCGGCGTCGAGGTTTGCGAGACCGGAACCTTGTTTACGAGGACTTACGGGCTTACCTTTTTCGTCGTTAGCAATGGTAGAGGTCGACATCAAAATCTGATTGCACAAACCGGTAATGTATTGTTTTTTACTTTCACCTTCGGGGATATCCTCATCGGTGAGTTTCTGTTCGAGGTGTTGTCTGAGCAACGCCGCAACGCCGGCAAGGTTGGGAGTAGCCATACTCGTGCCGGAGTAAACCGCGTACTGGTTACCTGTTACCGACGACAAAATGTTACCGCCGTGACCCGTGATATCGGGATCGAGGGTAAGATCGGGCAAGCAGCCCCAGGACGAGAAGTCCGACATAAACGGACCGGCAAGGCTGTTTCTGTCCAGCGTAATCGTGCCGGTGGCATGTCTTGCCATAGCGTCACCCGACTCCTTGTTGATTGAACATGCAGGAATCTTAAGACCGTTACCGATAGACATTCTGATGACACCGGTGGTGTTGTTATAAATAATGATAGCGAGCGCGCCTACGGTATTTGCCGCGAGAGCCTTATCTTGGAAGGTGCAGACGCCACGTGCTACCAATACGACTTTGTTGGTTACGTCAATGCCGTCGTAGTTATACAAATAACCGAGACCGGGCACCGTTACGTACTCAAGGGTTACCTGACCGTTGACGAACTGAGGCAAACTCGGGTTGGCCGCCAACTTTTCTTCCAACATGTCGTAAAAGTCGTATTGACGACTTGCTTCATTGGACGCATTATCGAAGAAAGCGATGGTTTCGCCGTTATTTGCGGAAATGTATTCGTCTTTTTGTCCGTTAATGGACGCAACCGCCGTAGTAGTAGAATAACTTGCGGGGCTTGACATAATACCATAATCGGGGTTTTCAGCAAGAGCGGTGTTACCGAAAGCGCTGTTCATAGCGCCGCTGTAACTGTTACCCGCGGCAACCATCATGGTGATACCGACTTCTCTGAGTTGGTCGTACAGTTCACTGATACGGTTACCTTCCGTAGTGGTCTGGAAACCGCCGTCGGAACCGAGCGACATGTTGATAACGTCAACGTTTAAAAGAATACAATCTTCCAACGCAGCAAGAATATCAATGGTGTACGCGCCGGTGTGCTTGTCGGAGAATATTTTCATACCGAGAATCTGGCAATAAGGAGCAACGCCGACAATCGTGTCGGATTTACCGCCGATAATACCGGAAACGTGCACGCCGTGTGCGTTATTCGAAGGAGTAGCGTTCGTATCTCTGTCCGCATAGTCAAACGAGAAAGGAAGTTTCTCACTGTAATATACGTCGTCGACGTCCAGACCTGCGTAAATATCGGACGCGTTCAGTTTGCCTTCGTTTATGTAAGCGATAACGTCGTCTCTCGTCATTCCGAGAGTTTTGCCCGTCATATCGATATCAAAAGCCTCGTGCGCATATTCGATACCGGTATCCAGTACCGCGACGACCATGCCTTCGCCGTCATAACCGCATTCGCTGCTGTCGAAAATACCGGTATCGTATACGCTGACTTCATTTACAACCGCCTCGGTGGGCATATCGTAAACTTCGGATACGATAACGTTTTTAACCGCGGAATAGGCTTTGATCTTAGAGATGTCGCCGTACCTCACCTTTGCGGCAAAACCGTTGAGTACAGACGTATAACTGTACTTGTACTCAATTTCGATACTTTCTCTGGCAAGCGCTCTTATAAGAGTGTTTTGCTGCACCAACATCGTTGCAGAATCCTGCAACGCACCGTCGGAAAGAACGTAGTCCGTGACGGAATCAAAACCTGCGGATTTGCCGTTGCCGTATTGAGAAATAAGAGACTCGCCCTCAAGCTCGATAACAACCCACAATTCCTGATCCGCGTCAAAGCGCGCAACATCCGCCTCGTCATTCATCTCAGCGGCAGTCGTAAGTACGCCTTCGGCAAACAGACTTTCGTCAAAAGCCCTGGTGTACTGCCCTGTCACATCGGATAAAGATGAGGTGGGGGTGCTGGTTACGTTTGATGTGTTCGCCGATGCACTGTCAGCCGCCGGCAAATATGCCGACATGACAACCGACAGTACCATCACTAATGCAATAAACACAACGAGTAGCCTTTTGTTTTTCATGTGATACCTCCGTTTTAATCCTTCTTATACCGTCGCATCGTCTCTCCTCTGACGGCACGGCGATAAAAAATATTTTTTAGCCTTTTGCGTTACAAATAATGTTTTTGGGTTCAATTTCGGGATTTTACACCTATACATTATATAGAAATATAATACCAACAAAAAATGAAACGCGTGTGACAATACTAAAAAAAAAACAGTACATTGTTGTGACCGTTACAAAAGAAAAACGCCTATGGCAAAAATCGTTTAACCCCTTGATTTTCCTAACGTTTGCCGATATCTGCATACGTTGATTTTTAAGCGTAAAGCAACGACGAATCAACCGTTGCTCATATGCACATATCCGCAATCGTCTTTATCCGGTTAATTATCCCACCCTCTCCGATAAAATCGACAAAAAAAATCACGCAAGATGTTGAAATAATCTGTTGCAAAAAAGCGGCTTTTGGTATATAATATAAAGACAATTCTCGGGGGTGTTACAGATTCGCCCGTTAAACTGATGGATTGGTAAGCGTGTTGCAGTCGCCCGAGCTGCGTTAAAAACGAGCAAAAAAATTAAATGCAGATAACAATTCTGTCGCCAACACTCGTTTGGCACTTGCTGCTTAATAGATAGTTGCAGCTCGTCGCCCTTGTTTACCTCACGACAAGCAAGCGGCGTCATTAAGTGAGGCGTAGGGAACGTCGGCGTCGTCCGACCGTCGTTCGCCGTTAAGGACGTTACCTTCGGTTTGGTCTGTTTGCCGACTTAGCCGATGGGACAAAAAACAGACAAACTACACACGTAGAAAGCCTTTTGGTCGTTTGGCGGTACAGGGGTGCAAGTCCCCTCATCTCCACCAACTCGTAGTTATTACTACATCGCAAAAAAGCGCAGGACGCTCTGTCCTGCGCTTTTTTGCGAAAAAAACCTTTTCTCTTTTCGCGAATGTTTTATTAAACATTTTGCCGCGCACAACTTGACAAATTCCGCCCTATAATTAACGGAAACAAAAATCGGAGATTTTGTTTCCAGATGAAAGAACGCATAATTAACGAATCCATCGAGAGTCTTCGCCGTGAAGGGCTGAAGTTTTCCATAGACACTCTGGCGGAAAGGCTTAATATTTCAAAAAAGACCGTTTATAAGTATTTTTCCAACAAGGAAGAACTTGCGTTTGCGCTGTATCGCAAATATTTCGCCGATACGAAAGAGCAGGCAAAGCGACTGGCGCAGGAAAATTCCCTTTCCGCTCGTAAACAGCTCCTTCATCTCTACCTTGACGCTAAGTCTATGACCTGCGTTGATATTTTCAACAAGTACAAGTTGAACGAAGTTTTACGCTCGTACACGGCAAAAGAAAACGATGAACTCTTAAAGATCGTTTTTTCGTCTTTAGGCGACGGCTCTTTTAACGGGGACGAAAAATCGTTCGGAATAATTCTGAACGGCACTTTTGAAAAGCTTTGCAGTGAAAAAATTGCTCCTTACGGGGTTTTAAATCGGTTGGTGAACATGCTATGGTAACGGGATTGCTTCGCATTTTTGCAATTATCTGCGCCGCTTTCGTTTGCGGTAAATTGGTTTCTAAATTAAAATTGCCTTCCATACTCGGTTGGTTGATTGCAGGTATCGTATTCGGTCCTTATCTTGCCCAAGTTGTTACTCCGGACATTATGAATTCCACCTGGTACAAGGTGATGATAAAAGTATTAGAATGCTTTGCGGGCGTGATGATAGGTCGCGAGATTATCTTTAAAAAAATCGCCAAATCGGGTAAGCAGATTGTCGGAATCACTTTTATTCAGTCGATAGGAACTTTTTTATTCGTAAGCGCGGTTTTTTTGATAGTATTTCTTTTGGCGGATATGCCCGTTTATCCGGCTTTTATTTTCGGCGGTATTGCATTGGCAACCGCTCCTGCGCCCGCCTTATCCATAGTTAACGAATACCACACTGACGGACCCGTCACCCAAACGCTTATTCCCCTTGCCGCTATTGACGACGTTATAGGCGTGGCGGTATTCTTTACCGTTATTTCAATTATCGGCGGCACACACGGAAGTTCCGGCACGTCACCCGTTACCGTTATCGGTATGGTGTTGTTTCCCTTCGTTATAGGAATTGTATTCGAATTTCCGGCTTCCGTTCTGATGAAAAAAGCAAAAAGTAACGGCGTAAGATTCTCGCTATTTTTACTTTTCCTCGCCTTGTCCGCAGTAGGCGGATTAATGACGGACTTATATTTCTTCCGTTCTTTCACGATAAATTATTTATTGATGGGAATGGCGTTCTGCGCCACCGTCGCCAATCTCGTGCCGGAAGAAAAACTCGAGGACACTCTCAAACTGTACGCTCCTATTTTAAATTTGTCGCTTGTTATCGCAATCGTGAACCTCGGAATGCCGTTGGATTACAGACTGATTGCCGGAGCGTGAGTTTTTACCGTTATTTACATCGTTTCACGCGCCGTGGGAAAAATCGGCGGTGCTTATATCGGAGGAAAATTGACCAAAGCTCCGCCTGCCGTTACGAAATACCTCGGCTTTACTCTGCTCCCCCATTCGGGCGTTTCACTGGTATTTACGGGGATAGCAACCACCACGTTATCCGCTTTTGATCCTTCGCTTGCGGCGATCGTGTCTGGAACGATCGTTGCCGCGGCGATTATCAATGAAATTATTGCGGTAATCGTTGCAAAATATGCGTTTAAGCGGGCAGGCGAAATCAACGAAACCCCTCGCGAAAATCCCGACTGACGTTTGCCCTGCATTACGAATACCGATAATTAAGATAAAAACAAACGACCCCGTCTGCGTTTTCCCGCAGACGGGGTCGTTCTCGTTTCAATATTTATTTTTTACTATCAAGTACCACGTAGTCGGGCACCGCTTTTTTAAGTACGTCTGCAAGTTGCTCCGCGTCGCCTTCCGTAAATCCGTTTTTGTCGACGATAAAACCCACGCAGGCACGGACGTCTGCCAGAAGGTAAAAGTCGGTGGGCGTCTCCAACACCTGTTCGATATTCTCGTACTCTCCGTCAGCAAGAACCTGCCCTTTCCCGTCGCAAACGGTCAACCCGTCCTCGTCAAACTCGTACTCATGCTCCGCCTGACTCTTTCCTTTATAGTTTTCCGAAAACACCTTTTTTGCGTTATTCTTTGCAATATTCGGCAAAAAAAGGATAACACCGAAAAGGATAATAAAAACAGCGCCGACGCAAATACCGAGTATAAGAAGATTTTCCAGCAATATTCCCAAAACGACACACACCAGACCGATAACCATGCCTATTACCCCAAGCAGTACGCTCGGTAAAGTACGCTGTTTAAACATATCGGAATGGAATTTTAAAAACTTTTCTTCCGTCACAACCGTTTTATTCCTTATCATAAGTCACCTCTTTGTTATCCTCCGTTACGCCAAATCCTGCGAAAATTAAAAATTCTTTGATTTTGTCCGTCGGCACCGCGCAACCGTAATCGAATTCACCGCTTTCCTGACTGAAAGCCGTAGCAAAGTTTATTCCGACAATCTCCGACCGTTCGTTCAACAAAACGCCGCCGCTGCTGCCCTGGTTGATAGGCGCATCATGATGAATAACCTCGAATTCAACGTCAGACAAGTCGGCTTTTTCTTCGCTGAGCGTCACGTTATCGTAAAACAAAACCTTGCCGAGCGTCAAAGCGTTAAATTGTTGCAACGGGCTGCCCAAAGCCGCGACGCGCGTCCCGACCTGCGGATTACCTTCCGCCAGCCTCAAAGGCGAATACTCCGTATTGCTACCCGCTTCGAAAGCCACCACGGCAAGGTCGTACGCGGCGTCGGAATACACCACGCTTACGTTGCCGTCATACTCGTTACCCTTATAGTCCGTTACCGAATAGGTCACGTATTTGTATCCGGATTTTTTGGCTATCACGTGATTATTGGTCAACAAAAACAGTTTTTCCTGCCCGATGCAAAACAACACGCCGCTGCCGACGGAAACCGTAGACGACGTCACGTTACCGATTGCCTGAAATCCGGTATTGTAACTGACGGTTTTTATCGTGAAATTGGCTTGCATCGCCTGCGTGGTAAGTTCGTTTACCCATTGAGAAACGTCGTCATCGGTATCGTCGTCATATTTTGTCAATTCGTTCAGAACGGGAATACATCCGACCAGCGCAAACAACAGACATACCGACACGATCAGACACGATAAAAGCCTTACCGCTTTGTTTTTAATTGAAAAACCATTCATTTTATTATTTTAGCACTTTTTGCCAAAAAAAGCAACAATAAGTTAAAATTTGACTGAAACACCCGACTATTATTGTTTTTTACGAATAATCCAAACAACTTCCGGATTTGATTTAACAAAAAGGCGTCGCCGTAGCGACGCCTTTTTGTATGGAGCTAGTGGCCGGATTCGGACCGGCGACCTGCTGATTACGAATCAGCTGCTCTACCTGCTGAGCCACACTAGCGAATTATTTATTTTAACGCAGACGCTTTTTCGCTTCCGCCATCTGACGGTCCATATCGCGTTTTTCGTCGCGCTGAGCTATCGCGCGTTTTTTATCGAAGAGGCGTTTGCCTTTTACCAGACCGACCTCGACTTTGACGAGACTGCCGACAAAATACATCTTTAACGGCACCAAGGTATAACCTTTCTCCCTGATTTTGCCGACCAACCGATTTATCTCGGACTTGTGCGCCAACAAAACTCTGTCGCGGGTACTGCCGACGTTACTGAAACTGCCTTTGTCGTAATTTTTAATATGAGCGTTAAATAACAACAACTGACCGTCTTTTATAGCGCAATAACTGTCTTTCAGGTTAGCGCCGTCGGTTCGAAGCGACTTGACTTCACAACCGACCAGCCTGATCCCGACTTCTAAGGTGTCCACGACGAAATAATCGTGATATGCTTTTTTATTAGTAGTGATTACCTTATTCATAAGACACCGAAGAACGATTTATCGCAACCAATATTCTTATGCGAAGATATAAAACAAAACGGCACACACAGCCAGCAAGCACGCGGCAACGATGGTAAGAATTTTTCTTATACGTTCTTTTCTCTTTGCCGTATTCTTTCCGTAAAAGCTCTCGTTGTCGTTGGTCTGACCGCCGATAGCGCCCAAGCCTTCCGAATTGTCTTCCTGCATCATAACTACAACGATAAGATATACCGCCGAAATAAGCATCAAAGCCATCAACGTAATTCTTATCGCCAATTTGACGCCTGCCGACAGCGCGAACAATAACATTAAAGACATCGTCTTTCCTCCTAAATTAAGCTTAGGTAGTATAACATACCGTCGCCAATAAATCAAGCGTTTTTTCAAAAATTCTTTGATTTTATTGTTTTAAAAGATTTTTTCCCGTCATTTCCGTCGGTACGGGCAACCCCATACAAGCGAGCAACGTAGGCGCGACGTCGCAAAGTTTGCCGTCGCCGACAAGGGTTGCGTCGCTCTTGTTGGCGTTTACGAAAATAAACGGCACTGGGTTGGTCGTGTGCGCGGAATGGACGTTGCCGTTTTCGTCCAACATTTTTTCGGCGTTTCCATGGTCTGCCGTGACGAAAACGCAACCGCCGTTGTCAACGATAAAGTTAACCAGTCTTTCAACGCACCCGTCCACCGTTCCGACTGCTTTTTGCGCCGCCTCAAAGACGCCGGTGTGCCCTACCATGTCACAGTTGGCGTAGTTAAGTATCATGACGTCAAGGTCGTCCGATTTAAGACGTTCTATCGCCCGATCGGTAACTTCAGGTGCGCTCATTTCGGGTTTAAGATCGTAAGTCGATACTTTTGGACTGGCAACCAAAATACGTTCCTCGCCCTCGTTGGGCGTTTCTTCGCCGCCGTTAAAAAAGAAAGTAACGTGCGCGTATTTTTCCGTTTCGGCGATACGCAGTTGTTTTTTGCCCAGTTTTGACAAGTAATACCCCAAAGTATTTTTCGGCTTGTTGGGTTTAAACGCGACGTCAACGTTCGTCAGACTCTTATCGTACTCAGTCATACACACCCACGTAACGTCTCTTTTTTTACCCGTACGGTCAAATCCGTCGAATTTCTCCTCCGTAAAAGCACGAGTCATCTCTCTGGGGCGGTCGCTGCGGAAATTGAAAAACACCACCCCGTCCCCGTCTTTTATCGTTGCAGTGGGCTTTCCGTCGGTTGTTATAACGGTGGGTAAAACAAATTCGTCGGTTACGCCGTCGGCATAGCTTTCTTTTATTGCCCGTTCGTAACTTTCCACCTGTTTGCCCTTGCCGAGAGCCAGCATATCGTACGCTTTTTCTACCCTGTCCCAACGGTTGTCGCGGTCCATTGCATAATACCTGCCGCACACGGTTGCGATTTTACCGAATCCCCCTTCGTCGATACGGGATTGAAGTTGGTCGAGATAAGTGAGAGCGCTCGTCGGTCCCACGTCTCTGCCGTCAAGGTAGCAATGAATGTAAACCTGTTTTATTTCCTGCGCCTTAAAAAAGTCAATCAACGCAAAAAGGTGTTGCATACTGCTGTGCACGCCGCCGTCGCTGACCAACCCCATTATATGCGCGTCGCCGCCCGTCGTTTTTATCTTTTTGCACAAGTTAACCAAGGCGGGATTGAGATAAAAACTTCCGTCCTTAATGGCGTTTGTGATACGCGGAAGTTCCTGAAAAACAACTCTGCCGGCACCCATGTTAAGGTGTCCGACTTCGCTGTTGCCCATTTGCCCTTCCGGCAAACCTACCGCCTCTCCGCTGCAATTAAGTTTTACCCATGGATATTTTTTACGCAATCCGTCGACGAAAGGCGAATTGCCGACTATGGCGTTTCCTTCGGTAACGTCCGACAGTCCGTAACCGTCAAGTATAATAAGTGCCGTAAAATTTTTCTTCATTTTATCCTTTGCAGGCTAAAAAGCCTCGACTATTTTTGCAAATTTTTCCGCCACGAGGCTCGCGCCGCCGATAAGTCCTCCGTCTATATCCGGCATACCGAGCAATTCCTTCGCATTCTTTTCGTTCATACTGCCGCCGTACAAAAAGTAAATCCGTTCGGCAGTTTCTTTGCCAAACGCTTCGGCAAACTTACTGCGGGCAAACGCTATCGTTTCCTGCGCCTGTTCTTTCGTGGCGGTCACACCCGTGCCTATCGCCCAGATGGGTTCGTAAGCAACCACGACCCTGACTGCCTGCTCCGCCGTCAGACCTTCAAAACCCTCTTTGATTTGTTGCGCCAGAAAGTCCTCCGTTTCGCCGTTTTGACGCTGTTCCAGACTTTCACCTATACAAACTATGGGGGTAAAACCCTTTGCCAACGCGGCTTTTAAACGCATATTGACCGTTTGATTGGTTTCGCCAAAATATCCGCGGCGCTCGCTGTGACCTATAATAACGCACTTTACGCCTTTTTCCGCCAGCATTTCAGCGGAAATTTCGCCCGTAAACGCGCCATAATCGGCCCAGTGGACGTTTTGAGCGCCCAACTCGATGTTGGTGCCTTTCAATAACTTTCTCGCAAGACAAATATCGGTATAGGGCACACAAACGGCAACCCTGTTTTTAGTATCTTTTACCAACGGAATAAGCGCCGTCAATAACGCTTCGGTATCTTCCGCCGTATTATTCATCTTCCAGTTTCCCGCAATAAACTTATTTTTCATGTTTTACTCCTTGTCGTCCAAGCAATCGATGCCCGGCAAAACTTTCCCTTCGAGGAATTCCAGACTCGCGCCGCCGCCCGTCGATACGTGCGTAACCTTATCGGCAAAACCGAGTTGTTTTATCGCCGCCGCGCTGTCGCCGCCCCCGATGATACTTACGCAGTCCGTTTCGGCAATGGCTTTCGCCACCTGTTTGGTGCCGTTTGCGAAATTTGACATTTCGAACACGCCCATGGGACCGTTCCAGACCACGGTTTTTGCCGTCTTAATCGCATTGCAGAACAATTCGACGGTCTTAGGTCCGATATCCATGCCCATCATGTCGGCAGGAATTTTATCGCTGTCAACCACTTTACGAACTGCGTCGTTGCTGAATTCTGCCGCCACGACGTTATCGACCGGCAATAATAATTGTACGTTCTTTTCTTTGGCTTGTTGCATAAGTTCCTTCGCTAACTCGATGCAACCGTCTTCGCACAACGAAGTACCTACTTCGTATCCCTTGGCTTTTTGGAAAGTATACGCCATACCGCCGCCGACTATGACCACGTCCGCTTTTTCGAGCAGGTTTCTTATAACGCCTATTTTATCGCCGACTTTCGCTCCGCCCAATACGGCTACGAAAGGTCTGTCGGGATTGGTCAACGCCTTGCCCATGACGTCAAGTTCTTTTTTAATCAGAAAACCGCTTACGCTTTCCTTAACGAATTCCGCCACACCGGTAGTGCTTGCATGCGCGCGGTGCGCCGTTCCGAACGCGTCGTTAACGAATACGTCCGCGAGTTTTGCCAGTTTTTTGCAAAACTCCTTGTCGTCCGCTTCTTCTTCTTTGTAAAAACGGGTATTTTCAAGCAACATAACCTCGCCTTCTTTCAGTTCGGCAACGGCTTTTTCCACCTTTTCGCCCACCACGTCGTCGACGAAAATCACCTTTTGCCCGAGTAATTTTTCCAACGCTACGGCGACCGGCGCCAGAGTATACTTTACGTTAAACTGTCCCTTAGGTCTTCCAAGGTGACTGCAAAGAATAGTTTTTGCACCGTTGGCTACCAGGTATTTTATCGTGGGAAGGGCTCCGACTATACGCGTGTCGTCCGTGACGTTGCCTTCGCTGTCCTGCGGAACGTTAAAATCCACTCTGACCAGACATCTTTTCCCCTTGACGGAGATATCCTGAATACTTTTTTTCATAATTTACCTCGTTTTTTCGTTTTAAGTGTTTTCAGACACTCTCTATCCCTTATATTTTACTCTTTCCTGTCGTTATTGTCAAACGAAAAGAGCAACCGATTGTTCCTTAGTTGATTTTTTGATTAAAAAACTCTTCCGCCAGGCGAACGATTCCGTCCGCTTCGGAAGTCTGCATGACGGCAACGATAAGTTGTTTTGCACCCCGTCTGCCCTTGGTATAATTGACGACGTGCTTCTTTATCTCGTTGGCAACGACTTTCGGCGGATAGATTTTGCTCAATACCGCCACATGCTCCTTTAAGCACTGCAACGGGTCGAAATCGTAATTTTCGCCGAGTATCTGTTTAAATACGTACGGCTTACCTATCGCTCCCCTGCCTATCGCAACGCCGTAGCACCCCGTCTCGTTCAATACGCTGTCGTAGCTTTCCTTATCCACCACGTCTCCGTTGGCAAAAACGGGAATTTTCACGGCTTTCACCACGTCGGCTATCACGTTCCAATCGGCGTTACCGCCAAACTGCATATTGCTAGTGCGCCCGTGCACCGTTATAAAGTCGGCGCCCGCCCCCTCGCAGACCTTGGCGAATTCCGCCGCCGTATTATCGTCGCCAAAACCTTTTCGGAACTTTACGGAAACAAGTTTGTCTGTGTTATCCTTTATACTTTTTATTATTTTTGCCGCCAGAGAGGGAGTCTTCATCAGCGCACACCCCTCGCCGTTGCCTATTATCTTCCGCTGAGGACACCCCATATTGACGTCGATAACGTCGAAAGGCCGCAACAACGGATGACGACACGCCTCAGCAAAAACGTCGGGATCGTGGCCGAACAACTGTGCGCTCGTCGCCCCTTCTTCATCGCAAAAAAGCAACGAAAAAGTGTTGGTATTACCTAACGTCAACGCTTTTGCGGAAACCATTTCCGTAACGGTCAGACCGCAACCGTACTTTTTCGCCAGTCTGCGGAAGCCCGCGTCGGTATACCCGGCTAACGGCGCAAGCATGGTTTTAGGTAAATTGTTTTTATCAATCACCTTTCTTTGCCTCCTCCCAAAGCTTGTCCAGATACGCGGCGTCGCAACCCTCGAAGTTTTTTCCCTCTCTCTTCAGCATTTTTTCTACTCTTTCAAAGCGGCGAATAAACTTGTTCGTGGCACCCGTCAGCGCAATTTCCGCCGATACGTCCAAAAAACGGCAAAGATTGACGATGCTGAACAACAAATCGCCCATTTCTTTTTCAACTTCTTCTTTACCTTGTTCCTGAATTGCAAAAGTCAGTTCCGCCAACTCTTCGAGACACTTTGCGATAACCCCGTCCACGTCCTGCCAGTCCATACCGGCTTTCGACGCGCGTTTGCCTACTTTTTGCGCGCGCATCAACGCCGTCATTCCGTTGGGAACGTCCATGAGATTTTGCGTATGGCTTTCAAAATGCTTTTCCTTGTTTTTGTTGGCTTCCCAGACGTCTAACGCCGAATTTCCGTCCGTCGCGCGGTCGCAACCGA
Organism: Clostridiales bacterium; assembly: GCA_004558105.1. Taxonomy (GTDB): domain Bacteria; phylum Bacillota; class Clostridia; order Christensenellales; family CAG-314; genus SFEB01. Next base: position 14,381 of record SFEB01000002.1, read on the forward strand.
AAATATGAGTGTGACGCGAAATCAGTTTTCCGCAAAGACCGTCGTAAACCTCCTGTTCTCCGAAGGTTCCTCTCGCGTTTTCCATCAAAAACACGAATACGGCTTGTAATAAAAGGTCTCCCGTCTCTTCTATCATTTTAGGCACGCTGTTCAGGTCTATCGCGTCCACCAACTCGTACGCTTCTTCTATTATATTCGTCCTTATCGAGTGAGAAGTCTGCTCCTTGTCCCACGGACAGCCGTTCGGACTGCGTAAAAAATCCAGCACGTCCACGCAATCCATATATGAAAAATGCTTTTTGTTAAGATAACTTTGCTTTGGAATAAACGCCTTGTCACACGTCGGTAAAGAATACAACGTGGCTTTTATCCACTCGCCGTCAAAATAAAACGCCTCGCAGTCCTTCAAACATGTCTCCAACACGGCTTTTGCTCCATCGCAAAAATCGGTTATCAACAAGTCGTAGGGCAACAAAGCGTCTTTTTTCTCCAACGTTTTTCCGTCCAGAACGAGGTATTTTTTACTGTCAATCGGTACAAGTGCCTGCATATTTTTTTCCTCCGTGTTTCAGTTTTTTTGCAATAGTCGGCAGCAACCCCTCAAAAACCTTAAGCGCCACCACGGCGACGCCGTAAACGACAGCGCCGAAGCCGATAACTGCCAAGGTTCCTACGGAAGTTTCCAGAAGTCCTCCCGCCAGAAGTCGCGCAGACAGTATAACGGCGACCAAAGCAAGACATGCCGCCAAAGGTTTCGTAAAGGTCGACCACAGGTCGAGTTTTATTCCAACCTTTTTTCTCAGGTAGACTATACTGCAAATCACACTAACAAGATAACACAAAATCGTGGAAAAAGCAATCGCAAAAATACCTACTTTTTGATTTTGAAGCAAAATTGCATTCGTCACGGTACGAACGACTATCGACAAGGTTACGAAAAGCAAAGAAACGTACTCCTTGCCCGCTCCCTGAAGCACGGAATTGAAAGTGCCGGAATAACACAACAACAACGTCCCGACCGACACCGCCGAAAGCAACCGTGCGGCAACGAATAAATCCTCCTGGGGCAAACCGCCGTACAAAAGCTTTACTATCGGAGCGGAAAGAAATAAAAACCCCGTTACGCATGGCATGACGATGACGTTGTTTAGTTTAAACGCCGTATTGACTTTTTTGTTGATTCCGTCCATATCGCCCACGGCGACGTTTCCGCTTACGTCCGGCAATATTGCCGCGCCTATCCCTGCCGATAAAGTGACGGGCATAACGAACAGAGAGTGTACCGCTCCGCTCCATATTCCGTACAGACGGGTAGCGTCTCCGGTCAGAAGTTTAAGTATAAGCGCACTGTCGATTAATTGCGACAAAGGCGCCAGCACTCCGGCACAGGTCACGGGCAACGCCGCTTTAAACAATGTAGCGTAAATTTCCTTGCTTTGCATTACCCCGTCCGTCTTTATTGCCTTCTTTTGCCCTTTTTTATCTACGGCAAAATATATGCCGAATACGGCTAAAGAAATGATTTCCGACAGAGTGACCGCCAGTATTGCGCCGTTTACCGCCCGTACCTCGTCCGGCAGAAAAATTTTGGCAAAGGTCAAGCCCAACACCAATTTTGCCAATTGTTCCGCAACCTGGCTTACCGCCGTGGGTTGCATCTTCATCTGCCCTTGAAAATAGCCTCTCAGCGCACCCGTCAGGCATACGAACAATACTGCCGGGGATAATATTCTATACCCGTCCGCTATGCTTTCGTTCCCCTGAAGGGTTGCAATGGGCTTTGCAAATAAAAACAACGCCAAAGACAACGCCGCTCCGATTCCGCCCAAAGCGATTAAAGCGCAACGCAGTATTTTACCGCAATCCTCACACCCGTGTAATCGCTTTTCTCTCGCTATCGTCCTGCTGACGGCAACGCAAAACCCCATACTCACCGTAATGAGAAGGGTATATAAAGGAAAGACAAGTTGATACAAACCTATCGCATAACTGCCCAATAAATTTGTCAGAGGTATGCGGTATACCGCGCCAAGCACTTTCGCCAGCACCCCGCCTGCCGTCAATATCAACGCACCCGTTAAAAATGTATTGCCGTTTTTAGTCTTTTTCATGCCTTTAATATATGCAATTATCGACAATTTTAACGCTGAACCGTTAAAAAAGACCTTTTAAAACACAAAGCGGCGACAAAGAAGCCGTCGTTGACGACCTTTTGTCACCGCCTTTAACAAGACCGTTCGGATCACGCATTAAACTGCATTACGTATTCGTACGCTCCGTCCACAATCTTGATACCGTTATTGTGGACGGTTTTTATTATTTTATACGTAAAATAATTTTTTATTTTCGCTATTCTACTATTTCCGCATCGTAAAGATAAAAATGCTGTTGCCCGTCTACCGTTTTTTGTCCGCCTATGCCCGTTATAATTACGTTTTCGTAAAGTTCGGGATATTCGGCGTCAACCCCTTTGAGTTTAAACTCGATGTATTCGGAGCAACACGCATCGGAAAAAAATACGGTATGCGAACCGTCCGCCATGAGATAATAAGTACCCGGTATTTTAAAACTCTTGTTGAGATACTCGTTCGTGTTTTTATTAAGATTCTGGAACATTGCATAAGTCGAATTCGGCCCCATAGCCACCAGGTCAAAATCGATTTTGCCGCTATTACCACTACCCGTGTCCGTTGTATTGTCGTCGTCAACACAACCGACGAGAGCAAAAATCATACAAAAAGCAAGTACCGCAATTAAAATTTTATTAATAACTTTCATTTTTACCTCCTCATTATTGCGCCCACCGCGCTGAAAATACCGAAACAAACCAAATCCACCGCAACTATGGTAGAACCTATCGGCGTTCCGAAAAGTATCGCCGTCAACAATCCCAAAACCGCACATACCACAGATACGACGGCGCTGCAAACGGTTACCGACAAGAAACTCTTGAAAACCCGCATTGCAGACAACGCGGGGAAAATCACCAAAGCGGAAATAAGTAAAGAACCGACGAGATTCATCGCCAGAACGATTATCACTGCGGTTATTACCGCCACTATCGCGTTGTACGTCTTCACTTTCGTTCCGGTTGCCCTTGCAAAATTCTGGTCAAAGGTCATTGCAAAAATTTTGTTGTAAAAAACCACGTACATCACGATTACCGCCACAGCCAGTCCCACGCACAACCATACCTCGGCTTTTGACAACGTAAGTATGGAAGTAGAACCGAACAAAGCACTGCACACGTCTCCCGATATATTGGATGAGTTTGTTACGGAAGAAAAGACGTTAAGCACCAGATAACCCAACGCAAGTGCGCTGACGGAAATCAACGCCACTGCCGCATCTCCCTTGATTTTACTGTTTTCGCTACTGCAAAGCAGTATTACCGCACAGACGATGGTAACGGGCATTACTATCACCATTTCGTTGGTAACTCCGACAACTCCCGCAACGGCCATTGCGCCGAACGCGACGTGCGACAACCCGTCGCCGATAAAGGAAAACCGCTTTAAGACGAGTATTACGCCGAGCAGAGCGGCGCACAAAGCAACCAGAATACCTACGACAAAAGCGCGCCTGACAAAATCAAACTGAAAATACATCTGTAACTTTTCAATTATCGTCATCGTACACCTCCGTCTTAAAAAAGACCTTTCCGACGTCGCTTGCAATATAATCCTCTCTGGTGCCGAAAAACAACGGACGGTGACCTATATGCAACACGTGCGAAGCGTATTTTACAGCCGCTATATCGTGCGAAATCATTATTATCGTCACCCCGTCCGTATTCAATTGCGCTATCGTATGATACATTTCTACCGTAACACGCGGATCCAGTCCGGCAACGGGTTCGTCCAACAACAAAATCTTTTTTGTTGCGCAAAGCGCACGCGCCAATAACACTCGCTGTTGCTGACCGCCGGACAATTCTCTGTAACACCTGTTCGCAAGTTCTGTTATTCCCATCTTTTCGATGTTTTCTTTAGCCAACGCTTTGTCTGCACCCGAATAAAAAGGTCTCCAACCGTTTTTACCGACGCACCCCGACAAAACCACTTCGTACACCGACGCAGGAAAATCCCTCTGTACTGCCGTTTGCTGCGGCAGATATCCGATTTCGTTTCTTTTCAGCCCGTCGCCGAAAACTATTTCTCCCGACGTAGGACTTTTCAACCCCAACAGAGTTTTCATCAACGTACTTTTTCCGGAACCGTTTTCGCCGACGATGCAAAGATAATCCCCTTTGTTGACGATAAAGTCAATATTCTCCGCAACAACCCTGTTTTCGTAACCGACGCTGAGATTTTTTACCGTTAAGTATGCCATTTTCAGCCTCCGTTCTTTAAAACTGTTTTCAACGTTTCCAGATTCGATTGCATTACGCTTAGGTAGGTGACGCCGTTCTTTACGTCGTTTGCCGTTATCGTCTGTAAAGAGTTGAGCGACGTTATCGTTTGATTTTTACTTTCCGACGCGTCCCTTACCGATATCGCAATATCATGCGTCTGCCCTTCTATCTGCAAAATATACCTGAGGTTCAGTTCGTTGAGTTTGCCCGCCAGAAAAGCCACGGTTTCGGGACTTGCCGACGTCTCGGTCGAACATCCCGAGAACGCCGCAAAGTATTGCAGACCGTAATCCTTGAACAGATATAAAAAAGGAAATCTGTCTGCAAAAACCAAAGTTTTTACGTTTGCCTCTCCTACCGCTTTTTCGTATTCGGCGTCCAATTCTGACAGACTTTCATTATATATTGCCGCATTCCGTTGGTATTTCTCAGCGTTTTTTTCGTCTTTAACCGCCATAACGTCGGCAAGTTTTTTGACGAAAATTTCTGCGTTTTTAAGCGACAACCAGACATGCTCGTCGTATCCCGTCTCTTCCTCTTCATGCTCATGCTCGTGCTCATGCGCGTCCTCTGCGCCCTCTATCTCTTCTTCCTCACGAGCCTTGTCTCCCAAAACCTCTATCAGGTTGACCGTCGTCATCTTCGTGTTTTTTACGGTCGTCAAAACGTCGTCAACCCAATCGTCAGACTCTCCTCCGACGTAAATAAAAACGTCGCAGTCGCTCATTACCGCCATATCGTCCGTCGTGGGCTGAAAGTTGTGTAAATCCAGTCCGTCGTCCAACAACAGTACGATATCCACGTTATCGTTTTCCCCAACAACGTTACGCATCCAATCGTAAATAGGAAAAACCGTGCAAACGACTACAAACTCTTTTCTTTCTTTTGTTGTCGTACACCCTGTGAGGCAAGAAAAAATCATTATAAATACAATCAAAAACGATAAAAAATAAGCAATTTTTTTCATTATTATCCTCCTTTTATCCGCAAATTTGCCCGCCAAAACGCGCCGCCTTTACAAAAAAAGGCGTTAAGAAAGTACGCAAAAACGGGCGCAAAAATTGCTACCTGAATTTTAAAATTAATGATTAAAAAGAGGATTTTTAAGCCGTCAATTTTGTTTTTAAAGAAACTAAAGAAAAAGTTGAAGTAATAAAATTAAAATTAAATAAAACCTTTAAACATAATATAACTGCGGTCAAAACTGCGCAACAAAAAGCAAACAGATAAGCATATCTGCTCTTTTTAATCCCTGCACAAACGGAACAGCAGTCGCTTTGGCAATGCGTTTCATGAATAACACCCAACGTAAACATGCACGCCAACATTGCGATAACCGCCAGAGCCAGGATAATTTTGGCTGTTTTAACCGACTTTTTCATATTAGAACTATATCACCGAAAAAATAATTTGTCAATAGATATTTTTGTTTACAAAAAAAATCGTTGACAAGTCAACGATTTTTTTAAATTCACTTATTTAAATATCCCAGTTAAGTTCAAAGCCGTACTCTTTGAGGAGTTTTTTCATTACCTTTTCGTTAACGGTGATTTTGCCGTCTTCGAAATAAGACTCGTACAACTCTTCGAACATATGGTCGTAAAGGCTGTCTTTAACTTCGTCGTAGTAAGCTCTGAAGAAACGATAGGTAGAAGTGCCGGGAGTGTAAAGTTGTTCGTCGTCTTCAAAATCAAACGTTTCCGCCTCTACGAAACTGCTGACGTAAACGACGTGTACGCCGTAGTCGGTAACGGCAATACGCCAGCTGCCGAAACCGTCTTCGTTATAAGCCTCTCTGCCTGCCGCCGCAAACTCTGCAACCCAACTGTCTGCCGTACCTGCGACGTCCGCCTCTTCTATTCTTAAAACGTAGTCGTGAGCCGAACCTTGCATACCGGGATCCTGGTTGTATTTATCGATAAGCTTAATAAACGCATCGGTACGTTCTTTAACCGTCATAGTCGCAAAACCGTCCAAAGCGGTTTTCAACACGCCGTCGTTTAAAACTACGTTGCCCGCGCCGTCAAGTTTGAAAACGTTTTCGATTTCGTTTTCATCGTTTTCGTAATCCTTCATAACGAGTTCCGTAGCAAGCTTGTTTCTGTACTCGATATATTCTTTACTGTCCTTACCGAATTGTTCGTAATAAGCGAGTTTCGCCGTTTGTTCGTCCGAAAATTGGATAAGCAAATTTTTGACGAAAAGATATTTTTCGTTGTACTCTTCGGGAACGTAGTACAGGAAAGTGTCGTTATCGAGAGCCGTAACGTCGCTCGTAAACATACTCGGATAAAGTTTGTAGTAAGCTTCTTTTTCTGCCTTGAGGTTTGCAAGTTTTTCGCTCAGACGAGTCTTGATTAAATCTTCGATATCGGTGTAATACCTTTCCGCATATTCCTGTGCAAGACGAGACATAACTGCGCCGTCCAGTTGATAATCGAGGAATTCTTCCATAGTCCAACCGAAATAGTTATCCTTAACGGTACGAGCCATACTCGTTAAAGCAACTTTCTGAGCGGCAACGTACTCGCTTGCGGAGACGGTCTTATAACCCTCGTCTCCCTCTTCTACGCCGTCTTCCTGAACGATACGTTCGTTAAGACCTTCCAGTATTTCATTGATTTTATCGATATCCGTTTTAAGGTCGAATACGTAATTTTCGACGATAGCGGTCAGGGAAAGTTCGCAAGCTCTGAATTTGCCGAGGTACTTATCGAGTTCTTCCACGTCTTCGTTAAAGTCGGCAGCGGCAAGACTGCTGACCGGTTCGAGAATATTCAGCGTTCTCTCCGTTTCTTCCTCAGCCTCTTCCAGCTCGTACTTGTTTGACAATTCGGTTTCGGTCAGGTCGTCGAGACTTTCGTAAAGAGATTGACGAACGTTTTTAAGCAAAAGTTCCATGTCGCCGGGATCTCTGAGATACTCGGTAGCGGGATGAGCGGAAACCAAATCGGCATAAGCGGAATCTTGTGCGGATTTCACCCAATTCGTATCGCTTTTGATTTCGTTGAGAACGATATAGTTAAGCAGAAGTTGTTCTCCCAGGTTGTCCCAGATGGTCTGAATATCGTAGCCGGAAGATACGTATTGACTCATCGTGTTAGTATAAAAATCCTGAAAAGCCGCAACGTTTATAGTTTCACTGCCGACGGTAATGGCGGGCTGCTCACGATAACGTTCTTCATTTGTCGGAAACAAAGCGCAACCGACGAGCAAAGAAACCGTCATGACTACCGCCACGGTTAAACTGATAATCCTAAAAATTTTCTTTGTCATAACATTCTCCTAAGAAGTTTGCTTGTAAATGTACATACTTTTATTTATGCTAAAAAATTATACACTACTTTGAAAAATTTTGCAAGAAAAACCAAGCATTTTATTGAAATAGTAGCACAAATTTTTTTATTTCTTCCATGTTTCTGACCACGTCGCCGCCCGAAAAGGTAAAAACCACCGTCAATTTTCGGCTCATGTCCAGTTTGCACTTGTTTTTAAATCTGTCCATTGCGACGAAAAAGCCTTCTCTTTGCAGATATTCTTTGTTATAAAAGCACAGTCTGCCTACCTTATCGTCTATCGTAACGTCGCAGAAGCCGACGTTATTGCAAAGGCTCTTCAATAACGCAATTTCGGTCAGTCGCACGGTTTCTTTGGGCGGCGGACCGTAAATATCCGTCAGTTCGGCAAGTAACGCGTCTTTTTGCTCTTCGGTCTTTATCTCCGCTATCCGTTGATAGAGGTTCATTCTCTCTCGGGAGGGAACGTAATCTTCGCTGACAAAAGCGTTTACGGCCACCGACATGCTTGTTTCGAAAGTACTCTTCTTGTTGACTCCTTCGATTTCACCCAACGCTTCGTTAAGGAGTTTTACGTACATGTCGTAACCGACTTTTACCATATGCCCGTGTTGTTCACGACCGAGAACGTTTCCCGCGCCGCGGATTTCCAGGTCTTTCATGGCAATTTTAAACCCGCTGCCCAAGTCGGTGTATTCCATTATACCCGACAAACGGCTGACGGCGTCCTGAGTCATCACTCTGTCCTCTCGGTACAAAAAGTAAGCATAAGCGGCTTTGTCGCTCCGTCCCACTCTTCCCCTTAACTGATAAAGTTGCCCCAGCCCCATCCTGTCGGAATCAAAAACTATAATCGTGTTGGCGTTGGGAATATCTATTCCGTTTTCGATTATCGTCGTGCAGACCAGAACGTCGTATTCGCCTTGCGAAAAAGCAAAAACGTTGTTTTCAAGCGTCTCTTCGTCCATCTGACCGTGGGCATAAACGACCGAAACTTCCGGCACGAGTTCTTTTAACCTCGAAACGAAAAATTCAATACCCTTCACTCTGTTGTAGACGACGAAAACCTGTCCGCCGCGGTCTTTTTCTCTGAGTATGGTGTCTCTTATCAACGCGTCGCTCTCTTGTACGACAAAAGTTTCCACCGCAACTTTTTCTTTCGGCGGAGTGGTTATCAGAGAAATATCTTTCATTCCCGAAAGCGCCATATAAAGCGTACGGGGTATCGGCGTTGCCGACATACTCAATACGTCGACGTTGGTTTTAAGCGCCTTTATTTTTTCCTTATCCTCTACTCCGAAACGCTGTTCTTCGTCCAGAACGAGCATGCCGAGGTCTTTAAACACAACGTCTTTACTCAACAACCGATGAGTGCCGACCAGAATATCCACTTTACCTTCAGCCAGATCCGAAATTATCTTTTTCTGCTGTTCCTTATCGCGGAAACGGTTTAAACAGGCAACTTTGATATCAAACGGTTTACAACGGTCGTACAGAGACTCGTAGTGCTGTTCCGCAAGTATGGTGGTCGGCGCCAGAAAAGCCGCCTGTTTACCGTTTGCCACCACCTTGAACGCCGCGCGTAAAGCCACCTCCGTCTTTCCGAAACCTACGTCGCCCACCAACAGCCTGTCCATTATTTTGTCGCTTGTCAGGTCGGAATCTATCTCCTGAATGCACTTCACCTGATCGGGAGTCGCAACGTAATCAAAACCCGATTCAAACTCTTCGTCGAGATACGGATCTATCTTGTACTTAAATCCTCTCGCATGCTTACGTTCGGCATAAAGTTTGATAAGGTCTATCGCCATTTCTTTGATTTGCGACTTAACCTTGGCTTTTACTCTCTCGAATTCTGCTCCGCCAATCCTGCTCAATCTGGGAGAAGCGTCGCTGCCGCTGTATTTCGTCAGCATTCCCGTGTTTTCGGCAGGAACGTACAATACGTCTCCGTCACGGTAAAGTAATTTGATAAAATCTTTCGTTCCGAAACTGCCCGTTTTGGTAACCACGCCCTCGCATAATCCTATACCGTGCAACTCATGGACGGCATAGTCGCCCGGCTTAAGGTCAAGAAAAACCTTTTCTTTTTTCGGCTTGAGTTTTTTTGCCGAGGAGTGCTTGAACAGATCGTCACAACCGACGAACACCAGCCTTGCAGAATGGGAAATGAATCCTCTGGACACTTCCGTCGGGATAATAACCGCACCCTTAAAGCGCCGTGTCGGCTCACGTTCTATTCTGACCGCCGCACCGGATTTGTCCAATTGATCCCGCAAGGCGTTTGCCTGGTCGGAATCGGCGGCAAACAACGCCACCGAATACTCGTTTACCGCCCAGAGTTTAAGGTCGGTTACAAGTTGATTGAAATCGAATTTATAATTCAAAACCGCCGACGACTTGACGGACGTAACCTTCTGCGGAGTAAAAAACGCGCATTTGTACGGTAAAGTCTGCAAACCGAGTTGATGAAAATCTTCATACTTCGTCTTTACGACGCCCGGCTCGGTGTTCTGACAAAAATGCGAGGGTAAAATTTCGCCGTTTTTCAGTAAAAACGCCAACCTGTCCTTAAAACCGTCGTACGTTCTGTCAAGTTTTTGCGATACGGTCTGAGGCTCGTCCCATACTATAAGAGCATTATCAGGCAGGTAATCGGACAGCAAAGAACTTTCGCAAAACGGATACAACCACGGATTATCGGTATTGACCTCCAAACTCGACAACAAAGTTGACAGACGATTGTAAGCGTTAACCGACCTACGTTGTTTTTCCGCCTCTATCCGCGCGGCTTTTAACGCGCCTTCCTGATTGAAAATATCCTTTATTGCAAAAACGTCGACGCTTTCTATGCTTTTTACCGACACGAAGGTCTCTTTATCCACCAGTTTTATCGCTTCTACCGTGTCGTCAAAAAAATCAAAGCGGACGGGGGACGAATACTGCGGCAGAAAGACGTCCACTATATCGCCGCGGACGGTGAACTGTCCCAACCCCTCTATCATAGGCACTTTCAAAAATCCGTTGTCCGTAAGACGTCTGACGAATTCCGTCAAATCCAACGTATCTCCGACGGAAATGCGTAAAATACTTTTTTTGAAATCTTTTGCGTACGGCAAAAGTTGTCCCAGCCCTTCGGGCGTAGTGACGACTCCGCAAACCTGTCCCGTCACCACCTTATAAAGCGTAACGAATCTTTCCGCCTTGCTTTTTAACCCTTCGTTTTTGTAAAGCAAAACTTCCTGCCGCGGCGGCAAGAATACGAAAGGCTTTTTAGAATACGCGGAAAGCTCGCGCGCGTTTTGTTGCGCCGCGATATAGTCGCTCGTGACGAAAAGAACAAAATCGTTTACGTTCGCCGCGATGAAGATTTTCTCCGCCGACTGCACGCCAAAAGCCGCAGAAAATTTATTCCTGCGGGTGTTTAAGGCTATTTCCTCGTAGACGGGGTATGTTTCAGGACTAAAAAAGTCGCAATACATAGTCTTTATTTGTGATTGTATTTTCTCATTACGGCGTCAATGTCGTCGCCGTCGCAAAAATCTTTCAACGCACAGGCAACGACGTCGTAAGCCGAGTCAAGTTCTTTGGCGGCCTCGTCGGGGATTTTCGACAAAACGTAATCCATCAATGCAAACCCCTCCGTCTTCGGGCGGTCTATACCTACGCGTATGCGGTAAATATTCTGCGTGCCCAGATTATCGACTATATTTTTCATGCCGTTGTGACTGCCGCCGCTGCCCTCTTTGCGGATACGCACCTTTCCCGTCGGTAAATCGGCGTCGTCGTAAACCACGATAAAGTTCGGTTGACAAATCTTGTATTTGTTTACCAGTTCCCTTACGCTTTCGCCAGAAAGATTCATATACGTAATCGGTTTTGCAATTATTACCTTGCCGACGGACGTCTTTTTGTGCGCGGTAATCGCACGACACTCGCCTTTATCAAACGGCGCGTCGATAAGTTTCGCAAACCTGTCCGCCGCGGCAAATCCGACGTTGTGAAAAGTATTATTATATTTTTCCTCGGGATTGCCCAGCCCGACCACCAAAAAAGTTCTTTGCACCATGTAAACGATTATATCACAAAAAACCTTTTTACACAACAAAAACCGTGTACTTACTTGTTAAGAAAATCGGGAACGCAAAAATCTATAACGTTGCCCGCCCCCACCACGAGTAACAAATCTTTTTTCGTTAAAAAAGAAAACAAACGTTTGGCGTCTGCAAAGTTTTCCGTCGGCACGCAAGGCGTATGTCTTGCCACGGCTTTAACGAGGTCTTTACTTTCTCCGCCCTTTATCGGCTTTTCTCTCGCCGCATAGGTCGGTAAAACGGCAACGAGAGCGGCGCCGTCGAAACATGTTGCAAATTCGTCTATTAAACCGAGCGTGCGGGAATAAGTGTGCGGTTGAAACAGTACGAAAATATGGTCGTAATCAGCCTTTTTAGCACTGAAAATAAGGCTTTTTATTTCACTCGGGTGATGAGCATAGTCCGCGACTACGTTTGTAAAGTTACTTTCAAAAGCCTGCCAGCGCCTTTTTAAACCGACGAAATCTTTTATTCCCCTTACCAGACTTTCGACTTCGCAACCGAAATACCTGCACACAGCAATAGCGGCGAGAGAACACGGCACCAGATAATATCCGCACAAAGGCAAATCCACCCGACAGAGATATACTCCCTTTTCGTACAGGTCGTAAGAAAAAATCCCGTTAACGTCCGTAACGTTTTTCGCAAGATAATCGGCGTCTTCGCAATCCGAAAAAGTAATCGTTTTACCTCCGAAACCGCGATTTTTAAGCTTTTTTTCCACAGAAGAATATACGACGCTGACTCCGTCTTGCCGCGTAATATCCGCAAATTCAAAAAAGGCGTCCTCCGTCTCTTTCAAACTTTCGTAACAGTCCACATGGTCGCGGTCAACGTTAAGTATTACCGATACCGAAGGACGCAAATTTAAAAAAGAACGGCGGAACTCACACGCCTCCGCTACGCAATACTCTCCCGCTCCGCCCAAAAAGTTTTTTCCTTTATACTCTCCGCCCAAAAACATAGTCGGCTCTAATCCGCTTGCGGACAAAAGTTGAAAAATAAGCGCGGTTGTCGTGGTTTTACCATGACAACCCGATACGGCGATAAAGTTTTTAAAATCCGCCGTCACCATATTTAACGCCTCCGCACGGGAAATCACTTTTACGCCTCTTCGTCTGCATTCCGCCAACTCAACGTTATCCTCTCCGACCGCCGCCGAATACACACAACAGTCGATACGTCTCGGCAAGTTGTTTTTGCTGTGTCCGATAAAAACCTCTACGCCCGTTTTTATCAATTCGTCGGTCGTACCGCTCTTTACCATATCGCTTCCGCTTACCACGTTACCTTTCGTAACAAGATACGCCGCGATACCGCTCATTCCCGCTCCGCCTACGCCGATAAAGTGATAAGTTTTGTTCATTTGCTCGTTTCCCTCCTCGTTTTACCCCTAAATTAGTACAAAAATCGCCGTTTGGTGAAAAAAATATGACTATTTTTTAAAAAATATTGGTTGTAACTGTTGAATTTTTTTTGAATATGGTGTATAATTATCTTCACATGGTGGTTTTTATTCCGACCACAATATATGCTTAAAAGGAGAAGTTTATGAAATTCACAGACGTAAGGATCAGAAAGGTTGACAAAGAAGACACCAAGTTGCGTGCGGTTGCATCCGTCACTATCGACGATAGTTTTGTCATCCACGACATCAAGGTTATTGAAGGTACGGACGGTTTGTTTATCGCAATGCCAAGTCGTAAAACCAAAGAAGGCGAGTATAAGGATATAGCTCACCCGATTAACGCCGCCACCAGACAAGAATTGTCGGACGCTGTTTTAAACGCTTATCAGACGGCGGAATAATTAACGTTGATTTTCTTCGCCCCGTTTTCGGGGCGTTTTTTTTAGAAAAAAAAGACCTTTTTGCGTTCAGCAAAAAGGTCTTTCATTTTTATCCTGCGTTATTCTTTATCTGTACCGTTTTCTTTTTTGTCTGCTTCTTTTTTCTCTTCTGCCTGTTTAGCTTGTTCGTTTGCAACGACAGCCGCCATACGGGCGTCTTGTTTCTTTTGTTGCGGATTGACGAAGAAGAGAACCAGAATAGCCACTACGAGAACAGCAACCAAAACGATAAGGAAAATTTCCAACGTTTCGTTTACGGGGTTTTCAGCAACGGCAGTGGCCGATTTAACGGTTACCGTAACGAACCCGAAAGTCTTACCTACGGTGTGATTGCCCGCATTGTCGGTGGCTTCGTAAACGACGATGAAGGTGGGACGAGCGTTGCCGTCGGCGTCTTTGCTTATCATAGCGTCCGTCAGGGTGTATCCTTCTTCAACCTGAGCCTTCGTAATGACGGTCAGACCTTCGGTGATAAGATGACCGTCGTTGTCGACGTTGTAACCGTCTTCGCCGTATCTTTCATAATCGAGAACGTATACGGTGTAAGTATTGAGAGAAGTATTGACGCCGCTGCAGTTGTCCGAACGGGATACGCCTTGAGCGGGAACTTCCAATACTTTTTCAACTTCCAACTTCATGGTCTGATAACTGGAAGAAATAGAAATGGTCGGAGCGGTCACGTCGTCGATATAAACCGTAAATGCGCCGATAATCGTTTCGTTTCCGCTTTGGTCTACTACCTTATAAGCAATGGTAAATTCGCCCACGTCGTTGTAGTTAATGCTCGTGTCGCCCTGCCACTCATAGTCGTCGGTGGCGTCCGCACGTTTAATACCTACTACGATATCGAGATTTTCAAAATCGTTAACTTCCCAATCTTCGGGGTCCGTACCGTTTTTCGTAACGTAGTCTTTGACAATGTTATAAGTCTCGTTATCTTCCTTTGAAATAGTAGGCAAGGTATCGCTGCCGCTCTCTGAAGCGACAATTACGGCTCCGAAATATTCCGAAAGATTTTCCTGTGCCCACTTTACGAAAGCGCTCCCGTCAACTTCCGGTTTTACCTCGTCTTCAATACTGGTAACTCTCAGAGCAAACGTCTTAATCGTGCCTTCGTTATCAATTTTTACGTAAAATACGAACACGTATTCGGTGCCGATACCGGTAGACAAAGTATAACTCTTAGAAGTCTTGGTAAAATCTTTTTCCGTAAAATCTTTACCTGCTTCTTTTTCGTCAGCCGTTCTTACGAAAAGTTTGATATCGTCAAAAGCGTTGTTGAAATTGACCAGGTCTTTGGTTTCGCCTTCTTCCAACGCAGAATCGGTAGTCTGAGCAGTGCTGTCCTGCAAAGCTATGACGTAAAACGGCAAGTAATAGTTAGTGCCCTCTGCCGCCGTACGTTCGGCAACGCGGTTCACCGTCAGATCTCCGTTAATAAAAGCTTCGTTGAACATTCCGTTTGTTTTAAAGATGAGGTCGTTTGCAAAGATGTCTTCTCCGCTCGCATTACCGATAATCATACCGCGGTAATTTTTAACCGAACATTTAATAATGGGACGAACGGTCATTTCATCCGTACCCAAAACCTGCTCGCCGTAGTAGTTGGAAACGGACAAAATATTGATGACGCTGTCGTTGGACAAAGAAGCGCCTTCTTCTCCGCTCTCTTCGTCCGCCAGTTTTTGACCCAGAACGCCTACTTCAAGAACTTCGGCTTCTCTGTACGGCAATATATCGCCCACTGCGTCTTCTACCCATGAGAAATCGACCTTCGTTGCGGATTCGTCGGAATAATCGGTGTTTTTATTGACGGCGAGAACGGTATAAGCGGTGTAATTAGTGTCACCTGCCGAAGACAAAGGAATACTTCTTACCTGCAATATGCCGCTGACGTATTCCAACCAGATGTAATTGGCCGTCATGTCGATACCGGTCAGCGTAACCTTAACTTTTTCCGTACCTTCTTCCACGTCGACGAAAGTCAGAGTATCGTAAACTTTTACGACGGTGTTACTGCCGTCGGGTGCAAAAGTAACGACGAAGCCCTTACCGTCGGCGTTATTCTTTTCACTCGCAAAAGAAAAATACAAAGTAGAAAAATTGCACTTGTCCACTTTAAATTTAATTGCGTACTTGTTGAGGTCAATCTTATTGACGCTCGTGATAGAACCCTTGTTGGCGGTTTCGGCAAAAGTAACGCTCAATCCGCCGTCCGTGGAAATTTCTACCTTGCTGTTGGTTTTCGTCGTGAATACCGCCGTTGTGGAAGCAGCCGCTTTCGCAACCTGGGTAACGCCGATAAAACCGAGCACGGCAACGCACAACGCAAGTAAAAGCGCGCATGCAACTATTTTTTTGCTTTTCATCTATTAGTCCTCCAGATGGATGTTCTTTAACCAAGTAATTCTACTACAAATTTGTCGTCGTTGTCAATTATTTAAAGCAATTTCCGACAAATGTTTGTACATTTTTTATTTCTACCACTCTTTTTTCGCACCGACAAGATTGTTCGTGTCAAAATCCGTCCAAGGTACGCTTTCGGGCGGATATACAAAGAAAATCATCCTGTCCTTCGTCACCGGGTGAGTAAAAACGAGTCTGCTCGCCCAAAGCGCCAGATTATGTTTGCCGTACTTGTCGCCGCCGTACCTTGCGTCGCCGAAAACGGGCGTATTGATGCCCGAAAACTGCACGCGAATCTGATGACTGCGCCCCGTGCCCAGACGAACCTTAACTAGGCTTGTTAACGGCGTGGTTGCAAGTACTTTGTACTCCAACTCCGCCCGTTTTGCTCCGTCTGTGACTTCCGTAGCGAGGTAAACGGTATTGTTCTGAGGATTCTTTTTAAGATAATTGACCAACTTTCCCTCTTTCGCCTTGGGCGTACCGCAAAGCACCGCAAGATACTCTTTGGTGACCTCGCGATTTGCGAAAGCTTCCGACAGCCTTGCCGCACTCTTCGTGTTTCGCGCAAAAACCATTACGCCGCCCGTAGTGCGGTCGAGACGATGCACCAGCCCCACGAAAGCGTTGCCCGGTTTGTTGTACTTTTCTTTAACGTAACCTTTCAACAAAGTCAGCAAATCGACGTCGCCGCTCTCGTCCTCCTGAACGGGAATATTCTGCGGCTTTAACACCACGATAATATGGTTGTCCTCGTACAGTACGGGCACGTCGTCCATCGTAAATTGTTTTCTCATTCGTTATTCTCCCAAAAAAAGTCCGCTGGCTCCGCAAGGAAGCATTATCCCCTCGCTCGTGGGCAAACAAACTTCGTACGCTTCGACCTTGCCGTTGACGTCGGCAAAAGTCGTAGCCAACAAATTTTTCAATACCGTGGGTTGCAATCCCGTGGTGTAACTGTTAAGCAGAACGAACAGCGGTTTGTCCGATAAAACTCCCTTGCAAAGCTTTAAAAAATCGCAAATGTTGTCTTCGAGTTTCCAGACTTCGCCGTTACTTCCTCTGCCGTAACTCGGCGGGTCCATAATAATGGCGTCGTAAAACTTTCCTCTCTTGATTTCGCGCGTTACGAATTTTGCACAATCGTCCACTATATACCTTACAGGACGGTCGGACAAACCCGACAAAGCCATGTTCTGCCTTGCGCGCTCCACCATGTTTTTAGCGGCGTCGACGTGACATACTTCCGCACCCGCCGCCGCGCATGCAACCGTGGCGCCGCCGGTATACGCAAACAGATTAAGTACCCGTACGGGTCTGTTCGCTTTTTTTATCAGCTCGGTCATCAAAGCCCAGTTTGCCGCCTGTTCGGGAAAAAGCCCCGTGTGTTTAAAGCCCATGGGTTTGACGCAAAACCTGAGGTTTCGCCAACCCACCGTCCATTCGGTGAGCGGTTTGAAAAACTCCCAACTGCCTCCGCCCGTTTCGCTACGCGTGTAATGCGCCGAAAGTCCGGGATAACTCTTCAACGGGAACGCGGCGTGCCATATGACCTGAGGGTCGGGACGGAGTAACACTTCTTTACCCCATCTTTCGAGTTTTTCACCGTCACCCGTGGCTATTACCTCAAAATCTTTCCATTCGTCGTTATATCTCATAACTAAATCTTGTTAATCTTAATATTCACTACGTGGCCGTTTACGTCGATAGTCTTGTCGGAAGTAAATTGTCCGCCTACGAGACTGTCGCACAAGGTATCGCCTTTAATCTGATTTTCAAACGCTTTTAACGCCGCCGAAACGTCTTCGTCCGCACTGTACTCCACTTTGATATGGTCGGTAACCACAAAACCGCTTTCTTTGCGGAGAGACTGAATCTTGCTTACGAATTCTCTCACCATACCTTCCGCCAACAATTCCGGCGTGAGATTGGTGTCAAGCACAACGGTAATGCCTTTATCGCTTGCCGCCACGTAGCCTTCTTTGTTTTTACTGCTGATGAGCAGGTCGCTTTCGCTGAATTCCACCGGCTTGCCGTTAAGTTCGGTCTTGTAAACTTTACCGGCTTTTACCGTTTCAACCACTTCCGAAGCGTTGCACGTGGCAAGGAACTGGCGGATTGCGCCCAGCAAACTGCCGTACTTGGGCCCCAGAGTCTTTAACTGCGGTTTCAGCTCGTAGTTGACGTAGTTTTCCGCTTCGCCGCCAAACTCCACAGCCTTTACGTTGAGTTCGTCTTTAAGAATGGTTTCGCCCTGTTCGTCGGGTTTTTTACCGCCTATAACGAACATTTTCGAAAGAGGTTGACGGTTTTTAATATTGCTGTTGTTGCGCGCGCTACGGCCGAGAACGACGATATCCATTATATCGTTCATCTTTACCTGCAACTCCTCGTCGATGTACTTTTCATCCGCAACGGGAAAATCGCACAGATGAACAGAAACGGGCGCGTCCTTAAAGAAGGGCGTCACGAGATTCTGATAAATCTGTTCCGTAACGAAAGGCACGAAGGGAGCCGCCAGCTTGGACAAGGTCACGAGAACGGTGTACAACGTGGTATACGCCGCTTTCTTATCTTCCGTCCATTCGCTGCCCCAATATCTGTCTCTGCCGCGTCTGACGTACCAGTTGCTGAGGTTGTCGGTAAAGTTCTGAATAGTACGTGCGGTATCCACTATTTCGTAATTTTCCAGACCCTTGTCCACCGTTTTGATGAGGGTATTGAGTTCGCTCAATATCCACCTGTCCATCAGGGACAATTTGCAATCCTCGAGTTTGTGCTTTGACGGATCGTATTTGTCGATATCGGCGTAAAGCACGAAGAAAGCGTAAGTATTCCACAACGTTCCCAAAAACTGACGTTGACTTTCCTGAACCGCTTCCGGATAAAAACGACTCGGCAACCACGGAGCCGAAGCAGTATAAAAATACCAACGCGTGGCGTCCGCGCCCTGCCCGTCAAGCACGACCTGCGGATCTATCGTATTACCCTTGTGCTTACTCATCTTCAAGCCGTTCTTGTCGCAAACGTGACCGAGAACGATACAGTTTTTAAAGGGCGCCTTGCCGAACAACAACACGCCGAGAGCCATCAGGGTGTAAAACCACCCTCTCGTCTGGTCTACCGCTTCGCTGATAAAATCGGCGGGAAAGTTTCTTTCGAATACTTCCTTGTTTTCAAAGGGATAATGGTGCTGCGCAAAAGGCATGCTGCCGCTGTCCAGCCAGCAGTCCACCACTTCCGGTACGCGTTTGTACTCGCCGCCGCATTCGCACTTCCATGTTACGGCGTCGATATACGGACGGTGCAATTCTATATCGGGATTGCAACCGCTCGTTTTTGCCAATTCTTCCCTGCTGCCGATAACGTGGATTTTGCCGCACTTGTTGCAACGCCATATAGGTAACGGCGTACCCCAATATCTTTCGCGGGAAATACCCCAGTCTATGACGTTTTCCAAAAAGTTGCCCATACGGCCGTCTTTTATCGTAGCGGGCATCCAGTTGATGCTGTCGTTGGCTTTCAACAATTCCTCGCGCATTGCGCTCATTTTGATAAACCATGATTTGCGGGCGTAATAAAGCAGAGGCGTGTCGCAGCGCCAGCAGAAAGGATAACTATGGGTGTACCGTTGTTCTTTAAACAACAGCCCCCTCGCTTTTAACTGTCTGATAAGATATTTGTCCGCGTCCTTACAGAACATTCCGCTGACCTCACCGCAACCGTCTTTAAACTTACCGCGATCGTCTACCGTCTGAACCAACGGTAAACCGTACTTTAATCCGACCTTGCTGTCGTCTTCGCCGAACGCCGGCGCAATATGAACGATACCGCTACCGTCGGTAAGAGTGACGTAATCGTCGCATGTAACGTACCAAGCTTTCTTGTCGCCGCCCTTATAAAAATCGAATAACGGTTGGTACGGCTTGTACTCCAGGTCTTTGCCGACGTACTCTTGTTTTACCTCGACGGGAGTATCGCCGAACACGGATTTGACGAGCGCTTCCGCCAGAATATAATTCACCCCGTCAGCCTCGACCTTAACGTACTTTTCTTTGGGATTGACGCACAACGCGACGTTGGAAGGCAACGTCCATGGAGTAGTCGTCCATGCGAGAAAATAGGTGTTTTCTTCGTCCGCCGCCTTGAATTTGACGAAAATAGTGGTTTCCTCTACGTCTTTATAGCCTTGCGCCACTTCGTGCGAAGATAACGCCGTACCGCAACGAGGACAGTAAGGCACGATTTTGTGACCTTCGTACAACAAACCCTTGTCGCTTATCGTCCTGATTGCCCACCAGACCGACTCGATGTAGTCGTTGTCGTAAGTAACGTACGGGGTGTCCATATCCACCCAATAGCCTATGCGTTCGCTCATCTGCTCCCAGAGCGACTTGTATTTCCACACGCTTTGTTTGCATTGTTTAACGAAAGGCTCGATACCGTATTTTTCTATTTCCTGTTTGCCGTCTATGCCGAGAAGTTTTTCAACTTCCAGCTCCACGGGCAAACCGTGCGTATCCCATCCCGCTTTGCGCAGAACGGAATATCCCTTCATTATTTTATAGCGCGGAATAATATCCTTCATAACGCGCGTCAGAACGTGTCCGATGTGCGGCTTACCGTTTGCCGTGGGCGGACCGTCGTAAAAAGTAAATACCTTGTCGGTGCCGTTTTTCGTCTTGGTTTTTTCGAAAACTTTATTTTCTCTCCAAAACTCTAAAACCTCTTTTTCTCTGTCTACGAAATTGAGAGTGGTGTCAACCTTCTTATACATATATTCACGTCCTTTTGCCCTTTATCTTCGAGCGAAAATCATTGTATTTGTTAATTTTACAACAATATTGGTTTTTATGCAAGTTTTTTTGATAATTGTATTTTAAAAGTTGCATATTTTTTTTAATTGTGGTAATATAATCTCACCGTGCTATGCGGGGAGCTAGTGGTGCCCTGTAACACGCAATCCACTACAGCGTGGCAGAATACCAAGGGCGGCCTCTCCCGTGGAGGGTCAGGAACGGACAAGGAGTGTCGATATCAGGGTCTTGTGCAATGGCTTTTTGTGAACCATGTCAGGGCGAAAGCAGCAGCATTAAGCAAAGCGAGTCATGTGCCACGAGGGTGCTTTGAAGGAGCCACCTATCCGGATACCGCTTCGGCGGGGGTTGTCAACCTTGGTTGCACGGTTTTTAAAAAACAAACGGCTGTCTTACGACCGCCGTTTTTTTTATTTTTTAATTCTTACCGTTTATCGTTTTTTCTATCCGTCACTTCTGGAAATAAAGTTTTGGATGTGCGTTGTCGACAATCACCCAGACGTTGGCGGGATTTTCCGCCCTGTCCTCTTCGGCGACGTATTTACCCCACTTTAACGTTTCGCTAAAAAACGCTTCGCTTTGCAATTCCGAAAGAGTAACCGCCGTACCGACTTCTTTTTTTCTTTTTCTACGAAATCATATGCTGAATTTTCTCAGCATCTCGTTTTTAAAGTCACGCCAGAAAGCCACTATCATGACAAGCAGATTGACGATTCCGAAGAAGAACGCCGAAAAAATCAACCACCAGTTTGCACCGTAATCCGGTTTTGCTATCCACACCACCAACTGCGGTACGACGGCAACGGCAGTGCTCCCTAGCAGAGAAATAAAATAGTACTTATATTTTCCCCTGTCTACGATAACGAGAACGTCCGTCGCTATAATGGTCGCTATCGCTATCGCGGGAATAATGAATTCCATTGAATAAATCACTCTGGACAGATTTTTGGCAACGCTGAGGCTATACGTGATTTCCATACCCAAAACGGTAATGGCTGCGACGATACAGCCGAGACCTATCACGCTGTACAGACGACGACGGCGATACACAGAGACGGTAGTAACGAAGTACGCCGCAAACAATCCGAATAAAACGTAACCGCACCAGTAATACCCCTCCGTCCAGAAGGTTTCCCTTGGCGTGGTCATAAAGTTGGCGACGGCACAAACGATAAAGATGATTGCGGCAAACCAAAACATTCTCTTCTTGAGATAGTTTTTGGTGCGTCCCTCCACTTTCAGAGGCGGATTTGAAACGTATTGCTGAATTTTCTGATTGGCGGCGTCATCGGTAACCGTCCGGTCCAGATAACTTCCGCAAAGAGGGCAATACTCGTTGGCGTCGTTGACTTTTACCTTACAATTGGTACAAAACTTCATACTTTTACCCTCCCGTTACACTTCACAGTTGGTGTCTACCACCACGTCCAGCCCGTCTGCCACTAAACGATCGAAAAACAGTTTTACCACGCTCTTTTCTTTTATCGTACGGGACGCGGAAATGACGGTATTGCCGTTATAACTGCAACAAGAAAAACTCACCATTTCCCTTTCCTGCGGACCGAGAATAAACTCGTATCTCACCACATGATCCAGAAACTCTTTCGGAGTCTTTACCAGTCCGAGGTTGCTGACCGTACTTGTCCGTGCGCGCGAACCCTTCTTTTTATAAAAAAGCTTCAACACCATGTTTTTAAGGAACAGCGGACAGATTTTCAAAAAGAAATTCTTTTGACTTTTGACGTTAAAGTTTACCAGCCCGACGAAAAAGTCGAGGTTGTTCTGCTCGCCAAACTGCGTTTTAACCTTCTTTAATATCTCGT
The DNA here is from genome assembly GCA_004558105.1 of Clostridiales bacterium. Taxonomy (GTDB): domain Bacteria; phylum Bacillota; class Clostridia; order Christensenellales; family CAG-314; genus SFEB01. Next base: position 37,019 of record SFEB01000002.1, read on the forward strand.
CAAAATCAGTGTTGCCCGTGCCATGTATACTCATCACGTAAATAAAGTTGCGAACGGTCGGCGAAGGGTAAAATTTACGGAGATTTGACGGCACGCTCACCACTACGGGACGTTTTTTGTCGTACCCGTAAAAACGTCTGTCCTCTTCTATCGCCCAGATCAGCGCCGCCGTAAGATACTGCCCGACGGTTGCGTCATGCGCTTTTGCAACCTGCTTCAACTTTTCGGAATCAACGCTCCCGTTGACGACTACGAGCGAATAGTTGTTCAACCGCTCGCCCGGTATTTCAAAACTCACCACGTCTTTGTGATTGCTCTTTGTTTTAAAATCGGCTATACGCTGAAAACTGTCCACCGTTTCTTCTTTGCGCGGTTTGTCGCGGTCGTCGAGATAGTTGCCCGACGGAGTGATTTTTTCACCGCCGAGGCGAAGATACGCACCCACCAGCGTATTCAAAAAGACCATTCCTCCGTTACCGTCGGTGACGGCATGGAAAAAATCCACCGATATGCGATAATCGTAATAAGTAACGCGAATACACGAATGACGGCTGTCCATGGGAATACGGGTGCAGGGGAACAGTTTTTCTTCCTCTACCACGACGGGATAAGTGGACGGTTCGAGATAAAACCAAAACATTCCGCGCTTTATCGCCGCCGCAATGGTCGGAAAACGCCTGACCGTATTGTTTAACGCCTGCTGCAAACGTTTGGGATCTATTTTTTCGTTGAGAATTGCAGACAAGCGGAACATTCCGTTAATATCCGCAGAATCCGTAGCGGGGAAAATCATCGCCGCGTTATCCAGGTTTACCCAATCTGCGTCGGGATTTTGCAAAGACGCTATTTTCAACAACTCGCGATGCAACTCGGCTTGCTGCTCGTTGGCAAAACCGCGTTGACTCTTTTCTATATATCGTACAATGTCTTTTTCACTGCGCAACAAAAACTTTTCGGCTGCTTTTCCGCTCTTTTTACTGCGAGCTTCGCAAGCGCGCAAAAAAACGCCGTCTGCTTTCGCCGAAGGTTTTTTATCCCGTCTCAACCGCTTCTCTTTTACGTCTTCATTCTTTTTTACTTTCAGTTTTTCGTCGGTTTTGATTTCCGACTTAACTTTTTTTTCTTTTTTTACCATTTTTAGGATTGCTCCCGTTTGATTTTAATCCTTTTCGTCGGGCGTTATGCCGAAAACGTCCGCCATTTTGCAATAGTGACGTTTTTCGTTACTACTGCGGAAATATTGATACAGATTACACTCTTTGTTGGCGTTATAAAGCTTCCGCTTTTTTGCCGCCTGCTTTCCGAAATTCCTTTCGAACTGCGAATCGGAACTGATAACGAACGCCGACCAGTCGAAGAGTTTTTTATAATTTCTCCCGAAAGTCGCAACGACCTTTCGCGCCGATTGAAGGTCAAGCAACCTCTCGCCGTATGGGGGATTGGTAACTATCGTTCCGCCCTGCCCGTCCGGTAAAAAATCCGCCACGTCTTTTAATTCAAACCTGATTTTGCCGCTTAACCCCGCTCTCTGAGCATGCCGATTGCAAAGTTTAATCGCCTCGGGGTCGATATCGCTGCCGACAAAATCTATTTTTCTGTCCTTCTTTTGAAGGTCGAGCGCTCTTTCTCTGACTCTCGCATACGCCGTCGGATCAAAATTACGCCAGTGCAAAAAGTCAAAATCTCTGTCCGTTCCGGGTGCGATATTGAGCGCCATACGCGCCGCTTCGGTCACGATGGTACCGCTTCCGCAAAACGGGTCGCGGAAAAGTCTGTCGGCGGAAAAATCCGAAAGCAACAGACAAGCGCATGCCAGCGTTTCTTTCATCGGCGCGGCGGAAACGTAATCCCGATAACCGCGCTTGTGCAGTCCCGTGCCACCCGTGTCCATTAAAACGCTGACATGGTCGTTAAATATATTGACTTCTATTCCGTACCTATCTCCCGTCTCCGGGAAAACCGTGTTGTGCGTCTTGTCGCTAAGTTTTTTTATTATCGCTTTTTTCGCAACGCTTTGAATTGCCGATAAAGCAAACAATCCGCTTTTTACGCTTTTTGAATTGACGACTATACGCGCGTCGGCAGGCAGATACGCATGCCAATCGATATCGTACACTCCGTCGAACAAACAGTCAAAATCGGTGGCGTCAAACCCTGCGAGAAAAAGAAATACATGCTCCGCCGTATGTAAAAACATATTGCACGTCGCAACGTCCTCGTCGTTTCCCTCAATGAGAAAACTTCCGTTATCGGCTTTTCTCTCGCCGTAACCGAGGGCAATCAATTCTCTTTTCAATACGTTCTCTACGCCGGATGCGCAATTGATGCTGATTTTGTACATTTCATTCCTTTTTTAACGATTTAAAATGAGCGAAATCCTTGATGAAAATCTCGCGGAACAACGTTACGCCCCACAATGCAAGAAATCCGCCGACCGTGACGTCCGTAAGATAATGAGCACCCGCAATAATGCGAGAAACGGCAACGCAAACTACGTAAGCGCCGCAACACGCCCACAATACGATTTTCAGCCACCTTTTGTTCGCCCAATCGAACAGGTCGGGCAGTAAAAGCAACAAAAATATCATTCCTGCCGAAAAAGTATGTCCCGACGGAAAGGATTTGCAACAGTCTCCCGGCAATCCCACAAATGTGCGTTTACCGTTAACGACGTACCACGGCGTAAACAAACTCTCGTCGCCGAGCGTGTTGATAGTACGGAAACGAACCCTGCCTACGGGCGTTTTTATTACGCTTACCACCAGATACAACGCGCACGAACAAAGCAGAACCAAAGCAACTTTCACCAACGTTTTTCGGTCGAGTTTTACCCGTACCGTAAGCAAAAACACCAGTGCAAAAACGATAACGCCGATAAACAACGCGCTACCCTTTACGGCTCCGACGTCGATAAGTTCCTGCACTCCGTTTTGCTCGGCAAGATACTCGAATATTTCTATTATCGCTTTGTAAGAAACAAAAACCGCCGCAACGACGCACACCGCGCACAGCACGACTTTCAGCCACGTCGGGACTTTAAGTCGGGTAACGAAAACGTACAGCAAAGCGAATGCAAAACAAAAAGCAAGCCAGATGGGCGTACTGCCGTATGCCTCGCACTCCAGAGCGAAAAGGTCGGAAGAATAATATTCGCCTGCGGCTAAACTGTTTTTCGTAAGACTTTTGGAAATCTGCAAATCCCAAAAAGTGCCGATAATCATCAACGCCGCAAACAGCGCAATCGTCACAGCCAGAAAAATTATGGTTTTTGTTCTTAACCTTTTTTTATCGTCTATATTCATATCCGGTCAAACTCCGTATTCGTGCGCCGCTGACTTTGTCGTTTAAATACCGTCGCAAAAGCGCGACGCGACGAAAATTTTTAACTATGGTTATATTTTTGTCAACCTTGATTGAAAATACTGATTTTGTTGACTTTTTTCTCAAGTTTTTTTGCGGTAGGCGTGGTAGCAAGTCCGCCGAGAGAAGTCTCTTTCAGTTCAATGGGAAGTTTTTTACCCACCTTGTACATGGCTTCTATAATTTCGTCGACGGGTATGACGGTGGTCTGACCTGCCAGAGCAAGGTCGGCGGCGCACACTGCGTTTGCCGCTTGCCCCGCGTTACGAAAACTGCACGGAAGCTGAACAAGCCCTGCCACGGGGTCGCATATCAACCCCATACAGTTCATAAGAGCAATACCTACCGCGTTGGCGCACATCTTTGGCGTGCCGCCGTAAAGGTACACGGCAGCCGCCGCGGCAATAGCCGCCGCAACCCCGCATTCCGCCTGACAACCGCCCTCTGCGCCCGATACCGTTGCGTTGGAAATAAATATCGCGCCGAAGCCGCTGGCTACGAGCAAAGCGTTTAATACTTCTTTGCGCGTGCTGTCGAGTTTTCGCGCCGTCTCTATAAGGACTGCCGGTAAAATACCGCAACTACCGGCCGTGGGAGCGGCGCAAATACGCCCCATGCTGGCGTTTACTTCGCAACAGCTGAGAGCCATCGTCATTATATTGTTTATATATTCTCCCCCTAACGGATTGGACGAAGCGTACTTTCCCTGTTTAAAACTTTGTCCTTTTATAAAGTTTCCCGCCATTTCCAGCGGTTGCATTATCGCGCGGGTTGCGGCGCTCACCATCGTGTCGTAGTGCTTTTCGAGACGGTCGTAAACTTCTTTTTCCGTCATCTCCGAAAGTTGCATTTCGTTTTCCAGAATAACCCGGTGCAAAGGCATATGTTTTGCTTGGTCTATCAACTGCGATACGTTCTTGTACATATTATTCCTCCTCTACTCCGAAGTTTAAAATCCTGACGTCCTTAATCCCGTCAAGTTGCAAAAACAAATCTTTTAAAGTAATCGGCAATACGTCGTCCGTTTCTATCAGAGAAGTCGCCGTCTTTCCCTTTGCCGAACGGGTAAGGCGCATGAGCGCGACGTTTATCCCCTGCCATGCGAGTAACTGCGTGATACTACTTATGACGCCCTTTTTGTCCTCCTGATTGATAATAATGGTGGGACGCTCGGCGTAAAGTTCCGTCTGCGTGTCGTTAATCTTGGTGATTATTATCCGTCCGCCGCCTATACTGCTGCCGAGTATGGTCGTTTTTGAACCGTCGGTACAGAAGAACACGATTTTGCAACTGTTTTCGTACTCGACGTTCAGATCCGCCTCGTAAAATTCGTATTTCAACCCCCGTTCCGCAGCGTAACGGTAAGCGTCGGCTATTCTTTCGTCGTCTTCTTTAAATCCGAGCGCACCGGCAAGCAAGGCTTTGTCGGTACCGTGCCCGGCACCCGTCTTTGCGAAACTTCCGTACAAACCGAAAGTTACCTTATCGAAAGGTTTTCCGCAAATCTGCGCAGCAATGCGGGACAACCTCGCCGCACCTGCCGTATGAGAACTGCTCGGGCCTATCATTATCGGCCCGATAACGTCAAAAACACTTATATTCATAAATATTTCCTCATTATGCATTGTACCACAAGCCATACCAAAATACAACTTTTTACCGTTAAAAAAGAGGATAGTTTTAAACTATCCTCTTAAAACTACTTCGCAATACTGTCGCGGTCGGGACCGACTCCGACGTATCCGACTTTTACGCCGCAATAATCTTCGATTTTTTTAATATACTTTTTGGCGTTCGCCGGCAAATCTTCCAGTCTGCGTATCTTGGTGGTATCGCACGTCCAACCTTCCATGGTCTCGTAAATCGGCTCTACCTTATCGAGGTCTTTCGTGGTTGGCATGTAATCTATGATTTTACCGTTAAGTTTGTACCCCACGCAAACCTTCAACTGTCTGACGTTGTCAAGTTTGTCTATTTTACAAATGGCAAGTTCGGTGTACCCGTTAACCTGTGCGCCGTACCTGACGATAGGTAAATCCAACCAGCCCAGCCTTCTCGCTCTGCCCGTGCGCGCTCCGAACTCGTCGTCTACATGCTCGCCCGTGCCACGGAAAGCGTCGGCTTCGTCGCTACCCATCTCCGTCGGAAACGGTCCGCCGCCTACCGCACTGCTGAACGCTTTGATAACGCCGACGATATTATCGACCTTGGATATGGGCATTCCTGCCGAAGCGCACGCATACGCCGCCACGGGATTACTGCTGGTAACGTAAGGATAAATTCCCAGATCGAGGTCTTTCATTGCGCCGAGTTGACCTTCAAACAGAATGTTTTTGTTCTGCTCCAAAGCCTTGTGAATATAAGAAACGGGTTCTACTATACGCTTACCGAGTTTCTCCGCCCAGACTTTGCATTTATCGAATATCTCGTCCACCGTCACTTCTCCAGCGCCGAAAGCGACCAATTCTTTGTTTACGGTAGGAATAATGAGTTGAAGTCTTTGTCTCGCATAGTCAAGGTCGAGCAAGTCTTCCATCCTCAACGCTATGCGCCTCGCCCTGTCGGCATAAGCGTACGCGATACCGCGCTTGGTACTGCCTATGCTCCCCTTCGCATTTTCAAACACGTTATCCAACGCCACGTGGTAGGGCATCAATATGGTTGCTTTACCGCTTATATGCAGGCGGGAAGTATCTACGCCCTTGGATTCTACTTCTTCTATTTCCTTCAAAAACTCGTCGGGGTTAACCACCATACCAGTACCCGCCAGAACATGGCAATCGGGATAAAAGATACCGCACGGGATAAGATGAAGTTTAAACTCGCCGTGTTCGTTGACGACCGTGTGCCCCGCATTGTCACCGCCCTGGTAACGGACTATCAGATCCATATCTTGCGAAAGATAATCTACTATCTTGCCTTTGCCCTCGTCGCCCCATTGTCCGCCGACCACTATCTTTACTGCCATAAAAGTACCTCCTTGCGTTGTTAACCGCATTATTTGTTGTTTGAATTAATATTTTTTAAGCGTTTTTCGCTGTTTTTTCTATTCCTTTTTCGTTCATTTTACTTTGCCAATCGCCATGCTTTCGGATAAAAAATCATCAGTATGGGTAAAACTTCCAACCTTCCCATAAGCATATCCAATATGAGTATAATCTTACTGAATCCGCCGTAAGCGTAAAAACACGAGGTTGGTCCGACACCGCCGAGTCCCGGTCCTACGTTATTGTAACAGGTGACGACCGCCGTTAAGTTTGTGGTAAAATCAAACCGGTTAGACGCCGCGGAAACGAGTAACACGGAAAGAAGCATCATTGACACGTATAAGACAAAATAAGCCAGAACACCGCCGTTTAACTCTTCCGATACGGCATGTTTGTCGGTTTTCACCAGCACTACGCTGCGTGGCGACGCTTCTTTTTTGACGGCACGGAAAGCATTTTTTACCAGAATCATCACTCTCGATACCTTCAATCCGCCTGCCGTACTGCCGGCACATCCGCCTATAAACATCAACAACACCAGCACAACCTGCGTAAAAACAGGCCATGTCGCAAAGTCAGCCGTGACGTAACCGGTCGTGGACAATATCGACGCCGACTGAAAAGACGCGTAACGCAAAGCTTGCCAGAACGTATCGTAAACGTCGTTAAGCGTCAGCGACAAAGAAATCATCAACGTCGCACCGCAGAAGACAATCAACAACCACCGCAGTTCTTCGCTTTTAATCGCGTCCTTAAAGCGACCTATAATTATCAAAAAATACAGGTTAAAGTTGACGGAAAAAACGAGCATGAACACCGTTATAACGATATCTATATACAAGCTGTCAAAACGTCCGACGCTCGCCGCATAATTACTGAAACCGCCCGTGCCTGCCGTGCCGAAAGCGTGTATGAAACTGTCAAAAACGGTCATTCCGCCAAAGCAAAGAAGAATTACTTCAAGTAAAGTCAGCACGATGTAAATAGCGTACAGTATGCGCGCCGTAAAATTCATTTTGCTCACTATTTTGCCGAACTGCGGACCGGGAACTTCTGCTTTCAGAACATGAACTATACTTGCGTCGCCCTTGGGCAGAATTGCGATGACGAAAAGCAACACACCCATGCCCCCTATCCAGTGGGTAAAACTCCGCCAGAACAGCAGACTGTCGGGAAGCGCTTCTATATTTGTCAGTATGCTCGCGCCTGTAGTGGTAAAACCCGACACTGTTTCAAAAAGCGCGTCGATAAAGTCGGGAATATATCCGCTTATAAAGAAAGGCAGACAACCGACAACCGAAAATCCTATCCACGCCAGAGCAACTATCAGAAATCCGCCGCGGGCGTTAAAAGACGTGTCTTTGGGCTTTGAAAACAACGAAACGCAACCCAACGCCGTCAATCCGCCGATCGTCACGCCGAACGCCAATAAGGTGTTTTCGCCGTTGACCAACGCTATAATAAAGGGAACCAACATAAACCCGGCTATAAACAGAGCAAGTTGTCCCAATATGTGTGCGGTCATTCTGTAATTCATAAATTTACTCCAAAAACTGATTAAGGTCGTCTGGGCTGCGGCCGACGTGAACGAGGACGACACCGTCCCCCTCTTTTATTGCGTCGTTTCCGCCGGGAATAATAATCTCTTCACCGCGAATAATGGTGGCAATAAGAACGTTGTCTTTAAACCTGACGTCCTTCAAAGGCTTGTTTTTGGCTTCAAAGTCACTGCCGACGGTGAATTCCAGTGCTTCTGCCTGGTCGTTTACTATTCGGTAAAGACGGTTGACCGAACTGCTCCCTAACGAATTTTGCCTGCCGCGGGCGTATCTTACTATGTGCTCGGCGGTAGAAGTTTTGCCCGAAATAACGCTGTCAATGTCCGACGCTTTAAGCATTTTGTAATAGGGCCGCTTTTCTACGCGCGCAATAACCTTTTCCACACCGACGCTACGCGCAAAAGTAGAAACCAATATGTTCTGCTCGTCTACGTCCGACAGACAAATAAGCGCGTCGCTGTGCGCCAGCCCTTCGTCAAGCAATAAATCCTGATCGGTGCCGTCGCCTTCTATTATATCGACGTTTTGCAATTTTTCGCAAAGATTAAGGCACTCTTTGGCGTCTTTTTCGATAATTTTCACACTGACGCCGTTCTTACCCAACTCTTTGGCAAGATAAAAAGCGATACGGTTGCCGCCGATAATAATACAATTCCGCGTTTGTTTGTTACCTTTAATATTCCTCAGCAACGACGAAATACTTTTTGCGGGAGCAGTGATGTGTATGCGGTCGTCCTCATGCAACTCAAATTCACCCGTCGGAATATAGACGACGCCGTCACGCTCTACCGCACAAACGAGAAATTTTTCCTTGGCGTGTTGGTTGAGATCTTTTAAACGTACCCCCACCAGCCCGGTGTCCGAAGTTATCCTGACTTCTACAAGGTCGACTCTGCCGTTTGCAAACGGCTCTATCTTGATGGCTGAAGAATACCGCAGTATCCGCGCTATCCCAAGCGCAGTCTCGTATTCGGGATTAACCATCATTGACAATCCGAGGTCTTTGTCGGCAAATAACGTAAAATACTCGGGCGCACGGACTCTTGCTATCGTGTCCTTTGCTCCGAGTTTTTTTGCGACCATACAACAAAGTATATTGACTTCGTCCTGCGGCGTGCAGGCAATCAACAAATCGGCGGTTTCCGCCTGCGCCTTGTCCAGCACGTCGTAACTTGCGCCGTTTCCGCACACCGCCATACAATCGTAAGTATTAACCATTTTTGCAAGCGTGGTGTCGACGGAATCAACTACGATAAGGTCGTGTCCTTCTTGCGCCAATTGGGCGACGAGTTCCTGACCGACGTTGCCCATACCGACAATAACAATTTTCATTTTTACCTCTGACAATTTATTTTACCACTTTTTTTAAAATAACACAACAATTTGAGTAGAATATCTCGCAGGAAGCGAATAATAACGGCGCAACCCGTGCCGTCTCTTTTATTATTTCTTTTCACCGTTTATTACCGTAAAAATGCAATAAAAAGCACCCATATTTCCGTTACATGGTGTATAATAACGGAGTAAAGCAAAACTTTCAAGGAGTCTGTTTAAATTGAAATCCCGCAACCCGACCTTCTGGCAAAAACTGACCGACGGATTGACAACAAAAAAAATTTTAATCCTGCTGCTCGGCAGCATGATTTGCTCCTTCGGAATTCACAATATCCATCAACGTACGTATATAACGGAAGGTGGAGTCTTCGGACTTATGCTTCTGCTCGAACATTGGCTTAATATATCTCCGGCATATATCACTCCCGTTCTGGATATTACCTGTTATTTATTTGCGTTCAGATTTCTAGGCGGAAGGTTTATAAAACTGTCCGTTGTTTCAACCCTTTTTCTATCCTTTTTTTATAAAATCTGGGAGTTGTTTCCACCCATGTTCCCCGATTTGTCCGCTTATCCGCTGACTGCCGCAATAGTCGGCGCCGCTTTTGTCGGCATAGGAGTCGGACTCGTAATCCGTCAGGGAGGATCGGCGGGAGGCGACGACGCTCTGGCTCTGACAATTTCTAAAGCACTGCATTGGAAATTATCCCACGCATACCTGTTTACCGATATCGTGGTCCTGCTTTTATCTCTCACTTATATCCCCTTTAAAAGAATAATTTTTTCAATAATTACCGCCACGATATCTTCTTATCTGATCGACTGCGTTAAAAATTACAAACCTGAAAAAGAATCGTTGCGTATTCTTAAATAACGTCTTTTCCCAAGCCAAAAGAAAGCAATCGAGCAATTGCAAATGGATGAATAAAACCCGACACAGCGCAAATGACGGGCTTGTGTGACGATTTATAAAAGGTTTAATCGGGCGTTTGAAAAACGAAAAAGAGGCCTACAGGATTGCTCCCATAGACCTCTGAAACTATTTAGTTTTTGACGAGCTTCAACTACTCTGTTTCTTGGTTTAATACTGGAAACCTTATCGGTTGGACCTTTCTCTTGTGGTCGCTAAAGTCTCAAGAACTCCGAATATTTGAAACTATATGTTTTGAGGTTTGAAACCTCGCTTTTCATTTTCCGAAAACTTACTTTTTAGCGGTTAAAACATAATGTTTGTACAAATTTCAGCACCGAAGTAGTTCGTATGAATCATTTAGAATATTTATATAAATCACTCTGAAAACTTCGTATAGTCAGAATTTGCTGTATTAATATTCGCACCCTCTAATCCAGAGACTAAAGCAAACTTATCGTTTTGTCCTATATACGCTTTAGAGAACGACGTATCTGCATTACCAGAAATAGTGCCTGTAGATGTACATGATGTGAATATTATTTCTACTGATGATTTTTTCTCAGTTATACTTAAAATATCAGAAGCATAAGTCGCCCCATTCAATTTATTATTTGGATCATATTTTTGAGGATCAGATGTATCATATCCAATATATCCACCAACTGCCCAGTTTCCATCATTCTTATCACTAGAAGATGTAACTGTAACTGATTTTTCAAAAGAGCAATTTTTAAATATTGTTTTGTAAGAATTGTTTGTACCAATGAATCCTCCGGCTCTTTTTTCAGCAATAATCTCAACATTACTATGGCAATCAACAAATGATGTTTTATTTGAAGTTGAGTAAGAATCTACAGCCCATTCAACTTTATTATTATTTTCTTTTTTAGTTGCGAAATATGTAGAACCTACAAACCCACCAACTTTATCTTTTGCAATTATTAAACCTTTTACTGTGCAAGAAGTAAATTCTAATACATCTTGATAGTTCTTCTTTTGATAATTTCCAACAAATCCACCAACAGAGCTTCCTCCATTTTGTATATCAACTTCAATTGTTAAATTACTAATCTTAACAGTTCCAACTGCGCATGAAATAAGACCAAAAGGATCTTGTACGTTACCAGATGAAGAAAGAATCTCTGTTCCTTCTCTCCTATAGCCGTCGTTCTTTATGCCTTTAATGGTATGACCTTTTCCGTCAATCACACCTTCAAAGAAATAATCACTTGCACCAAATGGAACCCATGTTCTTCCAGTTAAATCAATATCGGCAGTTAATTCAATTGTTAATGATTCATTTCCAAATACACCTTTTGATTGTGCATAAGCTAAATTCATTAATGTTTCAGCAGTTCCAACTTTAATAACTGATGAGGAAGTTAAACCATTTGTTCCATTTCCTGAAACTGTAACATTTCCTCCAGTAACTCCTTTTGCGACAACTCCTTTAATTACAACAGCACCTCCTGTTGCATTAACTTCTCCAACAAATGAACCTTCTTCAATCTCAACTTTTCCTGATGTCAAAGCAATTTCATTTGCAGCACCATAAAGATGGTATGATTCTGGTTTAACAGCAGTAATAGTTACTTTTCCTGCATTTCCATAATGATCAATGTTATCTTGTGGAGCATCTATTGTTAATGCAGTTAATTGACTATTGGTACGAATAACAACTTCTTGAGGCGTAGCCGTGGTATTTTTGTATTCAATTGCGGTAATACCTTTGGTTGTGCCAACGTCAAGTCCTTTTTTGGCAGTAATGTCTTTCGTTGTTTCGGTTACTTCATAGTTATACAAGTAAGTAGAATAAGCGGAATCTACCGTGTTTGAAATCTTCCAAAGCAGGTAGCTGCCAACAGAAAGTTTATCATCGTCTGCTACAGAATTGGGAATATATTCTATTTCACCGTCTTTAAGATAACAGAAAACGTCGTTTACGCTGTCCCAAAGGATTTCGTTTTCATCTACCGAAGTATTGTTGATTTTCGCTACGTCATAGCCGAATTCAAAAGCGGCGTCCAATGCGGATTGCATGGTCTTGTGCTCTTTAGTGTCGGTAGCAAGCGCAGTATTGAGGTTGCGTACCAATTGAATATCGTTGTTGACTTTCGCCTTTTTGATAACACTGCTGAAAGTGGGGATAAGTACTGCCGCAAGTATCGCTATTACGGCTATGACTATTACCAACTCAACAATCGTAAAGCCTTTTTTGTTGTTCTTTTTCATAGTTTTTCTCCTTTTATAAAATAAAATTTTTGTTTTTTTGTTTTTTTGTTTTTATTCTTTGTGCCCGACGGTAATCAAACTCACGCTTTTAAATTTTTGGTCAAATAGATTGTGCAATTATTGAAAGAATATGAGGTTTTGCCGGAAGTTTCGGCATAAGTACCTTTCACGACTTTGATATCGTCTCCCTCTTTTTCGAATTGACCGTCAGTAACTACGATATAATAATCGCCGCTTTGGATAGCGCCGTCAAATTCTGCCGGATTGTCCATTTTATCGGCGTATTCGCCCAAAAACTCTTTCCATGCGTTTTCGGCGTTTTGCAGTGCCGCGGATTTTTGTGCTTTTTCAGTAACGCCCGTAAAGGTCGGGATAAGCACCGCCGCGAGTATTGCGATAACGGCGATTACGATTACAAGTTCTACAATCGTAAAGCCTTTCTTGTTGTTCTTTTTCATGAATTTTTTCCTCTTAAATTTTTTGTTTTTTGTCGGTGTTCTCCCCGACCGCGTTGCCGGGCGGCGAAACTTTTAT
>SFEB01000096.1 GCA_004558105.1 Clostridiales bacterium
CATCTATAACCTTATCAATAACCGCACTGCGTACGAAATAAAGAAGGTTGGTTCTGCCAGCGGCAACGTAGTTATAGAAGACGTTTATCGCGATTTGCCGGTTGTTTCAATCGCAGCGTCGGCATTTAAAAATGCTACCAGAATTGAAGGAATGGTTATCGGTAACAACGTTACGAAGATAGGTGAGAACGCTTTTTACAACTGCATTAATATGAAATCGGTTACTATTCCCGATTCCGTGACCAGTATCGGTCAGTCGGCGTTCCAGTCATGTCGTGAATTGCGCGAAGTGAGAATTCCCGAATCGGTAACGGCGATAGAAGACTACACTTTTGCATACTGCCGTTCTCTTGAAACTGTCGAGTTTAACGATAAGATAACGAGAATAGGAGATTCGGCGTTTTCAGACTGTTCGGCGTTGACGGAGGTCAGTATCCCGGATTCCGTAATAAGCATTGGCGATTATGGTTTTTCAGCTTGTGACACGATGACCAAGGTGAGTTTCGGAGAAAAATTGGTGAGTTTGGGCGATTACGCCTTTTATCGCTGTTTTTCTTTGGAAAACGTTACTTTCTCCGATAGCGGCAACCTTAAGACTCTCGGAGAGTATTGTTTTGCTTCGTGCTGCGACTTTGATGACAATAATTTGCCCGTTGAGAATACAGGACTTAAGAGTATTGTTTTGCCCGAGGGTGTAGAAACGCTGGGAGATTACTGTTTTTATACCTCTGCGTCGTTGGCTGACGTTACTTTGCCCCGGTCGTTGAATAAAATCGGCACGTATGCCTTTAACGTGACGAAAATTTATTCCGACACTATTAAAGAAGACGGGGTAATGGTATACGTTGACGACTGGATCGTTGCGTTTGCCAGTAAGGCGAAATCGCTCATTACGAGCATAAACGAGACTGCGGTTATGGCAGGCAGCACCGTTTTAGCAAACGTTAAACCCGGTACCGTCGGAATCGCAGACAGAGTGTTTTACGGTTGCGAGAATCTTGAAACGGTTACGTTACCGTTATCGGTACGCGTGGTAGGTTCTTACGCATTTTTGGGTTGTAAAGTTTTGACAAGAGTTGAGACTGCGTACGATGACAGCACCGGGGTGGAAGTCGGCGGTCTGGAAATAATAGACGAGTCGGCATTCGCGAATTGTGCCAAACTTTTACGTACAGGTTTTTACGAAGGTCTTAAAGAAATCGGTTCTTACGCATTTTACGGTTGTACCAGACTTGCGGTAACCGAATTGACGGCGGCTTATTTGGTCCCGGACACCGTAACGCATATAGGTACTTACGCCTTTAACGAGTCGGGTGTATACAACTACGCCGACGATTACGGTATCGTTTATGCAAACCACTGGGTGGTGGGATATACGAACATTGCCTATCCATCCGTCGTATTGAACGAAGAAATAATCGGTATTTCCGATTACGCGTTTTATAACTGTATAAGCATGGAATCTGCTACCGGAATGTCTTCTGCAAGATATATCGGCAGGGGTGCTTTCTTTGGGTGTACAGCGTTGACAATGGCAACGCTTAACACCAACCTCAGAGAGATAAAGGAATATACTTTCTGCGGGTGTATATCTCTTTCCAGAGTAACGTTCCCGTCTCGTTTGGTTTCCATAGGAAAAGCAGCGTTTTATCAGTGCAGTTGGTTAACCGAACTTGACTTTTTGGATACTAACCTCGTATCTATCGGCGATTATGCTTTCTACAAAGATTATAACTTGTCCGATATCAGATTCAGTGAGACCTTGACCGATATAGGTAACTATGCTTTTTATAATTGCTCGGTTGAGGTGGAAAACGAATCGTTCGGTCTGGTTACCGTAAATTTGCCTGATTCGCTGAAGAATATCGGCTATTGCGCTTTTGCAAATTGTAAGAAACTTGCGAACGTAAACTTTGGTAAAGGTTTAGAAAATATCGGTATGCATGCTTTCAAGGCATGTGAATCGTTGAGAAAAATCTATTTGCCGGATACGATAAAGACGATAGGAAACTACGCTTTTTATAAGTGTGCAGGCGTTACTGAAATCAGTCTGGGTAACGGAGTGAAA
>SFEB01000097.1 GCA_004558105.1 Clostridiales bacterium
GCGCTTCTTGGCTTCTTTGTCGGCGCTCGCGTATATGTTCAGCGTCATTGCCGCGTTGGCGTGTCCCATCATGCTTGCCACGGTCTTAATATCCGTGCCTGCCGTCACAGCCGCCGTTGCGAACGTGTGGCGCAGAGAGTGAAATCCTTTCCTTTCGATTCCGAGCCGCTTTTGTAACAACTCAAAACTCCTCTGATATGAGCGCACGGTTATTCCGTGTCCGTCGCTTGAAACAACGTACTGAGAATTACTCTTTTTTTTATGATCTTTCAGAAGCGGCAACAGTTGTCTCGGAATCGGAATTGTTCTCTTTGACGACGTTGTTTTCGGTGAGTCGGTGATCCGGCATAATTTTCCGTTCTCGTCCCGTCCGTCGTGACAGGTTTTATTGACTGTAATCGTACCTTTGTTAAAGTCAATATCCGACCATTCCAAAGCCAACAGCTCTCCGATACGAAGTCCCGAATACAGGCAAAGCACAATCCCGAACAGCTTCGGCTTTTTACTTGTCAGTACGGCTTGTTCTATTTTTTTCTGTTCCGGAAGTGTGAAACAAGACACTTCCTTTTCTTTCGTTTTCGGGCGTTTAATTTTATCCGCCGTGTATTCTTTGAGTTCTCCGAGCGTGTAGGCGAGTTTCAGCGAATTCTGTATCACCGTAATAATTCCGTTCACCGAGTTCGCCGCCAACCCTTTTCCCGTTACGATATTCCCGCTCTGCATCAGCTCCGTAACATATCTCTGCAAAACAAGCGGCGTCAGTTCGTCAAGTTCATATTCTCCCAATTTTACTTTCAGGTGCTTCTCAATGATTTCAGAGTACCTTTCGCAAGTTTTTATCTTCGACGATGGCTGTATGTAATTACGAAACCATTCGTCCAACCAAATTCCATATTTCATATTGTTCTCCTTTCCGGTATTACTATAATTATAATTTTTCTTATCACCTTTGGGAAACTACACTCAAACAGCAACAAAAAAGAGAGAACCTAAAAAACTTGTTCTCTCTTAAAAATCATTATGAAATTGTAGTCTCCTTATCGAGCAAAAACGATATGTCGTAAGTTCAAGACCTGTTTTTTGAAAAAAGCGCCAAAATGCAGCTGTTAAATTCAAAGATTTTGTTCAACGACAAAAACACAAGATATAGTAACAAAAAAGCACAAGATACGCGGGTAACTTGTGCTTTTTTGTCTGTTGTAGCTTTTTCGTACTACAAAGATGGTGGAGATGCGGGGATTTGCCTTACAGCGATTGTTACCGAAGGTCAATCGCGTGCAGCCGAAGGGGTTCACGTTGCAAAGCAACGGCACGGCTTTTGCCGTGCGAAATCCCCGCAGACAATAAAAAACAAGCCGTTTCCACGGCTTGTTTTTTTGGTGGAGATGCGGGATTTGTAGCAAACATAGTTTGCGTAATAACGGAGCGGAAATGCTTGCATTTTAAAGCGGAGTGTCAGCCCGGGTACCGGGGTTCACACGGCGACGCCGTGTTGCGATTTTTCAAAATCGCAATAAATCCCCGCATTGACGACATAGAAAAACAAGTTGAACAGGAGGTTCAACTTGTTTCTCGTTTGGTGGAGATGCGGGGATTTGAACCCCGGTTCGTCCTTCTACACCCGACACCTTCTACATGCTTATTCGGTGATTAAGTTCTCTTACCGTCGTTCGCCGACAGACGGCGGTTTTGAAGAGGCGGAGAATGCCGATTTACTTACCGCCGTGGGTAAATCCGTAGCCCGTTCAGTATGACGCCGATTGCTTACGGAACAGGAACGTAAGGTCGACGTGCCGCTAATTAATTAAGCAGCGAATGCGAACGCAGGAGCGTTCACTTTTTCGTTATTTTTTGCGTTTAATTTTAATTTTCCGTCTTTAACGCAGCCGGACCTGCGACATGCTTCTTATCGTCCATACAAAAACGTCGAATCCAAAAACATCCCCGTGGACAAAATAACGAAAAAAGTATTAAGTTGATATATCTCGCGGTTTACCGTACGAAACGATACGATAAACCGTTTGATTTGCAGTATTATTTTTTGCCGCTTATTTTGAAATCGCGT
>SFEB01000098.1 GCA_004558105.1 Clostridiales bacterium
CAAACGTAAAGGAGGTGATTTGTGAATCATAATAAAAAGGTGCAGAATTGTAACTAAAATCCGCACAATTTTTGGCATTCCACACCACCGAAGTCAGGCTGCTGCAACCACGGAACGCCTTATCTCCGATGCTCGTTACGGAGTTGCCGATGGTTACCGATGTCAGGCCGCTGCAATTATAGAACGCCTGATCTCCGATGCTCGTTACGGAGTTCCCAATCGTTACCGAAGTTAAATTCTCCATACCGTAACACAAGTATGCCGGAATATGCTCCACCTCACTGCCAAATGTAAATGAAGTGATTTGGGACTTAATATTATAAAAAGGTGCATCAGAGCCATAGCTACTACTACAATCCGCACAATTTTTGGCATTCCACACCACCGATGTCAGGCCGCTGCAATAGCCGAACGCATAACTGCCGATGCTCGTTACGGAGTTACCGATGGTTACCGAAGTCAGGCTGCTGCAACCGTCGAACGCATAACTGCCGATGCTCGTTACGGAGTTGCCAATCGTTACCGAAGTCAGGCCGCTGCAACCGTCGAACGCATAATTTCCGATGCTCGTTACACTGTTCGGGATTGTTACCGAAGTCAGGCCGCTGCAACCACGGAACGCAGAATATCCGATGTTCGTTACGGAGTTCGGTATCGTTACCGAAGTCAGGCCGCTGCAACCCTTGAACGCAGAACTACCGATGCTCGTTACGGAGTAAGTTTTACCACCGTAGGTTACGGTAGCGGGAATGACCACATTGCCCTTGTATTCATTGGCGTATGAGTTGTAATAACTCCCGCGGTAGGTAACTGTGGCAGTTAGGTTGGCATCGTCAAATTTGTAATAGATGGCGTTACTACCTACAACAACTTCGACTAAATTACCTTTGTAGATTTCTAAAAGCTCTTCCGAAGTTGTCGTATTGACGTAGTGCATCAAAACGCCTTGCACTTTGACAGTATCACCCACCGCAATCATTCCGACGGTAAAATCCAATCCTGCAATACCTTTAGTGCGGAAAGCTTTTATTTTAAGGGTGGCGTTATCCCTATCGCTCATCCAAAAGTCACAATTTTTATAGGTTGCAATACCTTCATCAGTGGTATTAATTTCAGAAACAACACCTTTTACGATGTATTGTTTCGTAGTAGATGCTCCCTCGGCCAAAGCTTCCGTGATTTCAATTGCGCGGCTTACCGAAATTTCTTCTTGAGCCTGCAGTGTGATACAGGTAGCCAACATTACAACTAAAAAACTAAATTTTTTCATGTCGTATTGATATTAAAAGTTAAACATTTGTTTGTTTTTTTCTGCCTACTCGGTTTTTATCGGATTTTCGGCATGGTCCGCAGCACCGGAAAAATGGTTGGCGTGTGCGCATAAAAAGAGCGTGGTGCTTCATTTGCTTTATTTGAGTCTTTCTCGGTCCTGAACTACCTCACTCTTCAAATTATAACGAACAAAAGCCCACGCTTTCGCGTAGACGTCAAATCAGCTTTGTTCTTGAAGAGTGTTTTTGAATTGTTCAGGTTCAGAAAAACTCAAGGTTTAGCTTATAACGCTATTTTCTATATGTCAGTTTTCAAGATGCGCACACGAAACGTGTTCGTGCTTCTATTCCATAGGCAAAAAAAATGTTTTTTGTCGGTTGTTTTTCGATTATCGCTGCAAAGATAGTAAAAATAGTGCAAAGCGCGAATAAAAAAGTGTAAAAGTTTAAAAAGTGCAAAGTGCAAGAGGTTAAGGTAGGGGGGTAAAATTTATGTTCTTTGTTTCGTAGTTCTACCTCCCAAACCCTCCTAAAGGAGGGCTTTAAGTCCCCTTTAGGGGATTTAGGGGTAAAACATAATTTAGCGCGTAAAAAACGAACAAGGAGCAAGGAAAAAATTCCTCGCTCCTCGTTACTACAATCTTATGTTCTTACTCTTTCATTTCTTTTGCTTGACCAAAAGAAACGAAAGGCAATTTTGCGATTGAGTGAAAACAAACGAAAATTTATTTTCGATTTGTTGAACGTGAGCAAAATCAAGAATTAAAGAAAAGTCAAGACTGTGGCGGCTGGGCTAAATCAAACTCGCTGCGCTCAAACAGTGATTTAGCGTTTCGACACGCTCAACTCGATTTTTGACACACCCGCCAAGGTCGTTTTTTTTTGTTAGAGAAAGATTTTTTCGGCTCTCAGCTTATGCCAATTTTTCGCGCGGGCTTTAAGTCCCCCTTTGGGATTTAGCGCGTAAAAAACAAACAAGGAGCAAGGAAAAAATTCCTCGCTCCTCGTTACTGATTGATACAAACGTAGGGACGCGGCGCGCCACGTCCCTACAACATTATTTTACCACAACCTTAACAGCAGCGTTCGCGGTTTTTACTACGTAAACACCACACAGTGAGCCGTTTAGGCGCGTTACATCGCGGCCGAGCAGGTCGTAGATGCGGAACTCGCCGTTGTACGCCTCTAAACTGCTGCAAGGCACTTTCAGGGACGCATCGTAGTTGGCAAAAGATGATGCATCGCACGAAGGCGGCTCGGCGGCATAGCAGACAATATTGGTCAATTGAGTGCACTCTTCGAACGCATACTGTCCGATGCTCGTTACGGAGTTCGGTATCGTTACCGAAGTCAGGCCGCTGCAACCGTCGAACGCAGAACGACCGATGCTCGTTACAGAGTTGCCAATCGTTACCGATGTCAGGCCGCTGCAACCATTGAACGCAGAACTGCCGATGCTTGTTACACTGTTCGGGATCGTTACCGAAGTCAGGCCGCTGCAACCCTTGAACGCCCTAACTCCGATGCTCGTTACGGAGTTACCAATTGTTACCGAAGTCAGGCCGCTGCAATCTTCGAACGCATAATCTCCGATGCTCGTTACAGAGTTACCGATGGTTACCGAAGTCAGGCCGCTGCAACCACGGAACGCAGAATATCCGATGTTCGTTACGGAGTTCGGAATGTTTACCGAATTCAGGCCGCTGCAACCGGAGAACGCATAATTTCCGATGCTCGTTACGCTGTTCGGTATCGTTACCGAAGTCAGGCCACTGCAACCATAGAACGCCTCCTCTCCGATGCTCATTACGCTGTTCGGTATCGTTACCGAAGTTAAATTCTCCATATCGTAGCACAAGTATGCCGGAATATGCTCCACCTCACTGCCAAACGTAAAGGAGGTGATTTGTGAATCATAATAAAAAGGTGCAGAATTGTAACTAAAATCCGCACAATTTTTGGCATTCCACACCACC
>SFEB01000035.1 GCA_004558105.1 Clostridiales bacterium
AAGTTCTTGTTTTGATAGTGAATTGCTCGCTTTTGTGAATTTTATTATTTGTCCATATTGTTGGTTTACGACACTATACTTTCAAATGAAAGTCGTGTGTTTTTGCAGAGCAAAAATGAAAAGGATAGCAAAAAATTTTGCTATCCTTTTGCGTTATCTAAAAAATCCCTATGGAAAGAGCGATAATACGCGTTTTTAATCCTTTTAATTTAAATCCGAATGAAAATTTCTGCATTATTTATAATTTTCAAAGCGATTTTCCAATCCGCCGAAAAAGAAAACCACCAGTTCTTTCACGTTGCGCTTTTGCTCTTCGGGAGTAGTGTCGGATAACTTCGTAAAGGTCAATGCCTGCAAAAAACCCGCCGTAACGGCCGTTGCAAAGTAAGGATTTTTTACCTTAGTCGTAAAGTCGGGATACCATGCAAGAGCTTTTTCCACCACTTTAGAACATTCTTCCGTCAGAATCGTGTTAAAACCGTCTACGTAAAACCTGCTCGCCTGCTGAATTATTGCAAGTTTGTCGGGGTGTTGCCAAAGATAATCGACTACGGTCTCCGCTGCATATTGAGGGTCCTGCTTTTCCGCAAAACTGCACAAAAGTTGCTCGCTGATTTCCTCTACGACAGGGCGCAAAACAGCACAAAACAACGCGTCTTTGTTAGAAAAATAACGGTAAATATTACCCAGAGATATACCTGCGTTTTCGGAGATAACCCTTACCGACGCACCGACGCCGTTAATTTTAAACTCTTGCTCCGCCGCCGCCAAAATGCGGTCGCGAACGTCTGATTTGAGATATTGCATATTTGCTCCTTACCGACTAATTATACCACAAAAAGCCCGACGGTCAACAACTTTTAGCGAAAAAAAACAAATATTTTCATTTTTGAATTTTAAAAAACGAATACGGCGCCCACAAAAAAGCAAAAAGCGACAAAATTCATCAAAAATAAAAAAGTATCACCAACAAATTGACACCAACGCAAATTGAGAGTAAAATAAAAGTCGCGGCAAAGCGCAAAAACTTTGACGCCAAACTTACTGACACGGAGGAACCGTTATGGAAAAAAAAGTTTTGCCTTTGGACATCGTCGGTTATAAAGCCGAATTGCCTATTTTACCGCTGCCGAGCGGAGTAAACATCGCCTTTTTCAATCTTCACGGCGATACTTTTTTGACGCGCCACTGCGCCAAGGAACTTGCAAAACGCCTCGGCGACTGTGAAGTACTCATTACCGCAGAATCTAAGGGATTGCAACTCACGCACTGCATCGCGGAAGAACTAAAAATGCCTTTTTACGCCGTCGCACGCAAGTCTAAAAAACTCTATATGCAGGACGGCTTGGACGTCGTGATCGATTCTTCCATTACAACGGGAAAAGAACAACACCTTTATCTTTCTCGCCACGACGCGGATTTGCTTAAAGGAAAGAAGGTAGGTATCATAGACGACGTAGTCAGTACCGGAGCAAGTCTTATCGGATTGGAAAAACTGGTTAACCTTGCAGGCGGTATCATTACGAAAAAAGCTTTCGTACTTGCCGAGGGCGAAGCGGCGAACCGCGACGATATAGTTTATCTCGCGCCCATACCTTTGTTGTAAATAAAAAAATTAAACTCCTTTGCGTTTTAGCAAAGGAGTTTTTTATTGCCTGTGTTTATTTAAATAATATCACGTTTTTTAAACGAAAATACCGCAAGAACAAGAGCCAGCGACACGATAAAATACTTTATTAACGTCGAAATCAGAAACGCAATTCCGCCCACGCCGTTAGACGTGCTTATTACGAGAGGCAAAGCAACACATTTAAACGGCGTATAGCGTAACGCGTAAAACAGCGAATAAATCAATACGTCCCCCAAAAACGCCGCATAAACGTTACGCACGAGCAAACCGATAACGATAAAACAAATGAACCAGAATAACGTTTCAAGCGCAAGCGATAATACGGATCGCCACAAAAACTGTTGCGCAGTCATCAATACGCAATCGGTACCGACGGTGAGATAGACGTAAGGTCTACCCATACCGTACTTGGCGCTGAAAACGAAAGCAAAAATAACGAACACCGTTATCGTTGCGACGTAAAACACGGCGCACAATAAGAGTTTTGTCAATAAAACTTTTTGCTTTTTGCCGCCGCCGTAAGTCAGTTTTGCCGTGCCGTTCTGAAACTCTATATTAAACACAAATAAAGCAAACACGGCGAAAACGACGACCAGACAAACCTGAAAAACACAGCAAATAAAACGGAAATACATCGGTTTTGTCGCTATAAAGTCCTCGGTATAATCGGCGGACAATACGTTTTCTTTCGTTATCCCTCGCGACATAAGCACGGCGCAGATATTTTCGTTGACGTCAAGATATTCCACCGCCGCCTCGTAATCTTCGAGAGTCATGTCTCCCGATTGGTACATGCCCCTGTAAAAATCACGGCTTTCGGCTATGGACTTTTTCACGTCGTCAAAACTGTCCATTGTCAGATAATCACCGACGTCGTATCCGACTACGGCTTCCTGACGGTCATGCACTCCGTAATACAGCGAAACGCCGAATACGGACAGAATAACGACGGCAAATATAATGAACAGAAAATAATTGTAACGGAGTTTAAATAATTCTTTTTTCATCATCGCTAACCTTAAACTCCTTTATATCGAACGGTTTGACGACGTCTAAAAAATCTTTTTTGGAAACGTACACGTCGGAAACCAATATTCCGCCGTCCTTTTCCTGCACGTCAAACCCCATCGCCTTAAGACTGTCCGAAGCACTTTTATCGTCGGCAAGGCGTAAAAAATACCGGTCGAGAACGATACTCTCGCGAAGGTTTTCCGTCAATACGCCGTCTTTGCAGTCGTACAGTTTGTCGCTGAAAGTATTGATAAGAGACAAATCATGAGACGAAATGATTATCAGTTTGCCGAGACGTTTTTGTTCGGTTATCAATTCTTTGAATACAGATATGGCTTTTTGATCAAGCGCGTTGATCGGCTCGTCAAACAGTAAAACGTCGGCGTTTGTCAATAACGTGACGATTATTCCCAGCTTCTGGCGCATTCCGAGAGAATACTTTGACACGCGTATCGACATTTCTTCCGACAAGTCGAATGCCTCCGCCAGTTTATTTACCTCGGTTCTGTCTACGGCGCCGACAAAAGCACTAATATTGTCGTACCCGTTGTAACCGTCGAAAAAGAAGGGCGTTTCTATAAGCGCGGCAACCGTTTTGCCTTCGGGAATAATTACCTCGCCCGAATCTTTTTCCGCAAGACCGGCAATGATTTTTAACAAAGTGCTTTTTCCGCAACCGTTTTTACCGGCGATACTCACGATACTTCCGAACCCGAAGTCGACGCTTAAATTTTTCAGAACGACTTTTTCCCGATACTTTTTCGTTAAATTTTTTATTCTTAAACCAAGCATATTTACTCTGCGTCCCAGATAGTAGCGCCGTCGACGTCTATCGTTATACAATCTTCTTTAAAAATAAGTTTTACGGGAAAATTCGTCGTTTGTCTGTCGCCCGGCGCCCAGCCTTTTTGCTGATAAACGTTAAACGAAACGGTCTGTGCGTCGTCGTCAAAGAAAACGAACTTATCGTTCAGTTTACCGTAAAAACTTTTAAATGCGGCGTAGTCGCCGAACAACGGTTGAGCGTACTTCGCCCCGAGATATTCGTTCAATTCGTCGTAAGAAATATCGTAAACGTAAAACGTTTCCAGCGTTTCTTCGTCCTGATAGAAACTCGATAAATGCATACGACCGCTCATTATCGGCAACGTGTAATAATCGAAGTCAGAAGCGGCATTGTTAAGATAAGCGGTTTTTTCCGTCTTGTCGTACTCTATGTAATAAATATAACCGTCCTTTGCAAAAAAGTACATTATTTTCCCGTCGGAAAGACCGACGGTATTAAATAAATACTCGTTGTCCGCAACGTTGGTATCGTAAAAGTCTTTTTCGTTTTTAAAGGTAATGAGCAAAGCGGGTATGCCGCTGTCTTCGCCCGATTCTTCGACCGACACTATGTTTCTGTCTTTTACAAGTTCAAACTGACTCTTGCCGTCGTAAGACCTGAGTAATATCATATCGGTTTTGTTGTCCATTACCACAAAGTGATACACTAAAAACGCTATGACTGCCAACAACACCACGACTACGATGGGTATTAAAATTTTTTCTGCTTTAGTGCGCATTTCGTCACCTCGAGTTTTACGTAATTTCATTGTACCAAAATCGGTAGAAAAAAACTACCGATTTTCGGTAGTTTTTTTTCAATTTACTCAAATACTAACTCAGTCTACCTACTAAGCAATAACGATATTGAAGTAACCGATAGAACCGATTTTACATTCCGGGAAGTAAGAATAAACGGTGCTGTTAATGGTCGAAGACGTGCCCTGTTGAGCAGTCGACCAACCGTCGCAAACGATAGCCATCTTGCAGGTTGCGCTTCCCGAAACGGTGTTGCCAAAGATATTGACGTACTTGTAAGTAACGGGATATTCGATGTATCCTGCGCCGACCATAGAGTGACCGTCGATATTAAATTCCGTTATTTTGCCGTTACCTACGTTTGTTTTAAGAACGTTGTACACGTTCGTGCTCTTTGAAGTCGCATTCAAAGCCTTGGTTCCGGAATAAATATCGAGAGCGTAATTGATGATGGTATCGATCTTGCTGTTGGGCGTGCCGCTGTAAGTGGTAACGCCGTTGGTCGTACTCTTAGAACTGTAATACCCGTTGGTGATAGAATAGTTGCAGAGCGTATTAAAGATAGCTTTCAGAGTAGAATAGTTGTAAGCAACTCCGCGATAATGGAATGAAATAATGGTCGCCGCAACCTTGGAACAAGTTCCCGCAACCTTTTTGGTCGAATACACGCTTGCGTAATGATTGTTGAGCGCGGTCTGACTGAGGTTGAAAGTTTTTATAAAAGTGGGCGTCGCGCTGCCGACAGTAACGTTGGTATATCCTTTTCCTTCGTAATAGGTTTTTATCCAGGCTCTTGCTTTGGCATCGGTTTGCAAAACGAAACTGCTTGCCGAGCCGCTATCCTCGGCTAAAGCGTCGCTTTTTGCAGACACACCTCCTACAAAACAAAGACAGGACGTCATTAAAAGCATTACCGCAAATAATGAACTAAGAGCTACTTTCAGAAAACTTTTCTTCATACAGTGATCCCCCCTTTATTTGGATTATACAAATATTGTATTATGCGGTCACTAATTTGTCAACTAATTTTTCGAAAATAACAATAATTTCACTGTTTTTTCATTTTATTGTGTCCACATATCGGATATCTTTTAGATTATCTTGAAAACAGATTTCCTAAAAACAAAAAAACGCGTTGTCGAAAACGCGTCAATTTTCTTTATTTTTTCCTTTATTATCTTTTTGATTGAGTACTTTGACTCAAAGATATAATTAAGGTTTTAAAACTCAAAAACCTTTTTCGGTAGTTTTTTTAACAATAAGGTTACGGCAAAACCGACCGTCAATCCGCTCACAACCCCTATCAATGCAAGATACGGCAAATAGGTCATTGCCAGAACAGTCGAAGTAATCAGGGCGTAAACAACGTTCTGAACGAGATTATTGACTACCGCGCCCACGACGGAAAGAGACACCGGCGTGATTTTTTTGACTAAAAAGACGTAAATAACGCTCATAACGAACAAGCCTGTAACGCCTGCCGTCAACGAAAAAATCATACTGCTCAGATTGCCGACTATAAGATTGCCGAGGATACATTTAACGAGCAAAACGACGAAAGCCGGTCCGACGCCAAAAGCGTACAACGCAAACATAACGAATACGTTTCCCAAACCGAGTTTAGCGCCGGGAATAAACAACGGAGGAAAAAGATTTTCTATCAAAAAAGTTATCAACGACGCCGCCGCAAGCACCGACAAAATAGTTATTTTTTTCGCTCTGCCGTTCATCAGCGCACCTCCTTGTTGCCGCTGTTTCCGACACCCGCAACTTTTAGCGCATGAGGCATGCAGATGACAATCTGGTTGGCACGGGTAACGGTATTTGCCGCTTTAACGCAGTCGCGACCGCGACATGACGAGTCGAGCATCGTGACCTTACCCTCTTCGAAAAGGATTTTGTTGAATTCCGTTTTTTCGTCGTCAAAATGGACCGTAAGAGTAGTTACGCCGTCTTTTTCGTCAACTGCCAGCCTCTCAGCCCAGTCGTTGGATAAAACAACAAGCCGACGTGTCTCGTTGTCGAAGTAACACGCCATAACTCCTTCGCACCAGACTTCGGTACGACTCCATTCTTCGCTCTTAAAGGCAACGCCTACGCCGACGAAAACGCCTGCAACAACGACTACAACCGCAACGTACAGCACCACGTCGAAAGGTTTGAAAAATTTCAGGGTTTTAAAATCCGCACTTTTTGAACTTATATCGTCCTTCTTCTTGCCGTTTTTTACCGCAAGAGCAACGACGACCGCAATAATTGCTATCGCCGCCGCAACGCCCCACAGCCACCCGTAACCCGACTGTCCTGTAAACGATACCTCGCCCCCGTCTACCGTAAAAGAATATTTAACGGCGTTGGAAGATTTGATTTTCACTTCGGGAGAGTTGGTATAAACGCCAAGTTTCGCACCCTTTTCAAATACGGAGATAACGGAACGCACGCCGAGAGTCTTTGCCGCCTCGCCGTCGGCGAATAATGCGATTTTCGTAGCGTCAAAAGTCATAAGAGCAGTCGTTACGCCGTCGCAGACCGCCGCGCTGTCGCACTCGGCAAAAACCGTCCTTGCTCCCGTTTCGGTAGGGTAACCCGTACTTGCGTCTATAATATGGCAGTAATTTCTACCCTCGTAGGTAAAAAAACGCTGATAATCGCCGCTGACCGAAATACTTTTGCCGACGTTGTTTTTTGTAAGCAAAACCGAACCGTCGACGGGATTTACCAAATCAACGGCATTGTCGGCGTCGTTGCCCAGATAAGTTACGCTACTCATGCCGGATACGATATTGCCTTTGTCGACGCCGTATTTTTCGGCAATCGCCTTAAGTTTGTCGGTTGCAAAACCTTTGCAGATACCGCCGAAATCGATTTTTACCGTATAAACTTGTCCGTCAACCGTCACAGTCGTCTCGGGTTTTTTCAGGTAAAACTCTCCCCCGTCCTCGCTGAAAACAATATTTTCAAAATCAGCGAGAAGGATAAATGCGTCTATATATTTTTGTTGCGGCACACTCCCGTCGTCGCGGTCGTAAGGATAAACGACGTCGGTCGTCCCTTCCCAACGTCGGGCAGAAAATCCCCAAAGGTCAACGAGGTTGTAAACGGCAGGGTTGTACGCGCCGTCCGTTGCGTTAAAAACGGTTTGCGCCGTCTTGAAACACTCGGCGGTCAAAGGGTCGATTCGTACCTTTTCTCCCGCATCGGCAGCGTTAAAACGCGCCGCGTCGCCGTTAACGTCGTCGGCGGAAAGACAAACTTCGAGTTTATCGATAACAGTCTTCATCTCGGCAAAAGCGTTCTCAGCCGCACTGCGGTTAGTTGCGTTATCCTCGTCAAAACAGAGCGTAACTTCTACTAACGTGCCGAAAGCCATAAAAGTACGGCCGTCCTCGTAGCCGTCGGTCGTTTTACACCCGACAAGGCACGTGCCCAAAACCAATATTAAGATTAAAAAACCGATTTTTTTCAATTCTTGTTTTTCCTCTCGAACCTGGTTGTATTATACTATTTAGCGACGATAAAGTCAACGCGCTTTTTATCAAAACGGTCTTTTTTTTGGACTAAACCGCTTAAAACGAGCAAAATTCATTGCTTTATCACCTAATCGTTGGTAAAAAATAATTTGTGCATGGTACAATGTAACCCGTTTTGAGGAGAGAAAATGGAAGAAGTAAAAGAACTGAATAACGAAACAAACGGCGAAGGCATTTCTCTCAACTCCGATAAATTGCGAAACACGCCGATGGGCAAACTGCTTTTCAGCATGGCTTTGCCTGCAATAATCTCTATGCTTATCGAAGCGTTGTACAACGTCATCGACGGTATATACGTCTCACAATGGCAGCCGGAAGCATTCGACGCTTTCGGTTACGGCAGACCTCTCTTCATGATAGTTATTGCCGTGGGAATAGGTATAGGCGTAGGCTCTAACGTTTTCGTCGCAAGGCAGTTGGGGTTCGGGAACAAAGAAAAAGCTAATCAGGTAGCAAAAACCGCTTTCGTACTCGCAGTGGCGGCATGGCTGCTTTTCTTCGTATTGGCATGGGTATTGCCGAAACCGTTTATAAAAATTTACAACGGCGTAAGTCAGACTATTGTCGACAGGTACATGGAATACGTTCCGTATTACATGATGGGCTGTCTGTTTTCGATGCTGAGTATGGTCGGCTCGAAAATTCTTCAAGCTACCGGAAACATGCGCGTGCCGATGATAAGTCAGACTCTGGGATGCTTAACCAACATTATACTTGACCCCGTCTTTATTTTTAAAGACGCAAAACTGTTTTTCTTTATCCCAGTAAAAGGACTGGGGATGGGGATGAGCGGCGCTTTGATTGCCACGCTTATCGGTCAGTTTTTATCGTGCGCGTACGTTCTGGGTGCGTTTTTATTCCGTAAACAAGACGTCGATTTCTTTCCGAAAGGACTCAAGTTTACCTTCAAAAACGTTAAAGCTATATTCAATATCGGCTTACCGAACTTTATTCTCAACGCCGTAGGCAGTTTTACCACGATAATATTGAACTACATTCTCAACAATTACGATTACGGCGTAACGATTTATACCGCATACTTTACCTGCCAGTCCTTCGTATTTATGCCTATCTTCGGCTTAACGCAAGGCACGATGCCGATACTCGGTTACAGTTACGGAGCCAATCTTAAAAAACGATTTGACGATTGTTTTAAACGATCGCTTATTACCGCGCTTTGTGTTTTGGGAGCGGGATTGCTGGCGTTCCAACTTTTCCCCGAACAAATCGTCAGGATATTTAATATCGAAAACCAACACGCAGTGGAACTGGCGGCTAAATCGTTCAGAATAATCAGTCTGTGCTTTATCCCCGCGGCGTTCTCGATACTGCTCATCACTTTGTTGCAGTCTCTTAACGTCGGCGTTTACTCGATGCTGATATCTTTACTGCGCCAGATAGGTTTTCTTATCCCCCTTGCCTTTTTATTCCAGGCGATATTTACGGCAAGCCCGGGTATCGATATGACAAACCGGTTTTATCTCATATTCTTATGCTTCCCCGTGGCGGAAATACTTACCTTGCTGATTTTTACGCCCATAGCGATAAAAAAATATCGCACTATTTTCGCCAAACGCGCCAGGCAGGCGGAAGAACACGTTACGGAAATAGCCTGAAAAAAACAAACGAAAAAACACTTTCGGAAAGTCGCGAAAGTGTTTTTTTATTTCTCATTATCGTTTTGTTGACCTCAATTACTATTGTTTGTTTTCCGACGTGGAACTTTTTATTTTTTTGACGACAAACCTGGTAAAGGCAGGGCTTTTTAAAACCAGCCATACTATTACGGTATTAACGAGCAACCAGAACCACTGCACGCTCACCCGCCTGACCAACGTAGCTCTGAATACGTCTAAGCCTGCGTTCATAAGCAGGGTTGTGGTCGGATAGTACGCCGACATTCCCATGTTGTAGAGCAAAGCTTCTCCCACCGCCGTCAATCCTAAACTGCATACGACGAAAGAACACAACGCGGTGCAGATAAGCTTGATCGAAATTTTGTCGGTTTTCAGGTACTTGAAAAACAACCCGGCAAACATCGCCATAACGCCGTTACTCAGGGTAATAAGCGGCATCCATGGACCTTCGGGGAAAATCACGGCAGGCAAAAAGTCCGCCAGCATGGCGACTCCTCCGCCTATCCACGGGCCGAGCAACGCACCGGCCAGAAAACAAAAGGTATAGACGAGACTGATTCTGCCGAAAGTGTCAATGCGGGGCATCGCCGACGAAAGAAGGTTTAAGGCTATACCGACAGCCGTAAACACGGAGATAAGAGTGATAAGATACGTTCTTTTTGACATGAAAAAAGACCTCCCATAATATTCGGAAAGGTCCGCGCAAAAAACCGCGTACGGCTAAAAAAGCGTACACAAATAGTAGCAACGGACGCGAACAAGTACCGCAGAACTGTCGTTCTTTCGTGCAGGGGCGACTTCCCATCCCGTGCCACTTTACGCACTTGCTCTACTTTGCCACGACCAATATACCACAAGCCAACCTTAAAGTAAAACGTTTTGCCTTAATTTTTTATTTTTTTCGGATAATTTTTAACAAGCAACGCAAAATAATAGTATGCTTACTATTTTTTTAAGAGGATTGATAATTTTCGGACTTTTGTTGGTAGTCATCAGGCTGATGGGCAAACGGCAAATCGGCGAGATGGAACCTTTTGAACTGGTAATAACGTTGGTTATTTCCGAAATCGCATGCGTGCCTATGGGGGATAAAAATATTCCGCTCACCTACGGCGTCGTATGCATACTGACGCTCTATATAGTCCACCAAGTTATCGTGCTGTTGTCGAAAAACACGAAAATGCAAAGTATCATCAGCGGAAAACCCATGTTGGTAATAGACAAAAGCGGTATAAACGTTGCCGCAGTCAAACAACTGAACATGCAAGTCAACGACTTGATGCAATCGTTACGCAATACGGGATACTTTTCCGTCGAAGAGATAGAATACGCTTTGATGGAAACCAACGGACAGTTGTCCGTTATCCCTAAAAAATCAATGGAAAACAAGCAAAAGAGTCTGCCCGTGCCGCTTATTCTCGAAGGAAAGTGGTGTGAAGACGAATTGACTCAACACGGCATAGACCGTGAAAAAATCGGCAATATGCTGTTTAAAAAACGCGTTAAGGTCAAAGACGTGGTTTTTTTGACCGCCGACCAGAACGACCACTTTGTATTGCAGGACAAACAAGGCGTAAGCAGCTGGGACGCGCAAAAGGAGGGGGTAATTAAATGAAGCACATGATTATTCCGCTTATCGCCCTCGTGCTGGTGGTAGGGTTCGGTATATACGAAAGCCTAAGCGTTTACAATACCTATAAAGAATTTGAAAAAGAAATCGACAACTTAATGCAACTGTGCTACGACGAAGACCTGACGGAAGAGATTTTTGCCGACTTTTGCGACTACTGGACGGACGTAAGAGAAAAATCCGAGTTTTTCTTACATCACAACGACGTATACGAAATTACTCTGCGTATCGGCGAAATAAAAGCGTACGTCAAACAAAAGGATTTCGACCTGTGCGTCGCTCATCTGTCGGTTATTAAAGACCTTGCGGCATATATCGGTCACCTTGCCATTCCCTCTTTCGAGCACGTCATGTAAACTAAACCGACAAAGAAACGCACCCGTACGGGTAATGCCGACGGGGATTTTTCAGACAACGTAAAAGGATAGCGAAATTATCGCTACCCTTTTTTAATCTTTGTATTACAAAGTATTACGAATACGTACGGTTTGCTACGTTTTTTAGATTAAAAACACAATAAGCAATTTATAACAGCTCTTTTTTTTCAGTCTTTTATAAACTCCACCACGTCTTCTATTTTACAATCCAAAAAAGAACAAATCCTGTCAAGCGTTTTCATTTCAATGTTTTGATTTGCTTTTAATCTGCGAACCGTTTTGCTATCAATACCACACTCTTCTCTGAGCCTGTACGTGGAAACGCCCTTTTTATCCATCGTCAAAAATAATCTATCGAATTTAAACATTTTAACCCCCAAGTATTGACATTTTATATTATGGGGGTTATAATCTTTTTTATTAAGGGGATATAATCCCCATTTTAACGTT
>SFEB01000099.1 GCA_004558105.1 Clostridiales bacterium
AACATCGGAATTGCGGAACAACGTTTTTTTCTCTTTTGGTTCCTCAACCTTTTTTTCTTCATCGGGAAACAATACGGGGTTCTTTAACCCTGTATTATCATTATCAAAAGAGTTATTAATATCATCTATCTTTATTGTGTCGGATTTTCCAACCACCGTGGTTGGATTTTCCAACCGGGGGGTGGTTGGATTTTCCAACCGGGGGGTGGTTGGATTTTCCAACCACTCCAAAGCGACCCAATAATTAGACGTATATTCACAATAACGCACCTTATTTCTTTCGTACTCAAATTTGTTAATATATTGCTTATCAACTAATTGTTTAAGTAACTTAATAATCGTGCTTTTATCTAATCCCGTCCATTCGATAAGATACCGTAATGAACCCTTAAAACGGCTTTCGCCGTCTTGACTAAAACCATGTATCAAAGCGAAAACCAACAATTCGTTACCTTTCAATTTAAGTTTCGTAATCATTGGGGCTAATATGGTTATAAAATTGCTATCCCGTATTGTCATACCTCCGTAAAATAAACATTAATATTATCGGTTCTTTTATCAGCCTTGCAAACAACACGTTTACAACTTCCGGGGTATTGATTAAAAAAACAATCTTTGCAATCATGCCAAAATTCGGCAATCATACATTTAACCGGAATATTATTAACCCGGATAACCGTTTCAACGGGTATTTCAATTTGTTTAATTGTTGCCATCGTGTCCGCCCTCCAATTCTTTAACGGGTTCCCATGCCTTACGTACTTTTAAAACATTGTCGGCACTCTCATTGGGAACCAACGACACGACGGGAAAACGGGAACGGTCGCCCGGCTTTTGGGTCGTGGCAAATTGTACATTCAAATCAAAGATAATGCCTTTGCAAAATCCACGTTCCAATAACATACCGTCGAACGTTTCCCGGATTTGCGGAATTGTGGACGCCGTACCCTTTGTTGCGAATTGCCAAACCCCGGCAACCCCACGAACCAAAGGGACAATAAAGTTTAGCGTTAATGTAACCTCCCAACCGTCGCAATCGGGTTGGCGGCTCTTTTTATTCGGGTAACGCTTGGTTATCGACTGCATTAAGTTTGGGTATTTCTCCGTTGTCAACGTTTCGTATTTCTTTCCGTCCCATACTTGGAAAGTGTCGCCATCGCCCGCCGCAATCAATCGCCCGTCGTCGTCCCGGTATTCGTAACGCTCGTTACATACTTTTGCCGGGTCGTCGTCCGGGAAAACAATTTGTATTGTTTGCGGCTTTTCGCCGTATGCTTGCGTAAATAACCCGGCATACTTTCCCGTTGGTATGAAGTAATCAACGCTTTTAGGATAACCGTTTGCGTTTTTCATACCGATTTTTATTTGACCGACACGGGGCAATATTAAACGGGATTGTTGCGCCTCCGGTCGTTTTATTCTTCCTTTCATATCTCAATCAAATTTCGGGGTCGTCGTTCAACATCTTTTTTCTACTTTCATTTTTGGGCTTTTTAGGCTCGTTTGCGGGCTTTACTTTCTTTTCCGTGGTATTACCTCGCTTTGCGGTCGTTTTGCCCGTGGCGGCTTTCTTTTCCGCCTCCTTTGCCTTTTTGGGCGCACGTTTAACAATGGTTGTTTTCTTTGGCTCCTTTTCCGGTTCCGGTGCATCCGCCTTGACTTTCTCGGCGGCGTCCGTGTTTTCGTCCGGGGTCGCCTCCTTTGGGGCTTTCGTTTTAATCAATTCCGCCAACGATAAGGATATTACGTTTTGCGTTAAATCCGGGGCATTGTCTAACAATACCATACCATTAACCGACGTAAACGTATTATCTTTCTTTTCGTCCTCAATAGCCGCAATTTCCAATAGATACGGGATTTTCCGAATATTGGGGCTATCTGTTTGTTCTTTCAGATTGTACGACGGACGTTTGCGCCAATCTTTCGGGCTGAAATTGAAAATACGTGTAACGGGGAATTGCTCAAAATTGACGTTCCACATATCCCGGTACATTCCTAATTGTATCTCGCTTTCCTCGTAAAAACCTTTGCGCCCGCTCTTAAAATCGAAGATTG
>SFEB01000100.1 GCA_004558105.1 Clostridiales bacterium
GGAAAGATATTCACTTTGTAGCTCATTTGGTGAAACCGTATTTGCGGCGCGTAGTCATTTGCGGATAACTCCGTTAACGGTTACAACAAGGCTTTTTAGGAAACTTTTTCCGAGAAAGTGAAGTTAGGTGGTACCACGGATTTTTTAAACCGTCCTAATATCGGGACGGTAATTTTTTATTTAAGGGAGTCAGTATGAAGGAAAGAATCGAACAGCTACGTCAGGAATTTTTTGAAGAAGTAAAAAATTGCCTTTCTTTAGACGAGCTAAACAACGTTAAAGTAAAATATCTCGGCAAAAGCGGACAATTTACCGCTTTGCTTAAAGGGCTCAAAGACTTGTCGCCTGAGGACAAGCCCGTGTTCGGCGCTCTTTTAAATAAAGCAAAAGTAGAAATGGAAACGGTTTTAGAAAACGCAAAAGCCGAATTGCAGTCAAAGTCAATTTCAGACAAACTTGCCAATGAGTCTATTGATATTACTATCAGTAAAAACGAACAAAGAGTCGGTACTTTGCATCCCATTCAGTTGATGCAAAACCAGATAATAGAAATTTTCGAAGGTCTTGGGTTTTCGGTAAAAGAAGGTCCGGAGGCGGAAACCGATTATTTCAACTTCCAAGCCCTCAATATTCCTTCCGATCATCCGGCAAGAGACATGCAGGATACGTTTTTTCTCGGTAAAGAAATTTTATTGAGAACACACACTTCGCCAAACCAGGCACGCGTTATGTCGGCGGAAAAACCTCCTCTGAAAATAGTTTGTCCCGGTAAGGTATATCGCCCCGACAGCGATGCGTCTCATTCACCGATGTTCCACCAGATAGAAGGTCTAGTTGTGGACAAGCATCTGACTTTGTGCGACTTGAAAGGCACGTTGGAAACGGTTGCAAAAAAACTTTTCGGCGGAGAAACAAAAGTCAGATTCCGTCCGTCTTACTTTCCGTTTACGGAACCCAGCGTAGAGGTGGACCTGACATGTTCTGCCTGCGGCGGAAAAGGTTGTTCTTTGTGCAAAGGTACGGGCTGGATAGAAGTACTGGGTGCGGGTATGGTTCATCCTTTCGTTCTTGAAAACTGCGGTATCGACAGCAAGGAGTACAACGGTTATGCGTTTGGGTTCGGTCTTGAAAGATTTGCAATGATAAAATACGGCATACCGGATATAAGGCTTTTCTTTGAAAACGACGTAAACTTCCTTAAACAATTTGACAAAACGGAGGACTAAACAATGAAAGCACCGATTAGCTGGTTGAAGCAATACGTCGATATTGACGTCGACGTTGAAACTTTATGTGAAAAAATGGTATCTATCGGTTTTGAAATAGAATCGGTAGAATACCTTGGCAATAAATTTTCTAACGTAAAAGTTGGTCAGATAACAGAAATCACAAAACACCCCGACGCTGATAAACTTCAGGTTTGTCAGGTCAATATGGGCGAAGAAACGATACAAATAATTACGGCGGCGAAAAACGTTTTCGTTGGTGCAAAAGTGCCTGTTTCTTTGCATGGCGCACGCCTTGCCGACGGAACTATAATAAAAAACGGAAAGTTGCGCGGTTTGGCGAGTAACGGTATGTTTTGCGGCGGTGATGAACTCGGTATAACTAACGCTAATTATCCAAATGCCGAAGTAGACGGTATACTCATTCTGGACGATAATACTCCTATCGGAGAGGACATGGTAAAAGTCTTGGGTCTCGACGATTACGTGCTTGACTTTTCCATTACGTTCAATCGTCCCGATTGCAACAGTATTTACGGGTTGGCAAGAGAAGTGGCTGTAGCGTTAGGTAAAAAAGTTAAACCCTTGGAAATCGATTTTGTAGAGGATTCAACAGAAAAAACAGGAGACTTAGTGAGCGTAACCGTACGCGACGGCGAACTTTGTCCCGCTTATTACATGCAGGGCGCAACCGATATTACCGTTGCTCCGTCTCCGCTGTGGATGACGAGAAGGTTGGCTGCTTGCGGTATAAAAATTGTACAGGGAACGCATTGAAATAGTGATGGA
>SFEB01000036.1 GCA_004558105.1 Clostridiales bacterium
CCTACACCGTTATCAACTATTTTTACAGTACCATCATCATTAAATTCTACAGCGAGCTTAGAATTGTCCATGATCGTATATACTCCACCAGTCGTTGATTGTACTTGATCGTAATAATCTACTAATCCAGACCAGCTAGGGTTACTATGATTTTGACCACCAACAGCATACGCTCCATTTGAACCGATTAATGTACCATAGTTTTTCAAATTAGTAATTTTTAAAGGATTTGTAGCAAATACAGATTCTGCATCATTATTTTGTCCGTTACTTAAAACTAATGAAACATAATTTCCAATAAATGTTCCGGTGTACGAACAATTATCTACTGTTAAAGTTGCTCCATTACCATAATACTGATATGCACCAAAGAAGACAGCGCTATTGCTTGAATCAGAACCTTTAAGGTTCATTTTTACATCACAATTTTTTATTGTTACATTTCCAGTCCAACTATTTATTGTGTCATTATAGCAATAAGCCATATACAAAGACTCATTATGACCAATTGAATAATAGTAACTATCATTTGATAAATAATCTACATTATCAAATAAGCATTCAGTAAAATTATATTTGTAGCCATCATCTACC
Source organism: Clostridiales bacterium (assembly GCA_004558105.1). Classification (GTDB taxonomy): domain Bacteria; phylum Bacillota; class Clostridia; order Christensenellales; family CAG-314; genus SFEB01. Next base: position 595 of record SFEB01000036.1, read on the forward strand.
ACCCTAACAAGATTACCATTACTTTCAATAAATGTAATATCTTTGAAAGCAAAGTATCCATTGGGATTCTTTGTTAAGTATTCAGAGTTAACATTGCCACAAATAATATTATGATTTTGTCCGTCAAATGTTCCCTTAAAACCAACTACAATTGAATAATCAGCAGGCAATTCATAATCCGCCAAAAGATATACAGTAGTATTAACGGTATTTGCAGCCAACGCAGCATCAAGTCTTTCATATCCTTGTCTACCAATTCTTGCCACATAAGAAACACCCTCAGGCGCAGAGTTCTTTACTTCTTCAGAGTATGCTTCAGGAGCAGCTTCATCTTTGGCAGCTTCAATAATGTCTGCAGTTTCATCTGCGCTTTTACCTTCTGCTAAAACATTACCTCCATTTTCAACAGGGCTAACAACTAATTGAATATTCTTACTATCAGTGTTATTCTCTGTTGCTACAGCATTTGTTGTTGCATAAGCATTATTAATTGTGCCACCGTTATTTTCGATAACAGCAGGAATTGTCGCTGAATCTCCATCGTCTTTGATGATAACAGTCTCAATTGTACCGCCTTGTTCGGCAACGACACGACCACTTGCATTTTCGATGTAGTTTGCTATACCGAATTCATGGTAAGAAGCATTAGCTGTTTTAACTACATTAACGATACCAACTGCATCATAGTGATTTATGGTATCAAGCGGAGCTGCAATGGTTAAAGTAGTCGATTCGCTATTAGTACGAATAACAACATCTTGCGCAGAATCATTGTTCGTATAGTTGATTGCAGTAATACCTGTGGTTGTGCCTGCGTCAAAACCCTTGGAAGTATTGATTGTTGTTGCGCTACCTTTATAATAATAAGTAGAGTAGATTGCGTCTACCTCATCGGAAATCTTCCAAAGTCTGTAGTCGTTGACAGCAAGAACCGTGGTTGCAGAATTGGGAACGTATTCGAGTGCTCCGTCTTTAAGATAACAGAAAACGTCGTTTACGCTGTCCCAAAGAATTTCGTTTTCTTCTACCGAAGTGTTGTTGATTTTCGCTACGTCATAGCCGAATTCAAAAGCGGCGTCCAATGCGGCTTGCATGGTCTTGTGCTCTTTAGTGTCGGTGGCAAGCGCAGTATTGAGGTTGCGTACCAATTGAATGTCGTTGTTTACTTTAGCCTTTTTGATAACACTGCTGAACGTAGGAATAAGTACCGCCGCAAGTATTGCGATAACGGCAATTACTATTACCAATTCAACAATCGTAAAGCCTTTTTTGTTGTTTCTTTTCATAGTTTTTCTCCTTTTATAAATTTTTGTGATTTTATATTCTTATTTTTGATTTAAAAGTTTTCGATTTTTTTAAACTGTCTCGAGTTTCCCTTCTGCGCTGACTTCATACATTGCGGTGCCGGCAGCGTGAGCAGTGGAAGCAGAATGATTTTCTACCGCTTCGGTTTTGAACTCGCCGTTTACGACATGGAAATAGTAATCGTTTCCGTCAACGGTGGATTTGATGCAAATATTTTCTTTATAGCCAGGCTTGTCAGCGTTTGCTGACACGTAATCCGTCCAGGCATTTCTTGCGTTCTGCATGGCTGCATTTTCTTTCGCTCTTTCAGTAACGCCCGTAAAGGTGGGAATAAGTACCGCGGCAAGTATTGCGATAACGGCGATTACGATTACCAATTCAACAATCGTAAAACCTTTTTTGTTATTTCTTTTCATAAATTTTTCCTCTTTTATTTTTTTTGATCAATACCCTTATTTTTTTAGTATTGTCTGACGGCTTGTATTTTTATTCTCTTCTTTCCCCGTCAAAAAGAAAAAATTTTACAAAAATATTAATTGTTTAACCTGCAATGTAAAATAAAAATTTTATTTGACGTCGTTTTGTCAAAAGACGAAACGATGTGTTTATTCCGATAATCGTCGTAGATCCGTTCTACCCGACGTTTTTCACCTAATTTTTCCGCTATGTATTGAACGGTGTGAAAAGTCAGGTAGCATAGCATAATTATTACCGCCACCTGCAACAGTATTAAAGTTGACGGGGCCAGATAACCGTCGCCGAATGCATACGTAAATACTAAATTCAGCGCCCCGTATGCTTCTTCTCCTACCAGTCGCGTTGCAAAACCGGCTGTAAACTTGACGGAAAAAAACCACACGAACAGCAAAATGAAAAGTTCTGCGAAACTTAAATACGACAAAATCCTCTGCCGTTTAAACAGCAGAGCCACAAAAAGCAGATTGGTCGCCAAGTAAATCGAAATAATCGCCATTTCTCTTTTGACCCTTTCTTAATGAACTACAGAATTGACATTCTGTCGGTAAATAAAAAGAAAACTAAGTAAAAATAAGTAAAAGGAAGACATTTTCCACTAAAAAATTTTATTTTTTTGATAAAAATATATATTTTTAATATCTTAGCAAAATTATGCTTGACTAGTTAAAACAACAGGAGTATAATTTAAAAAGTAAAGGACGGACAATGTTGACAGAATGTCAATTCTGTAGATTTCATAACAAAAGCCACCGACTTGTCGGTGGCTTTATTTTTTTATTGAATTCTTGATGCGGTACCGCTATTATTCCATTCTGTCGTTTACCGTAAAGTAAATAGCCATGACACCCGGCCCGGCATGCGAAGTGATAACGGGTCCGAGTTGGTTGATCTTTATTTCAATTTCGGGATTGATTTCTTTTAGACGGGCGGCTACCGATTCAGCTTCTTGTCTGCACGCCGATTCTGAAATAAACACTTGTTTACAGTCGCCGTTGTAGTGCTTTTTAAACTCTTCTATCGCCGTCGTTATCGACTTTTTACGACCTATAACTTTGACACGTTGAACTATTTGTCCGTTACTATTGAGGTGCAATACGGGTTTTAACTGAATTATATTGCCGATAAAAGCCATCGGTGCGTTCAGCCGTCCGCCGCGTGCTAAAAATTTTAAGTCGTCCACCACAAAAGTGTGACTTATCGTAAGCTTTTTTCTTTCGATAAAATCAACAGTCTGACGGGCGTCCCAACCGTTTTTCTCTGCTTGTTCTTTCGCCCAATACATCAAAAACGCAACGCCGAAAGACTGGCAAAGCGTGTCGACTATATATATCTTGTTCGCACTTTTTTCGGCGGCGTTCAACGCCTGCGCCGCTCGCCTGAAATTGTCGCAGGTTCCGCTCATCGCACTCGAAAAAGAAAGGTGCACTATGTCTTTGCCTTGTTTAAGCAGTTCGCTGAGGTAATCGGTAGCCTGCTCAACCGTTACCTGAAAAGTTTTTACGCTCTGCCCTTCTCTCATGCGTTTGCAAATCTCGTTCGTACTTAAGCCGTCGGTTGACGAGTATTCCTTTTCGCCGACCAGAAAGTTCATGGGAATAACCGAAAAATTATTGGCGGTAATTTGATCTGCCGTCAGATCGCAGGTAGATTCCGAAGAAATTATGAAATTCAACATACGATGCCTCCAAATATTTTCTGCTTAAATTATACGATTTTTCTTAAGAATTGTAAAATATTTAGGCTTTCGTGTGATTTAACAAAAATTCGAAATTTGTGTCTTTTTCGCTTGTTTTTGTCGATTTTGTTTCGTTACGCTTTTTTTCGAGTCGGCAGTACGGCGCTTGTCAATGATATCAGAGTCTGAGACGGTATATAAAAAGTCCAGATGAGATTAAAGTCGGTGTGCGTTACGTTATATAAAAAACTACCGACCGGCAGGTCAAAATAAACGCCCTGGGCGTATCCCAGTCCGACCAGAAGGTCGCACCCGATAAAGCACAGCAGCCCGACGGCAAACATAGCGTAAGTTTTGAATTGAGCGCAGGAAAAAGCAAAGTTACAGACAAGGTTTGAAAAATAAAATATCGTGATGAGGGACAAAAAGTCGGCTTTTCCTTTTAAGACCGCTTCCGTGACCGCCAGCGCTACGACTATGACCGCGCCTCGGACGATAAGATGAATTTTTCGTTGACGTGTCGTTTGATTAATATACAGCAAGACACAGTAAGAAATCTGGACGACGGAAAAAAACACGAGCGCCAATTCGTACGGTGCGGTAAGGTCTATTACCAGACAGTAGTCGGCGCAAGCGGTAAAAAATAACGCAACGGATATGACGACGCTGTTTACTCCCCTCTTTAACCATGACAGCGAAAACAAAAAGGCAAGTAAAACAGAGCAGTAACACAAAGCGTTAACCGCGTCTGCGCCGTCTATAGTCACGACTAATACCCACAGTATTAATTCTGCCGCCGCAAAAGCCGTACAATATACCGTTTTCAGTGATTTTTTATTCATTTCTTCGATATATACCTTTTATTTTTTCTTAAAATAAGATTTTTAAACCACAAGAGCCAAAACAAACAAAGTTAAAGCGAGAGTAGGAATCGCCACGATGACGCCGTAGAGACAAAATTTGCCGAAAGAAAGTTTCACACCGCTGTGGGACAGTATATTGTGCCACATTATCCCTGCCAAAGCCCCTACCGGCGTCAGATATGCGCCGACGTTAGAACCCGCAATCGTAGCGTATACCGCTGCGGATAAACTTTCCACCTGAGTCGCACAAGACGTCAGCACTTGCGAAAACAGAACCGTCGCAGGAATATTGTTGATTAAATTAGAACAAATTGCAGTACCGAACCCGTACGCAAATACGGGATTGAAGTTTTCGAAAAGCCTGTAAATCCGTTCGCACCACCCCTCTCTTCCTACAACGAGAACAATGGCGAACATTCCGACGACGAAAGGTATAATTTCGTACGGAAGGCGTTTTAAACTGTTTGTCAACGGACTGAAAGGTTTGCGACGTACGGCAAGATAAATCAAAGTGCAGACGATAAGCAACAGAGCCAGCGATACGCTGATTAACCACATTTCGATTTTCAGCAAATTGCTCACGGCAAGCAAAACCACGCACACCGCAAGGTGAACGCCGGCAATAACGGCAAGCGGCTTGTCTTTGAGTTTACACTCCGTTTTTTCGGGGCTCATAGGCTTAGCCAGCGATTTTCTGAATAAAACGTAAACGACGGCGCAAGACGCTATCCCTCCTGCCAGAGTGGGCAAAACCATAGTCGTAAGATATTCCCAAAAAGTTATTCCAAACGCCGAAGCAACGTAAATATTGGTCGGATTGCCTATCACGAGAAGCATGCTCCATGTGTTGGCAGTTACGAATTCTAGCAACAAATGCGGTATGGGATTACAGTCAGCCTGACGGCAAAAGGCTATCACGAAAGGCGTTACGGTAAGTATAACCACGTCGTTGGAGGTAAAAACAGTCAGCACGGCAACCGTTAAATAAACGATAAAAAACAGTCGGCGTTGATTAGAACCCGATTTTCCTACTGCAAGGTTTGCAACGTAGGTAAAAAATCCCGCTTCGTCCAATACGACGGAAAATACTGTCATCGACAAAAACAGAGAAAGTATTTTTATCGGATTGACCGCCGTGTCGGATACGAAGTAGTCGGCGAGTTCTTTCAAAGGCAGTCTGCCGCCTATAGCAAGAACTACCGCGCCGATAAGCGGCACGAGACAATAAAGTCCGAGCGACTTTTTGCCGATTTTAATCCTTTTGTCCGTTATTATAAAGAAAAGTAAAACCGCTATCGTTACGGCTATTACTATCGCTGAAAAAATCATTATCCTCCCCTCGTTATTCCGCAAAAAAAACTCGCCGCATTACGGGCGAGAATTTTTATAATCAAGTAGTTCAACCGCAGTTTTCTTCCGACAAAATCATATTGACGTATTTTAGCATTTCGTCGGTTGAGTAAGAACCGTCGTTGTTTAACCACCACAAAAGCAGGTTTATCATTCCACCGGTGTAAAAAGTCGTCATAATATTTACAGGCACCGGATAATTCTTAAACGGGCGGTTGTGTAAAAACAAATACCTGATACTGCGCTCGAGACCTTTTTTTGCGGCATTAAACACGTCGTCGTTGTTCAGATTGCGGTAAATCGCCAGCACAGAAGTCCTGTGCCTTGCAAGATAGTCAAACCCGTTGTAGGCAATGTACATGTAAATTTCTTTCGGTGACTCAAACAACTTTTTCGTGCCGAGGTTGCCGAAAATTTCTTCGCGCTGATCCTCTAACGCCGCCAACAACAACTGTTCTTTATTTTCAAAATGTTTATAAAAAGTAGTACGATGCACCAACGCCTTATCGCAAACGTCAGTAACGGAAATCCTGTCGTAAGGCGTAGTTTTCAGCAAATCAATCAGCGCCGTCTTAAGTAAAGATACGGTGCGAATAATTCTCATATCAACTTTTTGCGGATCGCACTTCGTCATACTTAAAATATACTACAACTGTTGCTTTTTGTCAACTTATTTTACAAACGTAGTTTATTTTTTTTACAAAGCCTTCGGCGAATAGTTTTTATACACGCAAAAAACCATCTTATATTCTCCGTCTTTGACGGGATCGGAAATTTCCGCGAGCCGCCAGTCGGGATGGGCGTCGAGATTATCGAAAAACACTTCTGCGTCGCCGTCGGCGTCCACTTTGGTTACGTACACGGTGTCGCAATACTCAAGCATGGTGTGATAAAACATTGCGCCGCCTATGATATACACTTCTTCCGTGCGATATTGTTTAAGTACGTCCTTCATTTCCTGTAACGAATTGACGATGGTACAGTCGGCGCGTTTTTCACCTTCGGGATAAAGCACGACGTTTATGCGATTTTTAAGAGGTTTTCCGCCGGGAAACGAGCGCAAAGTATTGCTGCCCATAGCCACCACTTTTCCCAAGGTTTTCTGACGGAAAAACTTCATATCCACGGATAAATGAAAGAGTAAATCGTTATGCTTGCCTATTCCCCAGTTTTTATCAACTGCAACGATAGCGTTCATCAGACAGCAACCTCCAGTTTTTCGTCAAAAGCGTTGTATTTGTAGTCGACCAACGAAAAATCTTCTACCGTAAAATCGTAAAAGTCCGTTTTATCTGCCAGCACAAACTTTGGCGCTTCAAATTGCTCTTTTTTTATCATCTCAAGTGCGATTGGCACATGTCGGTCGTAAATATGAGCGTCGGCTATCACGTGGACAAGTTCGCCGGGTACGAATCCGCTGACCTTGGCAAACATACACAGCAAAGCGGCGTACTGAGCGACGTTCCAGTTGTTGGCAACCATCATATCCTGAGAACGTTGGTTTAAAACACCGTTAAGTTTGTTACCCGTGACGTTTAAAGTAAACGAATACGCGCAAGGATACAAATTCATCTCATGCAAGTCCTTGTGAACGTACATATTAGCCATTATTCTGCGGCTGTACGGATTGTTTTTAAGATCGAACAGAATACGATCGACCTGATCAAACTCGCCTTCGGGATAAATACTTTTTTGCGCCAGCTGATAGCCGTACGCCTTACCGATCGTGCCGTTTTCGTCAGCCCAACTGTCCCAGATTTTGCTGTTGAGGTCGGCGATATTATTACTTTTACGTTGCCATATCCAAAGCATTTCGTCAACGCAGTTTTTAAAAAAAGTTTTGCGCAACGTAATAACGGGAAACTCTTCCTGAAGGTTATATCGGTTGACAATGCAAAACTTTTTTATCGTGTGCGCAGGCGTACCGTCGCTCCAATGCGGACGAACGGCAACGTCGTCATCCTTCCAACCGTTTTGCAGTATGTCGAGAATATTTTCAACGAAAATTTGGTCGGCTTTACTCATAAGTACCTCTTTATCTGTAATCTATCGAAATGCAATAATCGTATTCGTCCGAAACGTCGGCGGCAAGCTTTTTCGCCAAAGTCTCGGTTGTCTGGCGCGAACCGAAGTGCAAAACCACGTCAAACAATATACGGTTGCGTTTTCCGTACACCACCCTGAAATCGTGCATATCGATAAAATCGGGTAAGGTTTTAAGACTGTTTGTGACTTCGATCTTTTTGACGTTCGCAAACTCGTCGTCGGTGACTATCGGATCCATGTGGACTAACATCTCCACGTCTTTTTCTAAAAATAAACGCTCTATGCCGTCGGCAAGTTCGTGCGACTCCATAGCCGTCATTCTGGCGTCGATTTCAACATGAACGGTAACGAAACGTTTGTTAGGTCCGTATTGGTGCATGATAAGGTCATGGACGCCCAACACCCCATCGAAAGCAAGAACGGTCTGACGGATTTCTTCCATTTCGTCTGCGTTCGGCGCAACGCCGAGCAAAGGGTTTAACGTATCTTTCAACACCTTAATGCCGCCGATGAAAATAATCACGCCTACGACTACGCCTACGTAACCGTCAAGGTTGATTTTAGTAAAATAACCGATAATAAGGCAGGCAAGAATCGCCGTGGTACCGATAACGTCGCTTATACTGTCGGTTGACATTGCCCTGTGCAAGGAAAGATCGTACTTCTTTCCGCTTGTCCTTAAAACTACAAACATTACCGTTTTTGCAATTATCGAAACGCCGAGCACCGCCACCGCAATAACGTTAAACTCCGGAACGTAAGTCGCACTGAAATTCTCGATTATCTTCTCGATGCCGTCTACCAACAATTCAAAAGCAAGCATTATCACGACTATGCCGACGATCGTACCTGCGACGTACTCCATTCGTTCATGACCGAAAGGATGTTCTTTGTCGGCAGGTTTTTCGGCGATTTTTGCACTGATAAACGACACTACGTTATTGCCCGCGTCGGACAAGTTGTTTACTGCGTCGGCCGTCAGGCTGAGAAACCCTGACGTCAGTCCGACAACAAACTTGCCTGCGCCCAAGATGACGTTTATAATAAACGCAAAAACCACGCCCGCAACGTTCTTTTTCCCTCTTTCTGCTTTAGAAATTTCCATATCAAAATCTCTCGCATTTTTTACCGTATTGGCTCCATTTTAAACATTTTTTTTACAATTGTCAATCATTTAAACCGAACTGACGAAACCTTCTGCCAACTGCGTAAGGTACTCCATTCCGTCTGCTACCATTCTTTGATTTTTACCCTCTACGAAAAGTCTGATTTTCGGTTCAGTACCGCTTATTCTCGCCACCAGACGCAAAGTCGGATAACGAGAATAAAAAGAGTTTTTCATGTCGGAAAACAGTCTTTTATCGGCTCTGAGTGCCTTTGCTGTTTCGTCGTCTACAACGAAATTTTCGTTAAGACTAAAATACGGTTTGTAATCGGCGGTATATTCGAGTATGCTTCCTTTTTCGCAATAAATTTTTGCCACCAACAATGCGTTTAACACTGCGTCACTCCCCGTTGCATACTCGCCGAGAAGGTAATGTCCACTGTTTTCGCCGCCGAGAACGTAACTTTCTTTAAGCATCTTTTCGTAAATCTTGCTGTCGCCGACGTCCGTACGTTCGAGATCTATACCTATTTTTTTAAGACTTTTTTCCAGACCGCTGTTGGTCAGTATCGTGCCGACAACGGTATTCCGGTTAAGTTGTCCGCATTCGTAAAAGTATTTTGCAAAGGCAAAAAACACTCTGTCGGGCGGTAAAACCGTCCTTCCTTCAAACACCGCAAGCCTGTCGGCGTCGCCGTCAAAAGCAAAGCCCAACTCACACCCGTTTTCTTTCATTCGCCTTTCCAGGAAAGTAGTTTCGGTAGCGCCGCAGTCCACGTTAATGAGTTTTCCCTTATTAAAGTTACAATATGCAACCACTCTAGCGTTCAGGCGTGCAAAAACTTCTTCGGCTATCTTATACGCACTTCCGTAACAGCAATCGAGCGCAATTTTCAGTCCCTTGAAATCGTAATTTATCTTTTTTTCAAGATATTTTTCGTAATCGTCGATTCCGTCGGCAAATATCGGCAAGCTTACTTCGCTTACGTTAAAACTTACGTTTTGCTCCGCAATTTTTTCGCTGAATTCTATTTGCTTTTTTTCGCAGATTTTTACCCCGTATCTGTCAAAAACTTTTAGTCCGTTGTATTCAGGCGGATTGTGGCTGGCAGAAATCATAACGCCGTAGTCCGCGCCTACTTTCAAAACGTAATGCGCAACGGCGTTGGTGGGTACTATACCCATATTTATTACTTCGCCGCCGTTATCAAACACGCCCTGCGCAAGTGCCGTTGCCAATTCCTCGCCGCTTTCCCTCGTGTCTCGTCCTATCACTACCATGCATTCTTCATTCTCATGAGCGATTACTTTACCGAGTGCGTAGGCAATGCCATTAGTCAAAAAATCGTTGTATTTACCCCTGATACCGTCTGTCCCAAAAAAATTCATAATTCTACCTCCTTGTCTATCTTATGAAACAAGGAGGTAAAAATTGTTAGTTTTGATTACGTGTCAAAAAAAAGACACTCGGTCGAGTGTCTTTTTTTATTAAAAATTATTCTTCGTCCGTCCAGATTGCGGGAACACCGTCTACGTAGTGCCAGTTGCCGACTACCTTTTCTGCACTGTAAGCAATTTGCGTTGCCGCTTTAAGGTTGGTGTTGGTTGAACCGATCGTTACGCTTTCTACGCCTTCTGCAAGGAACAAGTATTTCAGTCCTGCGCAAGTATTGACAGCATTGTTGGCAAATTCCTGACCGTCAGCCGTTACTATGATAGCAACGAGATTAGGTTTATTGTAGAACGCATAGCCGTTTACCACGTAGTCGTTACCGTTAACGTCTTTCGGCAAAGTAACGATTTCGTCGTTGCCGAGATAGTTGACGAGGTAATAATCGGTACCGTCAAAGTAGAATACGAAGTCTCCGTCGTAAATTAAGTTGCTCGTTTCGGGCGCAGCCGTCAAAAGCACTTTTGCGTTACTGTAAATACCTCCGTTCTTAGTGCCTGACGTGTCTGACGTCGTAATGGCGATGCTCGACAGATTGATTACTTCTACTTTCTTGTAGCAGTACATAAACGCATTGCTATTGATTTTTGTGACGCCGGCTCCGATCGTTACGGACGTCAAACTACCGCAATATGCAAACGCATAAGCGCTTACGTCTACGTTAATGACTGCACTTGTCACCAACTCGTCG
>SFEB01000037.1 GCA_004558105.1 Clostridiales bacterium
AGTGCGGTCTTCCCGGGTACGCAGGGCGGTCCCTTGATGCATGTAATAGCGGCGAAAGCTGTTTGCTTTGCCGAAGCGCTTAAACCCGAGTTTAAAGCATATCAACAACAAGTAATCAACAATGCCAGAGTTCTTGCCGATACTTTAATGAAGCACGGCGTAAAACTCGTGAGCGGCGGCACGGACAATCACCTTATGCTGGTCGATCTTTCCAACGAAGGTATCACGGGTAAGGAATTGGAAAAACTTTTGGACGACGTACATATTACGGCAAACAAAAACGGTATTCCGTTCGATACTCAAAAACCGACTATTACCAGCGGTTTAAGACTCGGTACGCCCAGCGTAACTTCTCGCGGTATGAAGGAAGAAGAAATGGTAGTTATCGGCGAACTTATTGCGGATATTATCAAGAATAAAGAAGAAGCGTTGGAGCGTAGCAACGAGAAAGTTCTTAAACTCACCGAACGTTTCCCGCTCTATGCTAACGACATTATCGACGACTAATAACGTCAGTATTTAAAGCGCCCGTAAGGGCGCTTTTTTAACGCTCGAAAATTTTTACCGTAAAACGTTATTATGAAAAATGTTACGGTTAAGATACGTTTTTGTGAATGAAAGAAAAAAAATAATTATTTTGTCAAAAATATATTGACTAAACTTAATTGTAGTGATATATTTTTCCTAGCAAATCAATAGGAATTGCAAAGAGGTAGAGAGATGAAAATGTCAACCAAAGCGAGATACGGCTTGTATGCATGTATCAAATTGGCGGAAAAGTACGGTGAAGATTTTGTCAGCACCGTAGATTTGGCTAACGAAACGGGAGTCAGCGACGGATATCTGGAACAAATTATCGCCATGCTAAAAAAAGGCGGTATCATCATCAGTCAGCGCGGGGCAAACGGCGGACACAAACTCGCAGACAAACCGATCAACATCAGCGTAGGCAAGGTGTTGCGGTGTGTTGAAGATAATCTGGAAATCGTGGACTGCATTAACGGTACTTGCGAGAGCAAGTGTACATGTTCATCGAGAGGGTTGTGGAAAAGTCTTTACGATCATATCAATCTTTATCTTGACGGAATCAGTTTGCAACAGTTGGTTAACGTAGACGAAAACAAGAGGATTTATCTTGATCATGCTGCGACAACACCGCTTGATCCTGACGTTTTGCGCGTAATGTTGCCTTATATGACTGACAATTACGGAAACAGTCACAGTCAGCACTTTTTCGGCAGAGACGCGCTTGCCGGCGTAGACAGGGCGAGGAAGCAGGTCGCCGACGCAATACATGCTTTGCCGGGAGAGATTTACTTTACCGGTAGCGGCACGGAAGCGGATAACTGGGCGTTAAAAGGCATCGCGTTGGAAAGAGCAAACAAAGGCAAGCATATTATAGTGAGTGCGATAGAGCATCATGCTATATTAAATTCTGCAGAATGGCTTAAAAACAACGGTTTTGACGTGACTTTTTTGCCGGTAGACAATTACGGCAGAGTTAGTCCCGAAACGTTAAAACAAGCGATGCGTCCCGATACTACGTTAGTAAGCGTTATGTTCGCTAACAACGAGGTTGGCACGATTGAACCGGTAGCGGAGTTGGCAAAGGTGGTTCATGAAGGAAACGCGGTGTTCCATGTCGACGCCGTTCAGGCAATGGGTGTTATTGATATTGACGTCAAAGCGTTGGGTATCGATATGTTGAGTATGTCGGCGCATAAGTTTTACGGTCCGAAGGGAGTAGGTGCGCTTTATATTAAAAACGGTTTGCGTATTCAGAAACTTATCGTCGGCGGCGGGCAGGAGCGTAGTATGCGCGGCGGTACCACCAATACGGCTGGCGTTGTAGGAATGGGCGAGGCGTTGGAAAAAGCCGTTCTGAATTTAAATAAAAATAACGAATACGTCAAGTCTTTAAGGGATCACTTTGTAGAAAGAGTTACGTCAGAAATACCTTACGTAAGGTACAACGGGCATCCGACGGAACGTTTGCCGGGGAACGCAAGTTTCAGTTTTGAATTTGTCGAGGGCGAAAGCATCCTGATGTTGTTGGACTTTGCCGGTATTGCCGTTTCCAGCAGTTCTGCTTGCAGCAGCGGCAGTCTGGATCCGTCACACGTTTTGATGGCGATGGGAGTTCCGATAGAAGTTTCGCATGGGACGATAAGGTTTTCGTTCGGCAAGCACAACACGATGGAACAGGTTGACTACACGGTAGACAAACTCAAAGAAATAATAGAAAGACTGAGAATGATGTCGCCGTTATTTGCATTAAAAGAAGGAGAAAAGAAAAATGTATAACGAAAAAGTATTGAAAGTTTTTGCCAATCCCCACAACGTAGGAGTTATTGAAAATGCAGACGGTGAAGGCGTAGTAGGCAATCCCACTTGCGGAGATATAATGAAAATAACGCTTAAAATCGAAAACGACGTTATAGTGGACGCTAAGTTCCAGACTTTCGGTTGCACTGCGGCAATTGCTACCAGCAGTACGGCGACGGACATGGTTATCGGCAAAACGGTCGATGAAGCTTTAAAAATCACCAACGCTCAGGTAGTGGAAGAGTTGGAGGGTTTGCCGCCGCAAAAATTGCATTGTTCGGTTCTGGCGGAAGAAGCGATAAGAAAGGCTATCGAAGATTACAGACAAAAACAAGGCAAGCAGGCTTAAAAAAAATAAAAATACTCATACTAAACCGCGGAGGTGTAGAGTATGAAGATTTCTCACGTTTTGCTCGCTGTCGGTATCGGCTTTGCAGGCGGCGTAGTTGCCGTCGAGTACTGTCCCAAATTGAAAGAAGCGATGCAGAAATGCAAAGAAAAGCTTTGCAAGCAAAAGTAAAATGCGCTTAAAAGGGAGAAGAAAAAATTCTTCTCTTTTTTAGTAAATTTTGTATGAAAAAATATTGGCGAATGAGTTTTTTTGTGGTATAATCGACGCATGGGCAGAGTTTTGGCATTAGACGTCGGAGACAGACGCATAGGTCTTGCGGTGTCCGACCCGATGAAAATCATTGCAAATCCTCTCGAAACTTTATTCAGAAAGGATTTGGAAAGCGATATCGAATATTTGCTCGGTATCATTAAGGAGAAAGAGGTAGAGCTCATAGTCAGCGGACTGCCGGTTTCTCTTGCCGCAAAAGAGACGGAACAAACGGTTAAAACACGGGAGTTTATCGAAGAATTAAAAAAGCACACCGATTTACCGATCAGGTTTATCGACGAAAGACTTACTACGTCTCTGTCAGAGAGAGTTCTTATCGAAGGCGGAGTCAGACGCGAAAACCGCAAACAGGTTATTGACAAGGTTGCGGCAACCGTTATTTTACAAAACTATTTGGATTATTACCGAAAGTAAACTTTTTTTGGAGGTCAAAATGAAAGACGAAAACATCAACGAGAGCCTGGAGCTCGAAGAAAATGCAGATTACGTCGTGCTTACAATGGACGACGGTACACAACACAATTTTTACTTCGAAGACGAATTTGATTACAAAGATAAGAAATATCTTTGCATCAGTCCGGCAGAAGAAATCGAAGATCTCCCCGAGGGCGAACTTTTGATTTACGAAGTGAACGACGAAGACGACGACTACATGCTTAAACCCATCGAAGACGAAAAATTGTTGGAAGAAGTCTATAACGAGTATTGCCGTCGCTACGACGAAGAAATGGAAGGATGCGACTGCGGTTGCGAACACGATCATTGCGATTGTTGCGACGACGATTGCGATTGCGCCGATGAGGATTGTGATTGCGACGAATGCTGCGATAAAGACTAAAACGTTCGGTTTAGTTATTCAGGTGGTTTGAAAGGTCAAACCACCTGATTTTAAAAAATGAAAAAAATATTTAAAAACGTGTCGCAAATATTTGCTAAAATAAAGATGTTGTGTTATAATGACTAACGGTTTATTACGCACTTGCGCTCTATTTGACGGTTGTGCCTTGTATGGGAAGAAGTCAAAGCAAAGACGACGCAAGGAGGAATAAAAACAATTTTTTATAAAGGAGTGTAACTATTATGGCAGTGGTTTCTATGAAACAACTTCTCGAAGCCGGCGTGCACTTTGGCCACCAGACGAGAAGATGGAATCCCAAAATGAAAAAGTACATCTATTCCGCAAGAAACGATATTCATATCATCGACTTGCAACAAACGGTTGTACTTGCAGAGGAAGCGTACAATTTCGTACGCAGCGTGGTCGCAGACGGCAAATCCGTTTTGTTTGTCGGTACCAAAAAGCAGGCTCAGGCTGCTATCAAGCAGGAAGCTGAACGTTGCGGTATGTACTACGTCAACAATCGTTGGTTGGGCGGTACGCTTACCAACTTTAAAACGATTAAAAGTCGTATCGAAAGATTGAATAAAATCAATCAGATGGAAAAAATGGGCGAGTTCGACCTTCTTCCCAAGAAAGAAGTTGCCGGTCTCAAGGCAGAACGCGACAAGTTGGAACTTAACCTCGGCGGTATCAAAGAGATGCGTAGCATGCCCGGCGTTATGTTCGTAGTCGACCCCAAGAAAGAAGCTATCGCAGTGGCCGAAGCTCACAAACTCGGTATCCCAATCGTAGCAACGGTTGACACCAACTGTGACCCGGACGAGGTCGATTACGTTATTCCCGGTAACGACGACGCAATCGGTTCCGTAAAGATTATGGCTGCTATCATCGCCAATGCCGTTATCGAAGCAAAAGAAGGCGTCGTTCTTTCTATCAATACCGAAGAAGTTTTGGCAGAAGCGGCAAATCTCGAAGCTGAAGCTGCGGCAGAAGAAAAGGTTGAGAAACCCGCTAAGGGCAAAAAGAGAAAGTTTGTCGACAATATCGAAGACAAGAAGATTGAAGAAATCAAACAACAAGACGCTGTAAAAGAAGAGGTTAAAGCCGAGGAATAATCGGTCTGAGTCCCACAGTTAATTAATTTAAAGGAGAATTATTATGGCAAATTTTACAAGTGCTGACGTTATGAAGCTCCGCGAACAGACAGGCGTAGGCATGATGGATTGCAAAAAGGCTTTGGTGGCCGTTGACGGCAACATGGAAGAAGCCGTTAAATATCTGAGAGAAAAAGGAATGGCATCCGCGGCTAAAAAAGCCGATCGTATCGCTGCCGAAGGTATCGTAGCCAGCTACATTCATATGGGCGGTAAAATCGGCGTTCTTATAGAAGTCAACTGCGAAACCGACTTTGTTGCCCGTAGCGATCAATTTTTGCAATTGGTTCACGATTTGACGATGCAAATCGCCGCTGCAAAACCCGAAGTAGTTTCTATTGAGGACGTTGATCCCGCTAAGGTTGCGGCTGAAAAAGAAATTTTACTCGCTCAGGCTAAAAACGAAGGCGGTAACAAACCTCAGGCTGTTATTGACAGAATGGTAGAGGGAAGAATCAACAAGTACTATAAAGAAGTTTGCTTGTTGGAACAAGAATTTGTTAAAGATCCTTCCATTACGGTAAAACAACTTATCACTCAAACAGTAGCGGCTATCGGAGAGAAAATAACTGTCCGTCGTTTCGTTCGCTATGAAATGGGTGAAGGTCTTGAAAAACGCAAGGATAACTTTGTAGACGAGATTGCATCCCAAATGGAGCAACTTAATAAGTAATTTTATTTAAAACATGGGGGACAATCTATTTTGAGGTTGTTTCCCCATTTTTGTATACCGAGGTGTTTCGTGAAAAAGTACAACCGTATATTAATTAAGTTCAGCGGCGAGGCGTTGGCGGACGATTCGGGATTTGGTTTGAGTTCGTCCAATATCGCTTTGTTGACCGATCAGATAGAGGAACTCTGGAAAGAAGGGATTCAGATCGGTGTCGTTCTCGGCGGCGGAAACTTCTGGCGCGGCAGACAGGGCACCAACATGGATCGCACTACGGCAGACCATATGGGAATGCTGGCTACCGTTATCAATGCGCTTGCTTTACAGGACGCGTTGGAACAGAAGGGAGTGCCTACGCGCGTTCAGACTTCATTGACCATAGTCAGGGTTGCGGAACCGTACATATTAAGAAAAGCTCTCAAACATCTTGACCAGGGAAGAGTCGTAATATTTGCCGCAGGTACGGGTAACCCGTATTTTACCACGGACACGGCGGCGGCTTTGCGTGCCGCGGAAATCAAAGCGGATATTTTGCTCTGCGCAAAAAGCGTAGACGGCGTATACGACAGTGACCCGAAAGTCAACAAAAATGCAGTTAAAATAGATAAAATATCTTATATGGACGTTATCGAAAAAGACCTTAAAGCAATGGATTTGACGGCAATATCCATGTGCAAAGAAAACCGTATTCCGGTATTGGTATTCGACGGGCACAAGAAGGGCTCCATAGTCGACGCCGTTAACGGAAAAAATATAGGAACAATTATCAGTTAAAAGGAGTATAGTTTATGGATTATCAAGTACCCCAGGTTGAAGAAATCTTTTTTAATTATGAAGAGAAACTCGAAAAATCTTTCGAATATATGCGCGGCGAATACGCGTTACTGAAAGTCGGGCGCGCAAATCCGAAATTATTGGATAAAATCATGGTGGACTATTACGGCACCGCCACGCCCATTCCTCAGACTTCCAACGTAAACGTCCCGGAAGCCCGTATGATAGTTATTACTCCGTGGGACAAGAGTATGCTCGGTAAGATCGAAAAAGCCATTCTGGCGGCAAATATCGGCGTTACGCCGGCTAACGACGGAACGATTATCAGGCTTATTTTCCCGGAGATGACAGAGGAGAGGCGTAAGGAGACCGTAAAACAGGTTAAAAAACTTGCAGAGGACGCCAAGGTTGCAATGCGCAATTCTCGCAGGGACGCTATGGACGCGCTTAAGAAGGTTAAAAACGACAAACTCGTTTCAGAGGACAGCATTAAGAACTTTGAAGAAGAAGTCGACAAAATTCTGGCTAAAAATATAGAAGAAGTCGACAATGCTTGCAAGGTCAAAGAAAAAGAGGTTATGTCTGTTTAATGGACCATTCTTTTCTGATAGGTATGACTCAAGAGGAAGCGATAGATTTTTTAAATAAAAAAAATCTATCGTATTCCCTCCTTTTTACTCAAGATAAAAAAAACATCGGTAACGACAATATTGTCGTTGCCGTCAGATCGGCGGCTGAAAAAATCATATTGATTGTCGGTCGCTTTTTATTAAAAGTAGTAGAGGAGAAAGCGGATGAATAAACTTCATTGGGCTTTTATAATGGACGGCAACGGCAGATGGGCAAAATTACACGGATTTCCGAGAAAAAGCGGTCATGTCGAGGGCGTGAAAACGGTGGAAAAAGTCGTTGATTTTTGCTTGAATTGCGGTGAAGTCGGCGTCGTCAGTCTGTACGTCTTTTCGACGGAAAACTGGGACAGACCTGCAGCCGAAGTAAAAGGTCTGCTGTCTTTGGCAGAAAAATACGTTTCCCGCGTAAAAACTTTTTTGGAAAAAGACGTCAGGGTAGTTTTTTCTTCCTCATACGATAAATTGCCTGTAAACCTGGTTAAAAGTATGCGCGAATGCGAGGAAAAAACAAAAAACTGCAAAAAAATGGTTCTCAATTTGTGCTTTAACTACGGCGGACGAGAAGAAATTTTGCATACCGCTAAGGTTCTCGCTGAAAAAGGCGAATTGAAAGACGCCGACGAAGAAGTTTTTTTGAAAAATATGTACAACGATTTGCCTTGTCCCGATTTGATATTGCGTACGGGCGGGCAGATGAGATTAAGTAACTTTTTATTGTTTCAATCCGCGTATACCGAATTGTTTTTTTCGGATACGCTCTGGCCTGATTTGACGGAAGATGAACTGAATGGCGTTCTGGACGCATTCAAACATAGGGTAAGAAATTTTGGTAAAATTATTTGATAAGGATGTAATGGGCCCAATGATAAAAAGAACGGTGATTGGTTTGGTCATCGCATTGACGTACGCCGCCGCGATTTTGCTTGGGTATTTTTTTGACAGGTCAATAACAAGCTATTTTTTGTGCCTCGTCGTTGCAATTTGCGTAATAGAGGTCAGGTACGCTTTAGGTAATAGAATTTCCAAAAAACTGGGTGTTATAGTGTGGTGCTTTGCTTGTTCTTACGGTATAGTATACTATGCGTTCGGTTTTACAGGGACGGTACTGGTAACTTTGGCGGTATTTATACTGGGCAGTCTCGTTGAATTGCTCAGCGAAGAAGAGAATATCGCAAAAGGACTTATGAGTTTTGCGTTTTTAATGGTTTACCCGGCAATGATAATGTCATCGCTGTTTTATATCAACGCAGCGCAGGACAGTGTTACGGGTTTGCCTACTCAGTATAATACTGTTGGATTATGTCTTGCGTTTGTGGTATCGAGTTTTACCGACATGTTTGCATACTTTTTCGGCGTGCTTTTCGGAAAGACAAAACTTATTCCTTCCATCAGTCCGAAAAAGACGGTGGAGGGTGCCACAGGCGGTCTTGTCGGCGGTCTTATCGGTGCGGCAATAGTTTATCTGGTATTCGAAACGCCGTTCGCCTGGTTTGTGGACTGCGGATTGCCGATAGCTTCTGTCGGTTTAAAGATAGTTACTTACGTTGCGATAGGCGTTTTCGGCAGTATTTTTACGCAAACGGGCGATTTGGTCGCGAGTATAGTCAAGAGGTATTGTGGAATAAAAGATTATTCAACTTTATTAGGGCCTCATGGCGGCGTAATGGACAGATTTGACGGAGTTATGTTCAACGCAGTGTTCATAGCGTTGATTTTTGCGTGTATATTGTAGTATGAAAAAAATTGCAATACTTGGCAGTACCGGCAGTATAGGTACTCAAACGCTAAGGGTCATAGAAGAAAACAGGGATAAGTTTGAAGTATGCGCTCTTGTCGCAAATAGCAACAAAACCTTGATTTTGCGCCAGAAAGAGGCTTTTTCCGTTAATTTCGTCGGACTTTTAGACGAGTCCGTGCAAGCTGACGACGGCATAGTTTACGGCGAAAAGTGTCTTGAAGGCGCGGTTGTAAATGCCGATTTGGTCGTCGTTGCAACTCGCGGTATCGTTGCTTTACCCGCAGTATTGACCGCTTTGAAACAAGGCAAAGACGTTGCGATTGCAAATAAAGAAATCGTAGTTTCGGCAGGAAAATTGCTTGTCGAGGCTGCGAAAGAGGGTAACACAAGGATTTTACCGATAGATAGCGAGCATAGCGCTGTTTTTCAATGCTTGCAAGGGCAGAACGACTGTAAAAAAATTATTCTGACCTGTAGTGGCGGTTCTTTTTTAGGTAAGACGCAGGAGCAACTCGAAAAAGTTTCTCCCGAACAGACGTTAAATCATCCGCGTTGGCGTATGGGTAAAAAGATAACGGTGGACAGTGCGACTCTCGTTAACAAGGGTTTTGAGGTGCTGGAAGCGCACTGGTTTTTTAACGTTGACGTGGACGATATCGAAGTTGTCGTTCATCCGGAGAGCGTCGTACATTCGGCAGTAGAGTTCTGTGACGGCAGTGTTATTGCGCAAATGGGCGTCACCGATATGCGTTTACCTATCGCGTATGCTTTAAACTATCCGATGCGGTTGAAAAACAGCCTTTCTCCGCTTGATCTGGTAAAAATGCGTAATTTAAGTTTTTTTGGCGTTGACCACGAAACTTTCAGAGGTATTGATATATGTCTTGAAGCGTATGAGGCGCATGAGTTGATGCCGGCAGTATTGGTGTCGGCTGACGAGGTGGCAGTTGACGCCTTTCTGGCAGGAAAAATAGGTTTTCTTGATATTTATCGTCTCTTAAACGAGACGATGGCAATATATAAAAACCGCATTGATGAGTACGCTTTTACCGTTAGTGGGATTATGCGTCTGGACGCGGACGTAAGACGTGACGTGACCGGCTTGATAGAGGAGAAGTAAAATGTTATTGGCAGTAAGTTTTTCGGCAGTAATGAGTCTTGTGGGCAGAATCGTTTTAGCAATATTGATATTGCTGTTTATGATTACGATACATGAATTCGGTCATTTTTCCGCCGGTAAATTGTTAGGTTTTCAGATAAACGAATTTGCCATAGGTATGGGACCGAAAATATTCAGAAAAAAGACAAAGGGCGGCGAGTATTTTTCTCTTCGCGTGTTTCCGTTAGGCGGTTATTGCGCTTTCGAGGGAGAGGACGAAGGTGACAATACCAATCCCGGTGCGTTTAATAACCAAGCTCCGTGGAAGAGAATAATCGTTTTGTTTTCCGGTGCGTTTTTTAACTTTGTTTCGGCTATTTTAATCAGTATAATAGCGTTCAGTTGTTTTGGTGAAAACGTTCTTGTGGTAAAAGACGTGTTTGCCGATTCTGCAAACGCAAGCAGTTTTAATACTCAGGAAGGCTTTTGTGAAGGGGATATAATATACAGTGTAAACGGTCACAAACTGTATTTGGCGGTAGACCTGAGTGATTATATTTCTAAAGCCGATAGTACTATGTCAGTAGTAGTACTTCGTAAAAATGACGAAAACAAGTACAAAAAGGTGAATTTAACTATAAATAAGGCAAAATACACGTCGGTAACCAAAACAACTTTAGACGAGGACGGCAATGCCGTCGCTATCGATTATCTGAGTTATTACGACGGCATGACGTATGAGGATACCGATACCGAAAAGTACTTGATTGAGACTCAAACCGGATGGGGCATAACTCAGGGGTATCAGAAGCATGTCTACGGTTTCGGTGAGTCTTTGGGACGCAGTTTCGGCTATTGTTTCAGAGCGGGAACTTACGTTTTGGAGACCTTGGGCGGTTTATTTACGGGTAAGGTCGCTTTGACCGAAATGGGTGGTCCGATAACGACGATTGACGTGTCTACGCAGGTTATTTCCACGGGACTTGGAAATACCTTGTTCCTGATTATTTTGATTTCCGTCAATCTGGCGGTATTCAATCTTCTGCCGTTGCCAGCTTTGGACGGCGCAAGAATAGTATTCGTTATCATCGAATGGATAAGAAAAAAGCCTATCGACAGGAAGATAGAAGGCATAGTCCATGCGGTCGGATTGGTGTTGTTGCTGGTACTTGTGGTCGTACTTGATTCGTTGAGGTATATTTTTATATGACGAAAGTTGTCGATATAGGCGGCGTCAAAATCGGCGGCGGTAAAGGAATAGCGATTCAGTCGATGACGAACGTAAAAACTAAGGACGTTTCGGCTACGTTAAATCAGATTTTCGACCTTAACGAAGTCGGTTGCGATATCGTCCGCGTTTCCGTTCTTGACGAAATGGACGCTATGGCGATAAACGAAATAAAAAAAGCATGCCCGATACCTTTGGTTGCGGAC
>SFEB01000101.1 GCA_004558105.1 Clostridiales bacterium
AACATAAGGAGGTATTCAGATTGACGCAATTTACGTTTTATGAGATTTACAAAGACGTTATGGAAATGCTGGACGACGATGCAACGCGCGGACAGTTTATGAAAGCGATCTGTAGATTTATGTTCGAAGAAGAGCCGGTAAAACCGCCGAAAGGAAACAAGCCGGAATACTTTTGGGAGAACATTATCGACGTGATGACGGAAAGCAAGGAAACCGAAAAGAAGGGGAAACGCCCGAAAAGGCTCAACATGAAGATGAAGCACTTCACCTTCCAATACGCGTACTACAAGGCGATTTTGCTGATGACGGACGAAGAAATATGGCAATACATAAAGGCAATCTACGGTTATATGGTAGACGGCGTTGAGCCAACGGATCTGAGCAATAACGTTACGCTCTACTTCAACCTTGCCAAAAGGAAACTCGACATAAGCAAGACGAGGAGCGTTGTAGGAAGGCACGGCGGTAAATCACGAAAACAAATCGGTGAAATGACGCTGGAACAGTTTTTGTCGGTACATCCGCACATCAGGAACAATCTCTACGGAAACGCAAGCGATCTTGTAAACGGCAAAAAATATGCTCTTCTTTCAGACAAGTTAAAAGCAAGTTCCAAATGGGCAAGCGAACCAAGTCTTTACAAGATATTGTCGCACTACGACGAGATTATTTCGCCATAACGGAAAGCAAAAGCCTGAAAATTAAATTGGAAAACGGTTACTTTTTACAAGCAGGATAAGGTTTTTGCAATCTATTTCAAAAACGGGCTTGGGAACAAGTCGGAAACCGACTTTTCCATGAGGCGAAACAAAGATAATCCATGAGGCGAAACAAAGATAAAAAACAGAAAGGAAACATAAAAAAATTATAGTATCTACATTCTATTTCTGAAAAAGAGCTTGACTTTCCGAAGCAAATAACGTAAAATATTATTGTCGTATCTATACGATAATATATTCTAAGGAGATTTGCTATGAACAAAGACGAAGTTTTAAGAAAAGCGGAAAACAGCGAAGGCTTGACGGTGGAAGAAATCAAGTTGTATCAAAGTATCGTGAAACCTGTAAAACACGTTTACGGCAAGTATGGTACGCTTGCGAAAATCTATCTTGAAGAGCATAACGTCGGGAAGATGTGGGCATTAGCCGGCGACCTCCCCGCCTATCTGCACGGGATAGATAAACAGGCGGAAGAACTTTATTCGGTCATGTACGAGAAATTGTCCAGAGACGAACAGTATAAGCGGACGGGAAATTATATCGAGGACGTCAGACGGATAAACGAAATGCAAAGCCGTATCGAAGAAGAAATCTTGAATGAAATCGTCTATGTATAAGGATCAGGCGCTATGGAACGGAAAGAAGATACTGCAAGGCGCATAACCCGCAGGAAGTATGAAGAAAAGCACAAGGAACGAAGAAAAGAAATAAACGGGAGCTTCGGCACGATGATGCCGAGAGCGTTATGTGATGAAATAAACGAATTTCTTCGGGTGAACAACATAACGAAAGTTAAGTTAATCGTGGAAGGATACGAAGCGTTAAAGCAGAAGATAAACAGTGTAACGCAAGAAAAGTAGTTCTTCCCCTTCTTTGCGTGTTTGCGTAATAAAATCCAAAGGAGATTCGATTACGGAAAACACGATGAAAGAAACAGTATATGATAAGAAAATCGGCAACACGGTTTATACCGTTGTTTTAAGACCCAGCGAAACGGCGAAAAACAGCATCTTCGACCTGACGAAAAAGATGATAGAATCGGGCGTCGAAGATATGCTGTCCGCGAAACACGACAAACTTGCAGAGTGTTCTTATAAGGAGTAATCTATGAGAACACGAAATAACAATCATCAGGAAAAAATCACGGCGTTATACTGTCGTTTAAGCCGTGACGACGAACAGGAAGGTGACAGCAACAGCATCGTACATCAAAAAGAAATATTGAGCAAATATGCAAAAGAACACGGCTTCCGCAATCTTGAAACGTTTGTGGACGACGGAT
>SFEB01000102.1 GCA_004558105.1 Clostridiales bacterium
CAAGAATTGAAGGATTAAGAGTTTAAGAGGTTTTAGAGAATGGCCACCCCTGTGTTTATCCAGCTGTGCAACATGATTTTAAACGACGTTTTACACGTCGTGAAAGAGTCGTTACCGGACGTTGCGGGGGCGGTCTCTCTTGCGCCCGTCCTTGAGGTAACAGACGCGCCGAAGGCAAACGTCATCCCCTTATCGCTTACGCTTGATGTTTTCGATAGAGGCACGCAAGCCCAAAACGCGTCCGTACTAATTGAGCTTACCGGCTACGTCGGCACGTCTGAGATAAGCGCGTATGCGCCCTATTTTGAGGCCGTGGAAAAGCTTTTAAAGCTGTTACCGTTCGCAACTTATGATATAGACGATAACCATTTTAAGCCCGTTACAGCGTGTTTGACGACCTCCCCGGCTATCGCAGACGTAGACGGCGGGGACGCTAACGCCTACGGGTTTAAATCCTCTATATCATTTGATTTAAGGCGCTTTATAAGGTTTAACAATGCTTAACGTTAAATACGAATTCGACCGCCTAACCGTCGAAGATGCGACGATTAAGGGACAAAAAGAGGCTTTTAGACGCGCGGGGGCTGTCGTCAGATTGACCGCCCGCCGGTCGATTCGTACCGTAAAAAAACCATCCACGCCGGGGAATCCTCCACACGCGCGAGGAAGGCGTTTTAAAAACTCGATAACGTATCAAAGCGACGCCGGGGGGGTCGTCGTCGGCCCTGTCAGATTCCAGAACTTCGATTCAACCCCTGCTGTGCTGGAATATGGCGGACAGCGGACGGCCTCCCTAGGCGCGATAGTTGGTCGTAAGTTGAGAGCGGATAAGGTTTTAAACCGTCAAAACCAACTGCCACCGCGCAAGAGTAAGAGGGCGGGGAAGGATTGGCGGGCAAAAATCCACAATAGGGACGCGATGATTAAGCGACTTCGAGCAGCCGGAAAGATTGGCGAAAACGTCTTGACGACCGACGAGAGCCGAGAAAAAAAGACGTTCCGCATTGCTCCCCGTCCTTATATGGGCCCCGCTCTTGACGTCAACCGCGCTAAAATAACAAGTTTTTTCCGTAGGATTATTTAAGGTGTTTTAATGGCTTTTACTACTACAGACATCACAAATTCTTATGTATTAAGTAACGAGGGATAAAACCGGCTCCCTAACGTTCCAGGCTGAGACCGTGGATAACTCGACACGCGACGACCAGGGCTGGACTAAGTCTAACCTGGGCAAGCGTTCCGCGTCCCTCTCTGTCACGTTTAACAAGATCGACGGCGACGAGTGCCAAGAAGGGTTGGTTACCCTCTTTCTGTCATCAACTTATGCGGGGAAAGGGTTAGAGGTCAAGTTCGAACAGAGCGCGACACAGCCGACAAAAGGCGGGTTTTCTGGCGTCTTCATTCTTACGAATTATAGCGAGTCAGTCGGAATGGATGCAACAGCGGTTGAATGTCAAATCACCCTGGAAAGCTGGGGGCCGATCGCAAAACATACAAAGCAGCGTTAAATATTGGCGTTTTTTTGGACATTCTTTTAACAGACGGGGTTGACTTTTTCAACCCGTTCGAAAAGAACGCCGAAGGCGTCTCTGCCTTCGAGTTCATCCAGACGGCAAAAGGACTCCGGCGCGTGCTTTTTTACGCATGCACGGTTGACGAATCCGACAAATTACGATTTTCCCAAAAGTTACCACTTGACATTCTGAAAAGAATCTATCCGCGCTTATTAGCCGCGTTGGTGGCCTTTTATTCCGGGGGGAGAAAGGCAAAAAGCGGGGACAGTTCCTCAGATTGTCAAGGGGTAACTTCTGAAAACACCGTAAAAAAAGTAACGTTAGACGACATATTCGGGCTAATTGCCGCCGCTAATGCTGGGGGATTTTATAGGCGCTTGCAGCTCTGGGAATTGCAAGCCCTAGCCGTGGCCAACCTGAAACAAGAGGCCGCGAAACAATCGGCCTTATTATGTATGCTCTGGAACGTACACGCGCGGAAACGTTCGCAAATCAAGTCGCCCGGCGACTTTAACGCCTTCACGCTTGCAGAAAAAAAAGAACGGCTTGAAGCATTGCGCCGTAAGTACAAAAAGAATCAGAGTTTAAGCGAATTCATCAACGAGAATCAAGGGGGATTTGATGGCCAAAAATGACGT
>SFEB01000038.1 GCA_004558105.1 Clostridiales bacterium
TCATTCGCGCCATCGCGCCGCAGGAACTGCTCTGGAGCGATGCCGGTACGATTTCGAGCTACATCGAACTCAACCGCAGCGGTCAAGACAATGCTTTTGCCGGATGTACCTTGTTGGAGGAAGTCATATTTTTGGGTAACGCTCCCGAAATGACGATATGTAACGATTATAGCTCCCATATGTTGTTTGATTCGATGACCGCAAAATTGATTTTCGACAACAAGTACGCAACAAACTTTTACAACTCTTTATATCTTTACAACCCCGAGTACGTAGAAATGTTGTCACCGGAACAAAGAGAAGCGGCACAAGAAACCACTTATGCCTTCGATAGTCTCGGCGGCAGTACCGTACAGCAGGTAAAAACAATTATTTTACAGCAAAGCCAATTGCCCACACCGACCAAAAGCGGAAAGTATTTTGCAGGTTGGTATAGTCAGAACGGTACTACAACCGGTGAATGGGGAGAATTGGTAGTCGGACCTTTTGCAAACTATTCCGGAGTGTATCAGATTACACTGTACGCAAAGTGGCAGGATACACCATGGGAGACGGGTAAATCTTACGCTCCGTATATTTTAAAGGCAAATTCATCACGGACTTTGTTATTGCAAAAGGAAACTTCGCAAGGCATTTTCGGTTCTCAGGATTTGAAAGGTTATACGGTGCATTGGTTTGTATTTACCGCGACAAGTAGCGGAATAGTAAACGTTGAAGTAGACGTACCCGAAGAAATAGGTTACAACTGTGTTCTTTTTACCCAACCGATATATGACTGGCAGTATGCAGCGGCCTGGTCCGGCAACGGCTATATGGTAGAAGAAGGAAAAACTTACTATCTTGCCATGTACTTGTATGATATGGAAACATGGTCAGCCGGAGAGGTAGAGGTAAAAATATCTCTTTCTATTGAAACGATGGCAAACGCCCAACAAGTTTTTATTCAAAAAAAAGAGGATACGGAAAATTATTGACAAGTATTAGTCGGTACTCTGAACAACAAAAAGGAAGGCAATTGCCTTCCTTTTTGTTGCGTCGGCAAATAACGTTGACTTTTGGATTTAAAACTGGTACAATGTTTTTCGGAGAAAAATTTATGCGATTAAGATACAAAAAAAATCTTGACGAAAGGATGTTTGCCTGTAAGGACTACTTTTTAGACAGGACGTGTGACGGCAATGCATTGATTGCTATGAAAAACCCTAAGTTCGTTGATTTTCGTCATCTCTTTGGTAATGATAATCCGGTTTGCCTTGAAATCGGTTGCGGAAAAGGCAAATTCGCGATAGAATACGCTTTGAGCCATCCGGAGCAAAATATTCTGGCGGTGGAAAGGCTGTCCAACGTTATCGTTTCGGGTGCGGAAAGGGCTAAAGAGCTGAATTTATCAAACGTGAGGTTTTTAGTGCAAAACGCAGAGTTTCTTCCGCATTTTTTGCCCGATAGCAGCGTCTCTAAGGTGTTTTTGAATTTTTCATGCCCTTTCCCTAAAAAAACCTATCGCAACCGTCGTCTTACACATGTTAAATTTCTCGATATGTACGAGAGATTATTGGTTGACGGCGGCGTAGTTGAGCAAAAGACGGATAATTCGGACTTTTTTGATTTTAGTCTGGAAAGTTACGCCGAGCGCGGTTGGGAGATTTTATTTCTGACGCGCGACCTGTACGGCGGTGACGTTTCGGACAATATAGCGACAGAGTACGAAAGACGGTTCGTTTCGCAGGGCATGCCGATAAACAAGGTTATCGCAAGACCGGGGAGGACGGGTTATGTGCGCTGAATGGCAGGAACGCACGGCAATATTGTTGGGCGAGGACGCATTGGATCGGCTGGCGTCAAAAAAAGTTATCGTTTTCGGGTTGGGAGGCGTCGGAGGTTACGTCGTAGAGGCGCTGGCGCGCGTCGGAATCGGTAATTTTACGCTTGTGGACGGAGATACCTTTGCGGAAAGTAATTTAAACCGTCAGATTTTAGCAACCGTGGACGTAATCGGACGGTCGAAAGCCGCCGTTGCGGCAGAGCGTGTAAAAAGGATAAACCCGTCTGCCGTAGTTGCGTCGGTTGAAAAGTTTCTGACGGCGGACAACGTGGCGGATTTCCGTTTGAGGGAATATGATTATATCGTAGACGCCATCGACGACGTGGACGCAAAGGTTTTGCTTGCCGTCAAAGCGCAGGAATACGAAGTGCCCGTTGTTTCGAGTATGGGTACGGGTAACAAGTTGTCGCCTTCTTTTAAGGTGGAGGACGTTTATAAAACGTCAAACTGTCCGCTGGCGAGGATAATGCGAAAGAAACTTAAAGTTGCCGGCGTAAAAAAACTTACCGTAGTATACAGCGACGAGTTGCCGTTGCTGCACACTTGCGGAACGGTGGGCAGTATCGCCTTCGTCCCGGCGGCGGCAGGACTTACGCTGGCAAGCAAGGTCACGCAGGACCTGATAAAATAGCCGAAGATTTTCGGCGGTAAATTTCACTTTAAAAAGATAAGAATAACATTGTTCTTTCGGACAAGGTGTGTTATAATCAAAACGAAGAGAGCGAGGCTCTCAAAAAGGAGATACCATGGTCAACGAAGAAATGAAAAAACTCGGCAACGTCCGTTCGGTCATCAGAGAAATTTTTGAGTATTGCAAAGTTCGCAAGGCAGAAATAGGAAAAGATAACGTCTTTGATTTTTCCATCGGCAACCCCAGCGTTCCCGCTCCCGCCATCGTTAACGAAACGATTGCGGATCTGGCAGCGAATTACGACAGTATAGAACTTCACGGTTATACGTCCGCTCAGGGCGACGCAAGAGTACGCGGCGTTATTTCAAAATATATTTCCGACAATTTCGGCGCAGAAGTCCCGGCAAACAATATTTACATGACGTGCGGCGCGGCGGCAGGTCTTACCATCAGTATGAAAGCGCTTTGCCTGCCCGGCGACGAAGTTATGGCGTTTGCTCCGTTTTTCCCCGAATACAAAGTTTTTTCCGCTAACTGCGGCGCGGTACTCGTCCCGGTAAAAAGTGACGACAAGTTGTTGCCTGATATGGCGGATTTCGAATCGAAAATCACCGATAAAACGAGAATAGTCGTCGTAAACAGCCCCAACAACCCCAGCGGCGTCGTTTATCCCGAAAGTACTATAAAGGCAATTGCGTCGGTTCTTGAAAAGAAGCAAAAGGAATACGGACATCCCGTCTATATCCTTTGCGACGAACCGTATCGTGAATTGGTTTACGACAAGGCGACGAAAGTGCCTTACGTCATGAATTACTACGACAACACTCTCGTTTGCTATTCCTGGAGTAAATCGCTGAGTATTCCCGGCGACCGTATCGGTTACGTGGCAGTCAATCCAAAAGCGGCGGACAGCGCTGACGTTTATGCGGCAATATGCGGCGCGGGCAGATCTCTCGGTTTCGTGTGCGCTCCGAGCATGATGCAATTCGTCGTAGAAAAATGCATCGGTCATGTTTCCGACCTGTCCGTATACAAAACCAACAGAGACCTGTTGTACGGCAGTCTGACGGAATACGGCTTCGATTGCGTATATCCCGACGGCGCGTTTTATCTTTTTGTCAAAGCCCCCGACGGCGACTCTAAAAAATTCTTCGAGACGGCAAAAAAACACGAGGTGTTATTCGTCCCGGCAGACAGTTTTGCCGCACCCGGTTACGTTCGTATCGCGTACTGCGTGACGACGGAACAAATAAAACGCTGCTTGCCCGCGTTTAAAGAAATAGCAAAAGAATACGGCTTGATTAAATAAATAAAAGGAAGTCAAAAAAAACGCCTTGTCGGTAACAAGGCGTTTTTTTTGTCGAAAAATGATTATTATTTGCATTGAAAACGCTTGACAAAGTCGATTGGCAGTGATAGATTGTATGTGCAAACTTTGGGCAAGGTGAAACTCCTGACCGATGGTAATGCGGCTATATGCCGATTAGTCCAACAGCCCCAACAGCCGATGCAGTGAGATTCTGCAACCGCCGGTGAACGCGTATATGACGCAAAAGTCCGAATGGGAAAGGTTTGGCGTTTTTTTGCGTATAAAATAAAAAAAGAAAGACGAAGAAAAACGCCGCACAGTTCCTCCGAGCCCGAGTGACGGAGGTTTTTTTTATGCAAACAAAAAGAATAGCGTTTTCTGCAATTTTCTGTGCTCTCATTTTCGTTGCCACGGCATTTATCAAGGTGCCCGTTGCCATCGGATACTTCAATCTCGGCGACGCGTTTCTGCTTATTTCCGCCGTGTGCTGCGGACCGTTCGGCGGAGCAATCGGCGGAATGATAGGTTGTGCGTTGGCTGACGTTATAGGCGGTTACGCCGTTTATGCGCCGTTTACGCTCGTAGTCAAGGGCGTCGAGGGATTAATCTGCGGTTTACTTTTCCTCATGATAAAACGCAATGAAAAAGGTTATTTTTTACGTACCTTTGCCGCGTTTATCGTATCGCTTTTGTGGATGGTTGCCGGTTATTTTATCACCAACTGGATTTTGTACGGCATAGGCGAGGCAGTTTCGGTCGGTTTGCCGTGCGATTTTCTGCAAGCGGGCATGTCGCTGGTAGTCGCAAGTCTGATTTTTACGGCTCTTGCGAATATTCCGTACGTCGTCCGTACGTTTAACCTGAAGGGTTTCGAAGAACCAAAAAAAGACGAGAAGGATGCAAAATAAAGTCTTTAAAAACAAAATAAGCGCAAAACAAAGCGGACGGGTAGCCGTTGTCAATGATCTGAGCAGTTTCGGAAAATGCAGTCTGACTGCGTCTTTACCTATTTTCTCTTGTATGGGGCTGCAAGCGTGTCCGCTTCCCACCGCCGTCTTATCGTGCCAGACGGGTTTTGAAAACTTTTTTCAACAAGACATGACTTTTGTCTGGGAAGACTTTTTCAGAAGTTGGCAAAAGATGGGCGTCGTTTTTGACGGAATACTCAGCGGATATCTGACCGGGAGCAAACAAGCCGAAAAAGTCGAAGATTTTTTCCGCCGTTTCGGCAATGACGACACTTTGTTCGTCGTTGATCCCGTGTTGGGTGACGACGGCAAACCCTATCCTAATACCGACGAAAAACTGATAGCGCAAATGCGTCGTCTGGTAAGCATGGCGGACATTTGCACTCCAAACCTGACGGAACTTTGCCTTCTGACCGGCGTAAACCCTCACGAGGCGGTTGAAAAGACCGACGGCGAGGATTTATCCTACCGAATAAAAGCCGCTTGCGCGGCGTTAATGGCGGACGGATGCGGCGCCGTTGCGGTGACCGGGATAAGAACGGAAAACAGCGTTAAAAACTTTTTAATGACGTCAAAAGGCGTAACTGTCACCGAGTCGCCGTCCTATCATGTAAACATGAGCGGCGCGGGCGATATTTTCAGCAGTATTCTGACGGCAAAAGTTTTGTTGGGAGAAAGTCCGGAAAGTGCGGTTGCCGCCGCGGACGGTTTTCTTACGAGAGCCATTTCCGATACGGCGAAAAACAACGGAGACGCCAAACACGGCGTAAATTTTGAAAAGTATTTAAAGGATTTAATATAAAAAGCATTGCGTCTGAGAAACGACAAAAAAGGGGCTCTAACAAAGCCCCTTTTTTTAATCAATTATATGGTCAGTTTTTAAATACGCTTTCGTCGTTACTGAGCGCGGTCAGTAAAATTTCAGCCGTTTTGCGATTGGTTGCCAAAGGAATATTGTGAACGTCGCAAAGGCGCAAAAGTGCCGAAACGTCGGGTTCGTGAGGTTGTGCAGTCAACGGATCGCGTAAGAATATGAGTAAGTCCAAACCGTTATCCGCCACCATACTGCCTATTTGCTGGTCGCCGCCTAGCGGACCGCTTTTCATCCTGTTAATGGGCAATCCCGTTTCGCCCATGATCAACGTGCCCGTCGTGCCCGTTGCGAAAAGTTGGTGTTTAGCCAACACGTCCTTATGTTTTTTAGCCAAAACTATGATTTCGTCTTTCTTTTTGTCGTGTGCAATTAAACCTATTCTCATTTTTTTACCTCCTGTAAATGTAATCTCTCTCACCCTCTATTAAAGCAGAGAAAAGTTTCTTTGTCAACTTTAACGGCGCAAAAACATATATTTTGTTATGAGTTTTTTCAGGGTTGATTTGGATAAGTTGGCGGCAAACTTCCTGTCGGTAAAAAGCAAGGTCGGTAACGCCGAAGTTTACTGCGTGGTCAAGTCCGACGGGTACGGGTGCGGTCTGTCGGCGGTATGCGGCGTTCTGGAAAGGACGGGTAGCGACGGTTACGTCGTTGCGAATTTTGACGAAGGCGTTGCTTTGCGCGACATGGGGATACGTAAACCGGTCGTTGTGCTGGGCAGCGTCTCGCCGTGTCTGCTGGGCGAAGCAATAGAACGCGACCTGACCGTAAGCGTTTTTAATTACGCCTATCTCGCGCGGATTATCGAAAAAATTCCAAAAGGCAAAAGACTTAAAATATGGCTGAAAATAAACAGCGGATTTAATCGGCTCGGTTTTGACGCCCTTGATTTTGCGAAAGAAAAAGTTGTCGGTCTCCTGTCCTCGGACAAGTTGGATATGGCAGGGATTTTTTCTCATTTAAGAGGAACGGGTGCTGACGTTTCGACCTGTCAGTATCGGCTTTTTTTGCACCTTGTCGATGGTATCCGCGCACACGGGGTAGGGTTAAACGCGAAATTAAGTCTGCTTAACAGCGGCGGTATCGATTGCGGATTGCCGACTTTGGATATAGTGCGCACGGGTGCGGCGTTGTACGGATTGAAAGGAAGTAAAAGGGAAAACGGCGTAGTCGGAAAAAATTCGGTCGTTGCCGAATTTTACGCCCGTGTATTGCAAATAAATACGATTTTTTCGGGTGAAAGTTTAGGTTACGACGACTCTTTCGTTCCGCAGATAGACACACGGGTAGCGGTGTTGGACGTCGGATATGCCGACGGACTGCCTCGTCGCGCCGATAAAAAGGGTTTGTTCGTAATTTTAAACGGTAAACGTTGCCCTTTCGTCGGCAGCGTCTGCATGAACCACTCTTTCGTTGCCCTTCCGCAGGGTGTTTATTCTGTCGGAGACGCCGAGATCTTCGGCAAAAATCTGCCCGTAACCTTACTTGCAAATAGGCTTGAAACCATAGATTACGAAATACTTTGCCGTTTCGGAAAAACGGCAGAAAGAATATACCTATAGTGTTTAGACGGCAAAAGTTTCCCTGATTGACCGATTTAACGGAAATCCGACGGTTGTGATGCAATCTTCTTTAAGAAGGTTGTATTTTTTTGCCCTCTTTTTCCGTTTGGCGTTTATAACTTCCCTTTTTGGCAAAAATAAAGGAAAATAAGGAGGCAGATATGAATTATTGCGATATTTCCGTCGGGCAAAAAGCGAGTCTGACAAAAACGTTTACCGACGAGGACGTCAGAAAGTTTGCGGAAGTCAGTCTTGACGTCAATCCGTTGCATCTTGACGACGAGTATGCAAAAACCACGATTTTCGGTAAAAGGATAGCGCACGGGGTGCTTACGTGCGGACTTATATCCGCCGTTCTGGCAAATAAATTGCCGGGGCAAGGAACCATTTATCTCGGTCAGGAGGTGCGTTTCAGCGCACCCGTGTATTTGGGTGACACTATCACCGCCGAGTGTACCGTTACCGAAAAACGAGACGACAAAAAAATAATAAAACTTGACACCGTCTGTACCAATCAGGACGGAAAAGTGGTCGTCAGCGGCGTCGCAACCGTAAAACACGACTGAGCGCGAGGTGGTTATGGATAAAGTTTACAAATACGAGTTATTTAATCAGATGATTGCAGAGTTTGCGCTAAAAGAAGTCAAGCCTTTGGCGCAGGAAACCGACGAAGAAGAACGCTTCCCGCTTGAAACCGTCAAAAAAATGGCAAAAATCGGATTGTTCGGCATTATCGTTCCGACCGAATACGGCGGAATGGGCGGCGATTACGCAATGTATATTCGCGCCGTGGAGGAAATTTCCAAATATTGCGCAACTACGGGCGTTATTCTTTCGGCGCACACGTCGCTTTGCGTCGCCCCTATTCTCGAATACGGTACAGAGGAACAAAAGAAAAAGTATTTACCGAAACTTGCGAGCGGCGAATGGTTGGGAGCTTTCGGCTTGACCGAACCCAACGCCGGTACCGACGCAAACAATCAGACGACGACAGCCGTTAAGCGCGGTGACAGCTACGTTTTGAACGGAAGCAAGATTTTTATCACTAACGCAGGATACGCGAGCCTTTATTTTATAACGGCAGTAACCGGTAAAAACGAAAAAGGTCTGGAATGTGCGAATTTTTTGGTTGAGTCGGGCTTCGACGGATTTTCGGTGGGTAAAAAGGAAAAGAAAATGGGTATACGCGGCAGCAGTACGTGCGAATTGATTTTTGACGATTGCGTTGTGCCCCAAGAAAATATCGTGGGCAAAATCGGCGACGGAGTAAAGGTTGCGTTAAAAACGCTTGACGGCGGACGAATAGGGATTGCGGCGCAGGCACTGGGCATTGCGGAAGGCGCGTTACAGACCACCCTCGACTACGTCCTTGAAAGAAAACAGTTCGGGCGACCGATTGCGCAGTTTCAAAACACGCAGTTCGTGCTGGCAGAGATTGCAACCAACATCGAAGCGGCAAGGTTGCTGGTAGAAAAAGCTCGCGACGCCAAGCAGGTCAAAGCGCCGAATACCGCCGTTCTTGCCGCTCAGGCAAAACTTTTTGCCAGTAAAACGGCGGTTGACGTTACCAATAAATGCGTTCAGCTCCACGGCGGTTACGGCTACACGAGGGATTACGCCGTAGAGCGAATGATGCGCGACGCCAAAATAACGGAAATTTACGAAGGCACCAGCGAAGTTCAGAAAATGGTGATTTCGGGCGCGCTTTTAAAAAGGAGGTAAAAATGAAAATTGTCGTTTGTATTAAACAAGTGCCGGATACTACCGACGTAAAAATAGATCCCGTTACTAACACGCTTAAACGCGACGGAGTACCGAGTATCATTAACCCCGACGATAAAGCGGCGTTAGAGCTTGCGTTGCGACAAAAAGACCTTAACGGCGACAGCGTAGCCGTCCTGTGTATGGGACCTGCGCAGGCAGAGAAAGCGTTGAGAGAAGCTCTGGCAATGGGCGCGGACGAGGCGTATCTCATGAGCGACAAAATGTTTGCAGGAAGCGATACTTTGGCAACGAGTACCATTATCGCCGCAGGACTGCGCGCCATCGGGTACGATCTGATTTTAACCGGCAGACAGGCTATAGACGGCGACACTGCGCAAGTAGGTCCTCAAATAGCCGAACTTCTGGACTTACCACAGGTGACGTATTGTGTCGAAATTACTCAAAATGGGGAGTTTTACGACGTGAAAAGGCAAATTGAAAACGCTAAACAGCGTTTAAGGGTTTCAGCACCCTTTCTTGCAACGGTAACTTCAGCCGAGGTGACTCCGAGATACATGAACGTCGGAGATATTATCGGGCAAGAAAGCAAGAAAATAAATTTATTAACCTTTAAAGATATAAACGTTGACGCGGATTGTATCGGGCTCAACGGTTCGCCAACGAAAGTCAAGTCTACTTTTGTAAAGCAGGTCAATAACGAACGGAACGTCGTGGAGTTGTCTGCCGACGAGGCGGCAAAACTTATTGTAGAAACTTTGCTTGAAAAGCACTACGTATAAAAAGGAGGTAATTTATGGCTGATATATTGGTTGTGTGTGAACAGCGAGACGGCGTGGTTGCGCGTGTTTCGTTGGAACTTATCGGACAAGCAAGGGTACTTGCCGAAACTACCGGAGAAAAAGTGGTAGCGCTTTTACTCGGATATAAAATAAAAAGCGAAGCAAACAGGCTTATCGGTTACGGTGCTGACAAGGTGATAGTCGTCGATGACAGAAACTTAAAAGTATATCTTACCGAACAATATGCACAGGCGGCGTATTCGGTAATAGATGATATTAAACCCAATATCGTACTTTTCGGTGCAACGAGTATAGGTCGTGATCTTGCTCCGAGGCTTTCGGCAAGACTTCATACCGGGTTGACCGCCGATTGCACCAAACTTGAAGCGGATAAGGACGGCAATTTGTTTATGACTCGTCCGGCTTTTGGCGGAAACCTGTTTGCAACTATCGTATGCCCCGATTTCAGACCGCAGATGTCGACAGTAAGGGCAGGGGTTTTCGAGATAGCCGATTTTGACGAAAACAGGCACGGCGAGACGGAAGAAAGAACGGTAGACTGGAAACCGTATCGGTTCAGGGTGGAAATGATTGAAGAAATCAAAGAAAAGCGCGAAGGCGGCGATATAGCGGAAACGAAAATTCTCGTCTCTTGCGGTCGCGGTACAAAGGATAAAATTCCTCAAGCTATCGAATTGGCGTCGTCAATCGGTGGATTGGTGTCGTGTACTCGCGCAATAGTTGATCTTGGGTTGTTGCCTAACGACAGACAGGTCGGACAAACGGGTAAAACCGTACGACCGTCGGTTTATCTGGCGTTGGGTATATCAGGAGCGGTGCAACACCTTGCCGGAATGGAAGAATCAGAATTTATCATAGCCGTTAACAAGGACAGAGCGGCGCCGATTTTCAAGGTTGCGCATCTCGGAATCGTTTCGGACGCGAAAGAGTTGATAGGAAAACTTATAAAAGAATTTGAAAACAGGGGGCTGGTTAAAAATGAAAGAGCAAATTAACGTCGGAATAGTCGGAGTGGGGGTATATCTTCCTTCGGCTACTATGAGTGCAAAAGAAATTTCTCAGGCAACCAACGGCGTATGGAGCGAGCAGGCGGTTATCGAAAAACTCGGCATAGTAAAAAAGTATCTTCCCAACGTTGACGACGGCACGCAGGAAATGGGTGCAAGGGCGGCGTTGAATTGTCTCGAAAATACTAAGGTCAATCCGCTCGATATCGACGTAATTCTTTGTATAGGCGAGGAGTGGAAAGAGTTTCCGGAGTTTCCGCTGACCACGTCGGCTTGTTATATTCAGGACAGAATCGGCGCAAAAAACGCATGGGGTATAGACCTGCAAAATCGTTGTTGTACGTGCGTATCGGCGATGAAGATAGCGGCGGATATGTTGCGTGCCGACGAGTCTATAAATACGATAATGATTTGCGGCGGTTACCGCAACGGGGATTTTGTAGATTATACCGACAAATACATGAGTATGATGTACAATCTGTCGGCCGGCGGCGGCGCGATTATTTTAAAAAAGAATTACGGCAAAAATTTATTGCTGGGGAGTAAAATTATTTCCGACGGTTCGCTTGCCCGTACTGCCGGCGTAGAAATCGGCGGAACGGTAC
The DNA here is from genome assembly GCA_004558105.1 of Clostridiales bacterium. Classification (GTDB taxonomy): domain Bacteria; phylum Bacillota; class Clostridia; order Christensenellales; family CAG-314; genus SFEB01. Next base: position 11,304 of record SFEB01000038.1, read on the forward strand.
ACCCGTTCAATCACGAAAACGTTGATTGGGGATATAAAACTCTCAGGCTGTTCGAACCGGTCAAAATGAAAGAGAGGCTGAACGAAGTAAGTATGCCAAACTGGTACAAGTGTATCGACGACAGTCTTGCGCAAGCGGGACTGACGCGAAAGGACATCGGTTATCTGGACGTACTGCACATGAAACGCAGCGGACACAATTCTATGCTTGCGGAACTCGGGCTGAGTCCGGAGCAGACCGTTTATCTCGAAGAATACGGACACGTTGGTCAGATAGATCAGATTTTGTCGCTAAAACTCGGTATCGAACAAGGAAAAGTCGTCGACGGCACCGTTGTGTGTATGATAGCGGCGGGAATAGGTTACGTCTGGTCCGCTAACGTAATAAGGTGGGGGACGGGTAAGGATTAAGGAGTAAAAAATGCTGATAATCGAACCGATAATCACCTCTTTGCCTAATATGTGCGTCACTGTGCTTGCTACGCTTGCGATAACGCTTATATTCAAAACATCTTACACCACCAATTTTGCCCAGGGCGTTATCAGCGCGCTTGGGTGTTACGTGGTGTCGGACTTGTTTTTTATGGCAGGGTGGAAAATCTATTTCGGGCTACCCGTGGGGATACTTGCAGGTATTGCCGCCGGACTTTTTATCGACATCGTCATCTTCCGTCGAGGGAAAAACGTAAATGCTATCGGTAAACAAATCATCACTATGGGATTGGTTTCGGTGTTTTACGGCGCGTTGTCGCTGATTTACAGAGAAAAGGCGGCGAACAATATCAAATTCGGGTATTTCAGCGAGCGCGTGCTGAGTATAGGCGAACTGCGGCTAAGCGTAAATACGTTGATTTGCGTTGCAATAACGGTTGTAATCGTCGCCGCCGTGTTCGTCTGTCTTTATTTTACCAAGTGGGGATTGGGCGTGCGCGCTACGGCAAGCAACGAAGTCGTCGCAGATATGTTGGGCGTAAATACTCATGCGATAACTGCGATAAGTTGGGCTTTGGCAGGCGCTTTGGGTGCGGTGGCGGCTACGATATTTGCTACCATTCCCTCCAATATCAATTATCCGCTGTTTTTAACTTCCGTACAAGTCAACGCTTTTATGGCGGGGATACTCGGCGGTTTTTCAACCTTTTTCGGCCCCGTGTTGGCGGCGATAATTATTCCGCTTGCCACCATTCTGGTTCGCGTGCTTTCTCTCGTCGACGGGTTCAACGGCTTGACGAGTTGGGTGGACGCGGTTGTATACGTGCTGATTTTGCTCGTTATTCTCGCAAAGCCGCAAGGATTGTTCGGTAAGCGTACGGTAAAGAAGGTGTAAAATGAATTATTTAAAACGCGAATATTTGAAAATAAACAACCCCCTGTCGAAATTGAAAAGCAAAAAAAGGGGAACGGGTGTCGGGCAAAATATCGGCTTCGTCATATTCGGAGGCGTATTGACCTTGTTGCTTCTGGGTAACGTCATAGGGATTTTTCCGCGTTCGATTATAACGACGCTTTTTTCCGTTATCATATTTTCGATAGTTGCCGTCGGGTATTGTCTGTTGCTCGGTTATGCAGGTCTTGCGTCTTTGGGAACGGCTGGTTTTATCGGTATCGGCATTTATTCGGCGTATTTTGCAATGGAAAGATGGGGGTTGACCTTTTCCGTCGGATTGATACTTGCCGTTGCGATTGCGATTGCGGTCGGCGTCGGCGTGGGGTTTGTCAGTTTGCGGATAGAAGGCATATACCTTGCGATAATAACGCTGGGCGTGAGCGAAATATTGGTGTACGTATTTAAAGGAATTTCTTCCACGTTGTCCCTTACCCGCGAACATCGGAAACTTTTTTTCATCGACCTTACGCAAACGCAGATGCAACGCATAATCTTTTTTATCGGAATAGTCGCGCTGATAGGTCTGACTTGTCTGACAAAAAATCTCATGAACAGTCCGACCGGGCGCGCTATGACCGCAATGAAAAACAGTACGGCGGCGGCGCAGGCTTTCGGCGTAAGTCTGTTGAAATACCGTTTACTTGCTTTTGTAATAAGCGTAATGTATGCGGCGATATCGGGCGTGATTTATTTCGTCTATATCGGAAGTTTTATGACGACGGAAAATCTGTTGACTTTGTCCACTTCGCTCAACATTCTCGGTGCGGTCATCATCGGAGGAACAAAAAGTCTCTGGGGAGCGTTTTTCGGCGTATTTCTGATATACGGGATAAACGATTTGCTTAAGTCTTACGTTCCGTTCTTTGCGAAAAACGGCGACATAATGACGATAGTAAGCGGCGTGTTAATCGTCCTCATCGTTATGTTTTACGCAGGCGGTCTGGCGCAGTTGGTAGGGCAGATACGAGCCAAAGCAAGATTGAAAAAAGCGGAAAGGAGATTAGCCAATGGTGGATAAATATGCGGTGCGCGCTCAGCTTTACAGGCAATATGAAAGCGTCAGGCGCGAGGAGCTTGCGGAAGAAAAGGCGAGAAAAATTGCCGGGTACAAAGCGAAACTCGATTACGCCGAGTTAAAAAAATCTTTTTTTCTGTTGGAAAAGCCTAAAGTTTTAGCCGCGGTCGAAAAAGCAGGAAGAAACCGTTCAGATAAAATAAACAAAGCCTACGTTTCTCTCGTCAATACTTCGGTAGACGTTGAAAAGGAGTCGGCGGAGTTGAACCAATTGAAAGAACGTAACAGGCTACTCCTGGCAGATTACGTCAAAAAACTCGATGAGATTTACGACAAAAAAACCGAAAAAGCCGTGGCGAAAATCACCAAAAAAGCCGAGGCATGCGAAAGCCTTGCCGTTGACAAACCGTCCAAATCTCTTTCTGCCGCCCATACGATGCAGGAAGGTAACGTACTGGAAGTCGTCAATCTTTCAAAGCGGTTCGGAGGGTTAAAGGCGGTAGACGGGTTGTCATTTAACGTAAAAAAAGGAGAAATTTTCGGACTTATCGGTCCTAACGGGGCAGGCAAAACGACGGTGTTTAACTGTCTGACGCGCGTGTACAAGTCGGAAGGCGAAATTTATTTTAAAACAAAGTCGGGCAAGACGGTATCCATGCGCGATTATGCCGTTCACGACGTAGTGACTCTCGGTATGGTTAGAACTTTTCAGAACGTCGAGGTGGTGCGAGAGTCGACGGTGCTGGATAATCTCGTCATGGCGGCGCACAGTTTCTTTTCATGTTCGATTGCGGCGCAGGTGTTGCGTCTGCCCGTTTTCAGGATAGAAGAAAAGATAATCCGTGCCAAAGCATTGAAAATCATTGATTTTTTAGGGCTTAACGAGTACGCCGATGCGGTGGCGTGGGGATTACCCTACGGCGTTTTGAAAAAGATTGAGATTGCCCGTACTTTAATGTGCGATCCGCAACTGATTATTCTGGACGAGCCGGCGGCGGGATTGAACGAAAGCGAAACGCGCGAGCTTGCCGAGACGATAAAGAGGATAAAGACGGAATACGATTGCACTATACTGCTGGTTGAGCACGACATGGGACTTGTGATGGACATCTGCGACACGGTGTGCGCAATAAGTTTCGGAAAACTGCTGTGCATCGGTACGCCCGAGGTCGTGCAGGCGGATAAAAACGTGCAGACGGCGTATCTGGGCGTCGGGGAGGAATAGTATGGCGTTGCTGGATATAAAAAATCTGACGGTCAATTACGGCGGAATATGTGCGGTAAAGGGCGTCAATCTCAGCGTTGAAGAAAAAACCATCGTCGCTTTACTCGGGGCTAACGGAGCGGGAAAAACGACGATTTTGCGTACCGTCTCGGGGTTGGTCAAGGCGAGCGAAGGCGAAATTCTGTTCGGTAAAAAGAATATCGTCGGTTGGCAACCGCACAGAGTCGCAGCGGCAGGCATCGCTCAGTCGCCGGAAGGACGACTGATTTTAAGCGGACTTACGACGGAAGAAAACCTCAGGGTCGGAGGATACCGCGTGGGTAAGAAAGAGTTAAAAAACAACTTCGAGAGGGTATACGACCTCTTTCCCGTACTCAAAGAAAGGCGAAAACAGCAAGCCGACACGTTAAGCGGCGGCGAACAACAGATGTTGGCGATAGGACGGGCGTTGATGTCTTCGCCCGGACTTCTGCTTCTTGACGAACCGTCTTTGGGGCTGGCGCCGTTGATTGTCAGGGAAATTTTGCAGACGCTTTTGAAAATAAGGTCAGACGGAACCACTATATTGATGGTGGAGCAAAACGCCCTTCAGACCTTGAAAATAGCGGATTATGCGTTTGTTTTGGAACTGGGAAAAATCAGCGCGTCGGGAAAAGCGCGGGATTTGTTGAGGGATGATAAACTGGTCGACGCTTATCTGGGCGGCAAAAAGCAGGTTTGAGTTTTTTTAAAGTGGCAATAATAAAAAGCAAAAAAGGGAAAACCCCGAAGGAGATTATCATGAAAAAAAGTTTTACATTGTTTCTTTCCGTTCTGCTTTGCGTTGCGATCGTATTCAGTCTGACCGCATGCAAAAAGGACGAAGTTCAAGGTCTGGTCAAGGACAAGGACGGCAAAACAGGCACGTTGTGGATAGGAAACACGGCGGCGTCGTCCGGCACGTACGCTACCGTCGGCGTTCCTTTCAATTACGGGTTGGAAGCATACCTGTATCAATACAATACTAACGGCGGATATCAGCAGGACGACGTTACGTATAACGTCAGGCTCAAAACCTACGACGACGCGTTCGTTGGGGCGACGGGTTTGTCTTACACTCAGAAGTTGGTAGAAGAAGACAAGGTTTTTGCTCTCGTCGGCCACTTCGGAACCAATACGGTAGCGGCAACGCTTGAATATATCGAAGAAAAGGGCGTACCCATGTTTTACGCCGCTACGGGTATCAGCGCTCTTTACAACGCCGACGCCAAGGGTAATGCGGCGAGAATTATGCCCGTGCAACCCATTTACGACGGTGAGGGAAGCGTCTTGCTCGCAACTGCTTTCGCGTCCGTAGAAAACGGAGGTCTCGGCGGAACGAAGGTCGGCGTTCTTTACACCGACGACGACGCGGGGCTCGGTCTTTACGGCGGTATTATGTCCGAAGCGGCAAAACTCGGCAAGACGGGAGACGTCGTTTATCAACAGGTTTCAGCTTCCGCAACCGAGGCAAATACGCAGGTGACGGCGATTAAAAACGCAGGTTGCGACGTTGTAATCATCGCTTCTAACCAAGGACCTCTCGCCACTATCGGCGCGTCGTTGAAAAATTCGGCGTACAGTGGAAAGATGATAACGTCTTACGTCAGTTCCAACACCGTGACGATGGGCACTCTCGCGCAACAGGGGATAATCTCCGAAGAACGGGAAATGTACGCAACCGGGTGGTTGGATATCGTCGACCATACCGACACGGCGGAACTCCTCGGTTATTCGTCGGAATATTGGGATTTTGCCAGATGTATGAACGCGTACGAGGCGTACAAAACCGGCAAGACGGGCGACGAAGCAAGTACGGTTACGAGCCCTTACGCAGCCAACGCTTACGCAATGGCAGGTTATATAGCGGCGCATATGTTTTGCGAGGTTTTAGACAGAGTAGAGGAGTCGGACGATAAACTCACGTGGGAAACTTTCGTGGAATATGCGGAAAAGGAAAAGGTCAATATTCCCATGGGCGAGTATATAGACTTTTCCGGCGGCAAGCGTACAGGCGTTACCGGACTCAGCCTTACGAGGTATACTCACGAATATACGACCGAGGGCGAAGGTTCTTCCGCCTATTACAACTCGCTCGGCACGTTGGTCAGAGGACTTAAATCGCTCGAAGAGCTGGAAGCCGGAATCAGCGGCAAATAAGGTAAACAAAGAATGGAATTCGTTTTTAACGGTAAAAAAATCTATTACGAAACTATGGGCGAGGGGCAACCGATATTGCTTCTCAACGGCATTATGATGTCGACGGGGAGTTGGGAAAATTTTAAAGAAAGTTTTTCGGCAAACAACCGTCTGATTCTTCTCGATTTTCTTGACCAGGGGCGAAGCGCGCGTATGGCCGGACGCTACGACCACTCGGTTCAGGTTGAGGTCGTCGGGGCTTTGCTCGACCACCTTAATATAAAAGAAATAAACCTTGTCGGCGTAAGTTACGGCAGTTCTATCGCACTTCAGTTTGCTATTTTACACCCCACCCGTGTGCGGAAAATGGTGCTTTTTAACGCAACGTGCCGTACGGGACCGCAACTGAAAGCCATAGGCAAAGCGTGGAACGAAGCGACGAAGTTGCCTACCGGCGAAGGATATTACTATACCACCATTCCGCCCATTTACTCCACCGCTTTTTGGGACAAACACCTTGACTGGATGCAGGAAAGAGAAAAAACGCTTATTGCTTTTTTCGGTAACGACGTCGTCAGGGAAAGCCTCGTGCGGTTGACGGACAGCAGCGAAAACTACGATGTTTCCGAGCAATTGTGGAAAATAGCGTGCCCGACGTTGGTAGTGTCGTGTACCGACGACCAACTCGTTCCGCCTGCCGAACAACGCCGCATTGCGGAAGGAATAGCCGGCAGTCAGTTGGTTGTTATTCCCGATTGCGGACACTGTTCTTTTTTCGAAGCGCCCGATCTTTTTACCTCGCTCAGCCTGGGGTGGGTTAATTCCAAAACGGTAAAGATTTTTTAGAACTTTTTTAAGCGCACGAAAATAAGTGTAAATACACCTCAAAAACGCCATTTTTTTGGCGTTTTTATTGTATAAAGAAAACCACGCGATAGTCGCGTGGTTCAGTAAAGGTTAACCGATGAAAAGGAATCTCCTTTGTGGTATAATAAATCTGACCT
>SFEB01000039.1 GCA_004558105.1 Clostridiales bacterium
AAATACAAACAAAGAACCTTGTGTCTTGAACTATTTGTCTATTTCTTTCAAGCAAACCCGTTTACCTGTCACTCGACAGGTATTTTTTTTGCTTAAAAACAGAGTTAACCCGGAATAAACCGAAAGACAGGGCAGAAAGACAAAATATGTCGGTAAGTTTTTCGACGTTTTTGTCGTTCGGCGAAGGGTGTTATTAAAATTTCGGAAACAGGTCAGGCTCTGTATTTTAATACGCGATGAAAAAATAGTGATATTTTTTAAAAAGGTATTTCAAAAAGTTGAGTTGTTTGTTAAAATAAACTATCGTAGACAAACGATGGGCAGGAGTTTAAGTGATAAAATGAGAATTTTTTTCCGTCCGGTTTGTCATATATACGGTAAACGAGGAGGTAGTGAAATGACTACGAGTGTGGCGAAAAAAGTAATAAGCATATTTGCCGTTGCAATGATGGTAGTTCTCGTTGCATTGGGTTGCGTCGCCTGTAATAAGGCAGACGAGGGAACCGACTACGGTTTGGCTTTTCAGGCTAACGAGGATAAAAAGACCTGCAGGTTGGTAGGCGTCGGCGACTGTGAAGAAAAGGAAATCGTGATACCGTCCACTTACAAAAAGATGACGGTTACGTCCATTCAGAGAAACGCGTTCAGCGGTAGTGATCTGGAAAGCGTTACGATTCCCGGTTCGGTGACGGAGATAGGGGACAACGCGTTCAGAGGTTGCGAAAGTCTCGTAAAAGTCGTTTTAGAAGAAAAAGACGGAGGAGTCGGGGTAACTGTCGGCCGCACGTGTTTTGAAGATTGTACTGCGTTGAAAGAGGTAATACTTTCTTCCTCGGTGACTTCCGTCGGCGAGGAGGCTTTTAACGGTTGTTATTCTTTGGAAAAACTTACCGTTGCGTTCGTCGGCAGCGATAACAGAGCGGAAAACGAAAAAGCGGTTTTCGGGTACGTTTTCGGCACGACGGAATTTAAAAAATCTTCAATCGTCAAGCAATATTATAAATCCGGTTCTTTTGTTCAATACTACCTTCCCGACAGTCTTAAAGAAGTAACCGTTCTCGGCGGCGAGTTGGGGTACGGAGCGTTTTACAATTGTTCTAAACTCACGAAAATCACCGTTGGAAAGAACGTTTCCTCTATTGATCAAAGGACGTTTTACAATTGTTCCGGATTGAAAACGGTTGAATTTGAAGAGGGTGTTACTGATATAAAGAAAGAAGCCTTCATAGGTTGCTCGTCGCTTACTGCGGTGGTTTTGCCCGACAGCCTGACTGCTCTCGGTTCGGACGCATTCAGAGGTTGCGCAAAGATTTCGCACGTAACGATAGGTTCGGGTTTGAAAAACATGGGAGAAAGTTGTTTCGAAAACTGTACCTCAATCGAGACGTTGACGATAAAAGAGGGCGCGGCCAAAATAGGAACGAAAGCGTTTTATAATTGTCCGAAAATAAAACAAGTCGTTATACCCGGCAGTGTAGAAAGCGTCGGCGCAAACTCTTTTTATCATGGCGAATCCATTCAGTCGTTGGTGATGAGTGACGGTACTACGAAAATTATGGAAGGTGCTTTTTCGGGGTGTTCAAACCTTAAAACCGCTACCTTACCGGAAACGCTTTCCACCGTCAGCAGGAACGCGTTTGCCGATTGTACGTCTTTAGAAGAAGTCAGTTTCGGCAACAAACTGACGGCAATCGGAGAAGGTGCGTTTAAAAATTGTATTTCTCTCAAAGAGTTGGTCTTGCCGGCAACCATTACAAGCCTGGGATCCAATGCGTTCGACGGTTGTGAAAGTTTATCTTACTTCAACTACCTCGGCGACGTAAATCAATGGGTGAAAGTGAAATTCGGTTCTTATTCTTCCAACCCCGTCAATTTTACGGGAAGAATGTACGTTAACGGCGAGTTATTGACCGAGTTGGACGGACTTACCGGCGACAGCATTTCAAAATACGCTTTTTGCAACTGTCAGAGTCTGGTAAAAGTGACCCTTCCCGAACAACTTAAAAAGGACGGTATCGGAGAAGAGGCTTTTATCGATTGTTCGAAATTGGTGGAAATAGTCAACAATTCTTCCATAGCGTTGACCGTCGGCGCACAGGATAACGGTTACGTTGCGCGTTACGCAAGACGTATCGTTTCGGCTCAGGACGAAAGCGCGCTTTTTACCGAGGGCGATTTTATCTTTTTTGTCGAAGACGGTCAGTATTATCTGGTAAACTACACGGGTAACGACAGCGAAGTAACCTTGCCGTCGTCCTGTAAAGGAAACGAGTATGAAATTTACAGACATGCGTTTGGTTACAACAAGAACCTTGTCAAGGTTACGCTGTCCGACGGCGTTACCGCCATCGGTGATTCTGCGTTTTATTACTGCAAAAGTCTTGTCAACGTCGAAATGGGCGACCATGTGTCGGGCATAGGCGAGTATGCGTTCAATTATTGCGTTTCTTTAAAGGCAATAACCGTCCCCGACAGCGTAAAAACCATCGGTAAATACGCTTTCAGATATTGTACGAGCCTTACCAACGTCGTTATAGGAAACGGTCTGACCGAAATGATAAAAGAACCGATTTTCTTCGGTTGCGGTTCGATAGAAGAATTGACTTTACCGTTCTTTGGTTTTGAAGACGAAGAAATAACCAATGATTCACAACGTAACCATCTGGGGCATCTGTTTGGCGACGTTTATTTTTCCGGTGCGGAAGAAGTAAGTTACGGAGGTAGATGGGGAGGGGAATCGGTTTATTATATCCCGTCTTCTCTGATAAAGGTAACAGTTACCGAAGGCGATATAAAGTCGTACGCTTTCATGAATATCACGACTTTGCAAGAGGTTGTTATTTTAAAGGCAACGAGTATCGGCAGTTTCGCTTTTTACGGTTGCAGCGCATTGTCGAAAATCGGTTTTTCCGACAGATTGCAAACTCTCGGCAGACAGGCTTTCGGTCGTTGCCTCAGCTTGAGTGAAGTCGTTTTGCCTGCCGGTCTTACCGCTATCCCTGCCGGTTCGTTTTACGGCTGCTCGGGTTTACTTGGCGTCGTTATACCGCAAAACGTAACTTCTATCGGCGAAGACGCGTTTGCTCGTTGCAATCACCTTATGGTGGTTATCAATAAATCTTCTCTGAATATCGTGGCGGGTAGCGCAGATTACGGATACGTCGCACGTTACGCGGTAGTCGTAACCGACGACGAGAACGCTGCTGGTAAAACCGAAACGGACGGAGATTTCAGTTATTACGTTTTCGGCGACGTTGTCTTCCTGATGTCTTACAAAGGTAACGCAACCGAATTGGTGCTGGATAAGTATAAGGGCAAATCTTATATGATATATAACAATGCTTTCAGTGCCAACCTTAATCTCGTCAAGTTGACCATCAAGGACGGTGTGACGGAAATAGGTTACAGAGCTTTCAGCGAGTGTCGAAACCTGACGACGGTAACTATAGGCAGTTGCGTAAAGACAATCAGCGCCGAAGCATTCAGAGATTGCGGCAGATTGAAAGAAATAATACTTAACGAAGGCGTAGAGTATATAGGCGATCAGGCTTTTCAGGGGCTTGCAATAACGAGCCTGATTATTCCCGACAGCATTAAAGAAATAGGCTCGTATATAGTATACAAGAGTTTTAGTCTGGAGTACGTGGTACTCGGTAAAGGAATTGAGACAATCGGAAACCAGGCTTTCGTCGTAAGGAGCAGACGTTGGGGCGATTCCAACGTTACAAGTGCGCTCACTTCTGTTTATTACAGGGACACCGTTGATAAATGGGGTACGATAACGGTAGGCGAAAGATTGTATGCAGCCGGCGTAACTCTGTACTATTACAGCGAAACCGAAGTTGAAACCCCTGCCGAAAACACCTATTACTGGCACTATGACGGCAACGGTAATATCGTCAGATGGAATGAGCCGATAATAGAAGAAGTAGTGACTCAGGAGAATATTTAAATAGGGTTTAAAAAAAGGAAGAAAATTCTATGCTTTTCTTCCTTTTTTATTGGGGATAGGCTAAAAACTATTCCGCAAGTTTGTTTTTGATATTGTTCACCACCATATCGAGCGCAACGGTATTGTGACCGCCCTCGGGTACGATTACGTCTGCGTAACGTTTGCTCGGTTCGACGAAACGGTCGTGCATGGGTTTGACGGTGGTTAAGTATTGGTTGATTACGGATTCCATACTGCGCGCTCTTTCGTTTACGTCGCGACTGAGTCGCCTGATAAAGCGTATGTCGTCGTCCGTATCGACGAAAATTTTTACGTCGAAGAGATTGCGCAGTTGTTCGTTTTCGAAAATAAGTATTCCTTCAACGACCACGACGCGTTTGGGCTGTTCTTTTACCCAGTTACTGCGGCGGTGAATGGTATAATCGTAAGTGGGGTGGTTGATTTCCTGTCCCGCTTTGAGTTTTATCAGGTCGGCTATCAACAGGTCGGTATCGAAGGAATCCGGGTGGTCGAAGTTTTTTGCCGCGCGTTCTTCGAAGGTCAGATTTTCGTAGTCCTTGTAATAGTAGTCATGGCTCAGGAGCAACACCTCGTCGGGCTTGAAATTTTTTATAATTTTGTGAGCGAGGGTGGTTTTTCCGCTACCCGTTCCGCCCGCAACGCCGATTATGATACTTTTCATATTTAGCCTTCGTTAAAATTTGTCGGTAATGGGCTGTTCGATATACTCTTTTTTGGGAATAAACGCCAGAACGGGAGGGACGACCGAAGCGAGAGCGGCGATTATTAAAACGATAACCGATCCCACTTTGACGGGCGATTCCGCCGTTGCGTAAATAAAGTTTGAAATAATAATCGAAACAGCCAGAACGACGTCGGCAAGGGCCGATACCGACATAATGATTCCGCCGACCTTTTTGTTCCGCAAACAAACGATTGCTCCGGCGATGCCTATTACGCTCGTGGCAATGCAAACGCCGCTGAAAGCGTGAACGAAGTCGGTTAACGGGGTTGTTGCTCCGCCAAATCCGATTGCCAATCCGATAATAACGGAAAACAAGACGAACAGTAAAGTGCAGGCAAGACCGATACAAATATTGATTATCAGTCCGCTGACGAAAGCGGGGATACTACGTTTCATAAAAACTCTCCTTTTCGTCGTTTGAATCCCAACGACGATTATTTATTATTTTAGCAGTTAGGTAAAAATATGTCAATGCAAATCCAAAAAGAATGATACAAAACGGTTATTTTTTCTCTTTTTTTTCGTATTTGTATTGCCAAATATGTAAGAAAATGCTATTATAAAATATAAAATTGTAATTAATTATGTTTTGGAGGTAAACGATGGACAGGACGAACAAAAGTTTTTCAAGACTACTGGTATTGTTGTTGGTTTTGCTTGCCACGGTTTGTATTTTCGTTGCGTGCGATAATTCGCAGGAAATTCCCGCCGACGGAAATCAAGGCGAAAACGATAAAACTGCCGTCGTTCTGAGCGCTCCCAATCCTACGGTGGATGAAAACGGTACGGTTACGTGGAACGGCGTTCCTTACGCCGTCGGATACGTCTGCCAGAGCTCGGAAGGTAAAGAGTATTATTACGGTTCGGAAGAAAGACGTTTTGAACTCGCGACAGGCGGTACGTTGAGAGTAAAGGCAATAGGCGACGGTGAGAATTATCTGGACAGTCCGTTTGCTTCGATAAGTTATTACGTGGCGACGGAAACGGATAAAACGTCGGCAAAAAAACTTGACGCACCCGTATTGAGCGTTGACGAAAACGGGTTGGTCACATGGGAGTCGGTAGAAAACGCCACTGGATACAAATACCGTATAGACGCAGGCAAAAACGAGACGGTATTGTCGGCAGACGCCACCTCGTTACAGCTTCGCAAGAGTCTGACTTTGTTTTTGAAGGCGACGGGTGACGAAGTGGCGTATTTTGACAGCGACTACGCCGTGCTCGTATACACACAGGGCGAGGGCGGAGAAGAGGAGGTCGAAGACGGCAGAGAAAGCGCAAAAGTCATTACTCAGGCGTTGATAGAATTTTTATACGACGTGGACAAGGAGCAACGTTCCGCATTGGTTAACGTCATTGTCGGGAACGGAACGGTAGACGATTTCGTCACCGTGTTCGGCAAGGACGGTCTGGTTTGCGACGCTATCGACATGTTGTCGAAAGAGGTGGGCGGAGCGACGATGATTGATTTTATCGTCAAAACGGTCAACGCGTTGACGGAAAACCAATACGAGACGGAACTTGCTGCCGTCGTGGATTTGTACGATAAAGTTATTTCAAAAGTAATCACCGACGCCGACGTGGCAAATTTATTGAAAGCGTTTTGCGCACCCGTTGACGAAAAATTCGTTACCGACGTTGCCGATTTCGGTAAAAAGGTCAACGGCGGCGAGGAACTTGCCGAAAACTTTACTTTTATTTTCGTAGATTATCTGTTGGAGGTGACAGGTGACAAATATACCCCGTCTGCCTTAAAGACAAGTCTTTCGACAAAGTTGAAGAATCTCGATTATCAGACCAAACTGGATATAGTCAAGTACTTTATCGATATCGTGGGCGAGGACGTGATAATGGAAGCGATTAAAGGCAGCACGTCGGGTACGTTGCCGGGCGGAAACTGGGGAAGTTTCGACGACCTGATATCGTCTCTGTCTTCCAATCCGATTTTAATGAAATATCTGGAACCCATGATAGACAGTGCTATTGAAAGTGCCGTTGATTATATTATTGACCAAATCTATACGGACGTATACGCAAAACTCGTTGAGATTTCCAAGCTTGACCGCATACCCGTTACCTCGGGAGACGGGGAAGGAGAATACGACTACACCGCTACGGACGAGTACAAGGCGCTGGACAAAGCGCTTAAAGAACTTGCAACGTTGTTGGGATTGGGAGAAACGGCAGTTGACGAGGCGACGGGAGAAGAACAATTTACGCCTGCCGACCTGATGGCGGTGTTTAAGGCGCTCGGCAACTTGGTTGCGGATTACGTGAAAGAGTAAAAAGGTCGGATTTTTCAGGAGTTTTTATGGCTGAATATAAAACGGAAGAAATCCGCGCAACCGTCGGCACGGGAGAGTACGTCAGGGAATGCGTGGACGTTGAAAAATTTTTTAAACGTTGTCAGGAGTGCAAAGAGGGGTATCACAGACGTTGGTCATGTCCGCCCTTCGACTTTCGTCCGCTCCAAAAGTGGTTGGAGTACGATCGCCTGACGTTGATAGGCGTGGCGGTGTATTTTGAACGGAATACCACGCCGGAAGAGGCGCTTAAAGCGCTCGGAGAAGAGAAAGAAAAACGGCTCGCCCAACTGCTTGAAGAGGAAAAAGACGGGACGTTGGTGCTTTCGGCAGGCAAATGCGACGCATGCGAAAAGTGCGCGCGTGAAAATAATTTACCGTGCCGGAAACCCGACAAAATGAGGTACTCGATAGAATCTTTAGGCGGCGACGTGGTAAAAACTGCCGAAAAATATTTAGGAAAACCGCTTCTTTGGATTAAAGACGGTAAAGTTCCGGAATATTTAACCTTAGTTTTCGGCGTGTTGGAAAAAAAGATAAAAAACAGTTACAAGTATTTTCAAAACACCGCATGCGAATTTTTCCCGTGTCATGAAAAGACCTTCGACGGGTTTAACTGTTTGTTCTGTTACTGTCCGTTGTATAAATTTGATAAATGTCTGGGCAACCCCAAGTATATCGAATACGGCGACAAAAAAATAAAGGACTGTTCTTACTGCACTTTTCCGCACCGTGCGGAAAACTACGAAAAACTGATGGCGTTTTTTAACGAAAATTTATAACTATTTAAACGACAAACGTCATGTAACGAAAGCGTAGAAACGATAGAACAATAAAAAAACGCCTGAAAACAGGCAAAAAACGCCCTGACGGGCGTTTTTTTAGTTGCGTAAAATAATTTTTGATTAATTAAACAGAATCGGTTGACAGTACCGTCAAAACATGTTAACATATTAGTACATTATAATATGTTGATTTGTTTTTTGCTTTTGAAGGGCACGGGTGCGCGATTAAAAACAAGTCCGGTCAACGGAATAAGGAGGAAATAATGACAGAAAGGCAATATTGCGAACATCAGGCGACGCACGAGCAGTTGGTAGTCAAGGCAAAAGAGGTTACGCCGGCAATCGGATACATCAATATAATGTGTCAGATACTTAAACTTCTCGGCGATCCGACGCGTATGAAGATTATTTATTCGTTATTAAACGGCGAAATGTGCGTTTTGCATATAGTAGAGGCGGTGGAGGTAAATCAGAGCGCCGTTTCACAGCAATTAAGGTTGCTTAAAGACAACAAACTCGTTAAAAGCAGGCGCGAAGGCAAGAATATTTTGTATTCGATTGCCGACGAGCATATAATAGATATTATCAATCTTGCGAAGGCGCACGCCTACTGCGAGTTGGAAAAATAACGGGAAAAGGCGTTAAAAAACGAAAATATAATACTAAACAGGCATATATTTATGAAAAAAACGATAAAAATCGAAGGGTTGGATTGCGCGTCCTGCGCGGCAGGTCTGGAAGGAATGATAAAAGGTATTAAAGGCGTTACGGCGTGTTCGGTCAATTTTTCTTTACAAAAGATTAATATCGAGTATTCCGACGCCCGCGTGTTGGAAGAAGTAAAGTCTACGATAATGCTGTTTGACGACGTAAAGATACTGGATAGCGACAACGACAAGGACGAAACCCGAAAAAAACATTTAAAAGAGTTGTTGCGCATAGTGATATCGGCGGTATTGCTTACGGCGGCAATGATTTTATCGTCGCTTGACGGGAGCGGGTGGATACTCTGGATTAGTTACGGCTTATTCGGGGCGGCGTACCTGGTGGTCGGTCTGCCGGTATTGATAACGGCGGTAAAAAACCTGTTCGGAAAGCATCCGTTTAACGAGAATTTTTTAATGTCGATAGCGTCCGTCGGTGCGTTTATCATCGGTGAACTTTTTGAAGGCGTAATGGTAATGCTGTTGTATGCCGTCGGAGAGTTGTTGCAGAGTATAGCCGTCGGTTCGTCCCGCAGGTCGATAAGCAATCTGGTGAGTATCCGCAGTGAGACGGCGACGGTGTTGGTCAGCGATTATCAGGTCGTCGTTCCGCCGGAAAAACTCAACGTCGGAGATATCGTCCTTGTCAAAGCAGGCGAAAAAATACCCGTAGACGGGATAGTGGTTGAGGGAACTACCGATCTCGATACCAAGTCGTTAACGGGTGAATTTAAACTCAAGCCGGTAACGGTCGGAGACGAAGTGTTGTCGGGTTGCATCAATATGGGCGGAAATATCAAAGTAAAGACGACGAGAAAGTATGTTGACAGTGCGGTAGCCAAGATAATGGAAATGGTGGAAAACGCTTCCGATAAAAAGTCACGGACGGAAAAAACCGTTACGGTATTTGCGAGGTTTTACACGCCTATCGTCTGTATTCTGGCAGTGGTTATCGGTTTCATCGTGCCTGCGCTGATCCGGGCGTTCGGCGGCTCTTTCGATTTGGCGACTTGGGTACACAGAGCGTTGGTGTTGTTGGTTGTTTCTTGTCCGTGCGCTATCGTTATTTCCATTCCGCTGACCTATTTTTGCGCTATCGGCAGTGCGGCAAAGCAAGGTATATTAGTAAAAGGCGCGACCTTTTTCGATACGTTGGCAAAGACGCGTGTAGCGGCTTTTGACAAGACGGGTACCTTGACCAAGGGCGAATTTTCTATCGTAAAGGTTGAGGGCGACGGCGTCGTCGATTACGTTGCGGCGGCTGAAAGGGGTTCGTCCCACCCGATTGCAAAACCTTTTGAGGGTATTCAGACAAAATACGTTGCAACCGAAGTTAAAGAAATTGCGGGAAAGGGCGTGAGTTGCCTTATCGACGGCAAACGCGTGCTGGTCGGCAATTATAAATTGCTTGACGAAGCGGGCGTGGCTTGCGAAAAACGGGAGGCAAACGGAACGTTGATTTACGTTGCGGTCGACGGTAAATACATGGGCATGGTAGAGCTGGACGATACCGTTAAAGAGGACGCGACGGCGGCGTTGGCGGATTTAAAGGCAACAGGGGTCGCCAGAACGGTTATTCTTACGGGTGACAACAAACAGGGCGCGCAAAGAGTTGCGCGGAAAATAGGCGGAATAGACGAGGTTTATTGCGATATTCTGCCCGATAAAAAAGCGGAGATAGTCGAAGAACTGAAAAAAGAAGGCGTCGTCCTGTACGTGGGAGACGGGATTAACGACACGCCCGTTATGACCGTTGCCGATTGCGCCGTATCTATGGGAAAACTTGGTTCTGCCGCCGCGGTAGAAGCGTCCGACGTGGTACTGCCTACCGATAACCTGAAAGCCGTGCCTAAGGCAGTGAAAATTGCAAAAAAGACCAAGGCGCGAGTAATAGAAAACCTTACGTTTGCAATACTCGCAAAAGTTGTGTTTATGGTTCTGGGCGTACTTGACCTGTTGCCTATGTGGCTGGCGGTCATTGCCGACGTGGGAGTTATGCTTCTTACCGTTTTAAACGCCACACGGGTATCCGGATAGATTAAACGATTATTTGAAAAAATTGTAATAAAAAATCCGTTGACTTTTGTCAACGGATTTTTGTTTTGATTATTTAACTGTCTTACCGACGATTATTTGTCCATATCGTCGATGAACTTAGCCAGAGTTTCCTGAGCGTTGCCCAGATAGAGGTGAACGCCGTTTCCACGAGTGTACAGGGGGTTTTCCACTCCTGCGTAACCGGGTTTTAAGTCGTAGTTGAAGATGTAAATGTTCTTACATTCGTCTACCGACAAGACGGGCATACCGTAAATGGGAGTGCCTTCCGCTTCACGGGCGGCAGGGTTAAGAACGTCGTTTGCGCCGATAACGATA
>SFEB01000040.1 GCA_004558105.1 Clostridiales bacterium
ATAGTGGGGTATTACAATGAAAAAAGAAAGTAAAAAGATATTTTGGATACAAATCCTGATAATATGCATAGTAGTGGTTTTGGTTGCGGTGATAGCAACCGTTACTTGGATAGAAACTTATTGGAGTTATATAGACGAGAATGTATTTGACGAAGAGCCATTTTCGCCGAACATGGAAGATGATAGATTTTGTGTCAAAATTAAAGACGAGTATTGCGAAAAATTTATATCGGGCGAGATGACAATAGAAGATTTTGGATGGGACAATATTGAAAAAATTGTTTTCGGAGAACAACCCGTACCCGTTTTATATTTAAAAAATACGGGAGAAAGAAGACTAAAAAAAGCGATAATGCATTGTGATAAGCTGGAGTTTGTGGAATGGGCTTCATTTTATTATTCCAATTGGACACAGCAATTAATTGCAGGAATAAGGAGGTGAATATTATTGGGATTCTTTAGATGGTATAAGAATTAGAATTGACTTTATCTATATTGCAAATTAATTTTAAAAGGAGAATAGAAGATAATGGCAAAGAGAATAACGGTAGCTGTAATAACAACTGTGCTTGCCTTGATTATTTGTTCGGGAGTTTTTGTGGGCTGTAATAAGACGCTGAAAATTACTGATTTCGACGGGCTAAATGATTTACCTCAAAACCCCGCTAAAATGGTTTTTATAACAAATTTAAAAAACGTTGATGAAAACGGAACGTATGGCGAAGTAATAGAATATGCGATACCGAGTAAAAATATTCCCGGAGTTATGGAAAAGCTTTTAGCCGTACGTTACAAATCAGTAGATAAAAACAAGCGAATTGACGTATCGCCGATAATAAATACTTTAACGTTATACGATACTGAGGGTACGGCATGGACTGTACAATTAGGCTTACGACGGCATGAGGGGCGTTGGTATACGCCGGTCAATGATGATGCGTTAATTTCTTTACTGAAAGAACTTATAAAGTAATTTATTAAATAATAAATAGTAGATAGGGGATTGATTATGAAAACAGCACAAGCCTGACGGAGATGAGCTTACCCAATGGTGTTAACGGCATAGGAAACACCTATTCAGAGGGTGTAGCGGTTTGATAAGTATTTCGATGTCAGGTGACGTTGAGAGTTTAGGCGAATAATTTTTTAAAGTACGATAAGTATTGACGATAAATGCAAAGTTTGTTAAAACAGTAATATTTTTACGTTGATTAATATTGTATTCTGAAAAACAATCGCAATGGGGCAGAAATGCTGACTTTGCGATTTTTTTTTGCCTTTTTATTTCCGCAATTTGAAAATCGGACAAAAGGTTGGGATTTGTAGCATATCGGTTTTTGACAAGTTTTACGGTTGACTAAGGTTAAAAACTTTGTTAAAATGTTAAAACTAATAGGGTTTGAATAATTTTTCGGCAGGAGGTAACCATGGATTTATTTGCAAAATGCGCCAACAATCCCGCAAAACCGTTGATAGATGCGGATTTGTATCCCTATTTTCACACTCTGGAAACGAAACAAGCCCCCGTCGTCATGATGGAGGGGAAAAGAATGATAATGCTGGGCAGCAATAACTATCTCGGTCTTACTACCAACGACGCGGTAACGGCGGCGTGCCACGACGCGCTGACAAGATACGGCACGGGCGTGAGCGGAAGCAGGTTTTTGAACGGAACGCTGGACATGCATATAGAGTTGGAAAACGAAATTGCCGAGTTTGTCGGTTATCAGGCGGCAATGACTTTTTCTACCGGATTTCAATCCAATCTGGGAATAATCTCAGCAATTGCTACCCGCGGAGATTATATCCTGAGCGACAAAGAAAATCATGCGAGCATAGTGGACGCGTGCAAACTGTCTTACGCCACGACTTTGAGATACCGTCATAGCGATATGCAGGATTTGGAAGAACGCCTGAAGAAGATACCTGATACCGCCGGTATTCTTATCGTAACGGACGGCGTATTCAGTATGAGCGGAGAGATCGCCAAGCTCGACGAGATAGTCGCTTTGGCAAAAAAATACGGTGCGAGAGTTCTTGTGGACGACGCGCATGGTTTCGGCGTGTTGGGCAATGGCGGCAGAGGAACGGTGGATTACTTTGGTCTTACGGGCGAAGTGGACATGGTTATGAGTACGTTTTCAAAATCTCTTGCCAGTCTGGGCGGATTTCTGGCGGCCAGCCAGGAGGTTATCGACTATGTTCGTCACACGTCCCGTCCGTTTATTTTTTCCGCAAGTATAACTCCGGCATGTTGCGCAGGCGCTCTGGCGGCGCTGAGGGAGATAAAGCTTAACCCTGAATTGCCGCAAAAACTTTTGGATCTGGCGGCTTATTTGCGTCAAGGTCTTAAAAAACGCGGAATATCTTACAAAGACGGCATAACGCCTATCGTGCCTATATATACCCAAACGGCGGAACATACTTTGCTACTCGGCAAAGTGTTGTTCGAAAAAGGCGTCTACGTCAACCCCGTTCTGCCTCCGGCGACGCCTGCGGATTCTTGTCTGTTGCGTCTTTCGCTGATGGCGACTTTCACGCCGGAACTTCTGGACGAGGCAATGGATAAAATAAAAGAGGTGATGGAAGAGTATGACGAACAGCGTTAGTCAGAAGGTCGTCGTAATCACGGGTGCCGGCAAAGGCATCGGAAAAGCCACCGCAAAGTATTTTTGGGAGAGAGGTTTCAGGGTATTCGACCTTGGCCGTTCGGGCGAATCGACGGAGTTTTGCGAGCACGTTTATTGCGACGTGGCTATTCCGGAGACAATCGACTCGGCGCGGGACGAGGTTTTTAAACGGTGCGGAAAGGTTGACGTGTTGGTGTGCAACGCAGGTTTCGGAGTGTCGGGGTCGGTTGAGTTTACCGAACTCGAAGACGCAAAAAGACAGTTTGACGTCAATTTTTTCGGCGGATTTTCCACGGCAAAAGCCTTTTTGCCGATTATGCGCAGGCAAAAAAGCGGAAATATTATTTTTATAAGCAGCGTTGCCGCGGAGTTTCCCATTCCTTTTCAGGCGTTTTACTCGGCGAGTAAAGCGGCAATTAATGCTCTGGTATACGCTTTGAGGCAGGAAGTAAAGGGATTCGGAATAAAGGTTAGCGCAGTTATGCCGGGAGACACGAGAACTTCTTTTACCGACAACAGAAAAAAGTCGGGAGAAGGTAAGGACGTGTATCGCGCACAGGGCGAAAGCATAAAGAAAATGGAAAAGGACGAGCGTAAGGGCATGAGCCCGGACGCCGTTGCAAAGGTAGTGTATAAACAAGCCGTAAAAAAACGTCCGAAAGTTTTGGTGACGGTCGGCGGAAGTTACAAGTTTTTCGTGTTTTTAAAAAGAATTCTGCCAAACACCATGGCAAACGATATTGTGGGCGAAATGTACTGCAAAAAGTAATTTAATACGATATAATGATAATTTTAAAACCGTTCGGTATAACCAACGGTTTTTTTTGTCCTTCAAAAGGATAATACATTATTTTGAAATAATTGACAGTTTCCGACGTATGAGTGTATAATAAAGAGAAAAAGAGCAAAAAACGTCGTTTCGGGAGGGAAACATGGGAAAATACAGCGTGTTGGAACCATACAGGCTTTACGACCTGGAGTATCGCACGAAATTTGAGGAGAATTCCGACAAATACTTCGAAGAAATGGTAAAAGAGTCTGCCGTTGACGTCGAAGCCAACAGAAAGACGGTACGAGAGATAGACGTTCTCAAAGACGACCTGAAAAAACTCAGAAAAAAACTGTCGGGTAAAAAGGCGTTAAAGACCTTTCTCGTTATTTGTTGCGTCATTACTGCTATTTTTGCCGTACTTTTTTTCATTGACGCGCTTCATGGGTTCGGGGCGGATATGGACGCCGTTTTTTCGCTTCCGGGTTTCGTAAGTCTTATACTTCTCGTCGTTTGTATCGGGCTTAACGTGCTGTTCGCTTTGTTGATTAGTAAAAAACTCAATTCCGTCATTAAAGAGTTAAAAGCCGAGATTTACGAAAACGACAAAGTTTTAAGCGAAAAAATACAAGTAGCCAGAGCTCAATTGTCGCCCTTGTACGCTTTGTTCGACTGGAACATGCCGGCTGAGATTATCGAACGTACCACTCCGCTTATCGATTTCGACAAATTTTTCGATATAAGAAAGTTGTGCTATATCCGCAAAAAGTACGGGTTTACGGACAACGCAGATACGACGGAATCTTCTTGGTTGATTCATTCGGGGTCTATCGTGGGCAATCCGTTCCTGTTTCTCCGCACTTTTTCTCGGGAGATGTACGACGAAACGTATCACGGATACCTAACTATTCACTGGGAAACTTACTCCACGGACTCCGACGGAAACACCGTTGTCAATCACCATTCGCAGACTTTGCATGCTACGGTTACCGCGCCTGCGCCCAGGTACGAGTATTATACCAAACTGATCTACGTCAACGACGCGGCTCCCGATCTCAGTTTCAGCAGAGAACCCAGCGGTGCGGACAAGATGTCGGAAAAGCAGCTTGAAAGGGAGATAAAGCGCGGAACGAAAGAAATTCAAAAGAAAGAAGTGGAATCCGGTCTTAATTTTACCGGTATGACAAACAACGAGTTTGACGTTTTGTTCGGCGCACTTGACAGAGACAACGAAAAACAATTCAGGCTTTTGTTTACGCCCCTGGCGCAAAAGAATATTCTGGAACTCATTAAGTCGGACAAATACTACGGCGACGACTTTTATTACACCAAAAAACGCGGTATAAACATCATTGCGTCCAAGCACGCCCAGCAAACCGATTTGTTTGCAAGCCCGTACAGATTCAATACCTATTCTTTCGACGCACTGCGCAAAGAGTTTAACGACTACAACTGCGAATTTTTTAAATCGATCTATTTCGATCTCGCCCCGTTGCTGTCTATTCCTTTGTTCCAACAGCACAAACCCACGGAGTACATATACGACAAAGATTTTTTGTCCAACTATACGAGTTACGAGCACGAGTCTCTGGCAAACTCCTTTAATTCCGGAATATTCGCGCATGAAAGAACCAAGACGAGAGTTATCTTAAAGTCAAGTATGACAACGCCCGTGGGCAATAGCGACGTCGTCAAGGTTTCGGCTTATTCGTTTGACGCCGTACCGAGAGTAACTTACGTAACGATGCGAGGCGGGGACGGGTACTTGCATGAGGTTCCTGTTGAGTGGACTGAATATATTCCGCTTCAGAAAGACAATTACATGCAGGTTAAAAAGCTCGGTTTGTCGGAACATGATTTCAGAACTCTTATGACAGACTCCGAGTTTGCAAAAATCATTTCAGCCAAGAGCGGCGGTCGCTACGTATTTGAAAGAGGTTTGCTGGCAATGGCGTTGAATTCGTCCTTTTCGGCAGGCGACGACAAGGGTATGGAAGACACGCTTAACGAATTTTTAGAGCGGATAAAGGCAAATACTCAATCCGGACTTCGTCCGACTTCGCGACAGAGTGAAAAATCCGACACGAGCGGAGAAACGGCAACGGCAACGGAAGAGAAGGAAGAGGCAGAACAACCTGCCGTCGAACAGGCAGAAGAAGAAACGGAAAAGGTTGACGATGTCGATGAGAACGAGGCGGCAGAAAAAACTTCGGAATAGCGACAAAAATCGCTGAAACGGTTGCTAATTGAATAAAAAAATATTATAATAGAATAAATCCATAAAACAAAGGAGGAAAATTTTATGGCAAATATGTTAGACGAAACCACAGGGCCGATCAGGGAGGAAGGCAGAGACGTTAACGTTATCGATAAGCAGATACCCGTTAAGGTCGGCGTAGGCTCTACGATTTTTGAAATCGCGCCTTGGGTACTTTTCGGACTGTTTTTAATTTTGGGTATCGTGTTCTTCGTGATTAAGCTTGCTATCGTCGGTATCGTATGCATGGTACTTGCCGTGGTAGGTTTGATTTGGGGTATCGTATATTTTGTCCAAAAGATGAAAGCAAGAAACTATTTCAGACAGCTTGAACAAAAGATTCAATCGGCAGCGTCGGAAATCGACAACTATCTCGAACAAAGAGTTCAGATACTGCAAAACGCAGCCGCTCTGGTATCTAAATCCGTCGACCTCGACAAAACCACCTTTACTCAAATCGCGGCGTTCCGCAGCGGCGGCGCGCATATAGACGACGAGACGCGTAACCTTTACCAGGAGTCTATCGACTCTGCGTACGCAAACCTTAAAGTTGCGTTCGAAAACTATCCCGAACTCAAATCTCACAACACGATAGCCGACGCGATGCAGCAAAACTCTTATTTGCAAAAAGAAATTACTGCTGCAAGAGCGCATTACAACGATATCGTTTTTATGTGGAACAGGGATATCAACGCATGGCCGGTCAAGATGATTGTTGCGGCAAGAGCCGGATATACTTCGAGAATTCCGTTTTCTGCGTCTAAAGAGATGAAAGAAGCGGCAAGAGCCGTGTTCTTTTAATAAATAAACTTTCCGGACGACGAGTACCCCTGCGGTAAAATACGCAGGGGTACCTTTGGTTTAAAAAAGCGTCAAAATATTTATAAAAATATTGCAAATTGTTTGACAACTTGATTTTAGTGTGGTAATATATTCAAGCACCTTTCTATGGGGTGTAAATTTTTGTGCAGAAAAAACAGAGGGAAAGACTATGGCAAACGCAAAAGGTAATAGAGTAAAAATTACTTTAGCATGTACGGAATGTAAACAACGCAACTACGATGGTTATAAAAACAAAAAGAACACCACCGATAGGTTGGAACTTAACAAATACTGCCCGTTTTGCAAAAAACACACTGCCCACAAAGAGGCAAAATAACAAGCACGGTATTTCGGAGGACGATACAAATGGCAAACAATAATGAAGTCCAGGCCAAAGCGCCTCGCAAAAAGAGCCGCTTGGGCAACTTTTTAAGCAAGAGTGCTTCAGAACTTAAAAAAGTCACTTGGCCCACCTTTGCTACAGTGCTGCAAAATCTCGGCATCGTTTTGGCGGTAGTCGTGGTATTTACGGTTATTATCACCGCAGCAGATACCGGCTTGAGCGCGTTGCTTTCGTTGCTGGTAGGCTAAAAAGAGGTTGTCAATGAGCGAAACAGAGCAAGCAAAGTGGTATATTTTACATACCTACAGCGGGTATGAAAATATAGTTAAGGCAAATCTGGAGCAGATGATCGAAAATAACGATCTGCAGAGCCAGATTCTTGACATCAAAATACCTACAGAGACGACTATTGAAGAGAAAAACGGCAAAAAAAAGGCAGTGGAAACCAAAATTATGCCCTGCTACGTTTTTGTCAAGCTCGTTTATTCTTCGGAGCTTTGGTATATGCTCACGTACAACACCCGCGGCGTTACGGGTTTCGTAGGTCCGCAAGGCAGGGCATGGCCCCTTGAAGAAAGCGAAGTAAAACGCCTTCGTCTCGAAGACGTCGTCGTTGATCTCGATATCAAAGTCGGCGATAACGTTCGCGTCGTTAACGGACCTTTCGAAGGACTTATCGGCGTTGTGAAAGAAATAGACAACATGCATCAGAAGGTCGGTCTTATGCTCAATATGTTCGGCAGAGATACGGCTGTCGATATGGATTTCGTCCAGATAGAAGTTTTAAAGTAGACAAAAAGTGGGAGAGCGTAAATCTTACATGCGCTCACTAAAACCACGAAAAATATAGGAGAATTATGGCAAAGAAAGTTACTGCGGTTGTCAAATTGCAACTGCCCGCCGGTAAAGCCACGCCGGCACCTCCCGTAGGTTCCGCTTTGGGCCCTCACGGTATCAACATTCCCGGTTTCACCAAGGAATTTAACGCAAAAACGCAAAACCAGGCGGGTCTTATCATTCCCGTTATCGTGACCATCTATCAGGATAGATCGTTCACGTTCGTTTTGAAGACGCCCCCGGCACCCGTCCTTATCAAAAAGGCATGCGGAATCGAGAGCGCAAGCGCAACTCCCAACACCAATAAGGTCGCTAAAATCACCAAGGCTCAAGTAGAAGAGATCGCAAAAACCAAGATGGTTGACCTCAACGCCGCTTCTTTGGAAGCTGCTTGCAGCATGATCGCCGGTACTGCCCGTAGTATGGGTATCGTAGTAGAAGGCTAAGGAGGACGGTATGGTTAAGGGTAAAAAATACGTTGACAGTTTAAAATCATACGACAAGAGCAAAGCTTACGAAGTAGGCGAAGCTATCGATATCGCATTGAACACGGCAAAAGCAAAGTTTGACGAAACAATCGAATTGCACGTCAAACTCGGCGTTGACCCCCGTCACGCAGACCAACAGGTTCGTGGCGTAGTCGTTCTTCCCAACGGTACGGGTAAAACCGTTCGCGTTCTCGTTATCGCAAAAGGCGCGAAAGCAGACGAAGCTACCGCAGCCGGAGCCGATTTTGTAGGCGCAGAAGACATGATCACCAAGATTCAGGGCGGTTGGTTTGATTTCGACGTTTGTATCACCACTCCCGACATGATGGGTCTCGTAGGCCGTATCGGTAAGTTGTTGGGTCCGAAAGGCTTGATGCCTAACCCCAAGAGCGGTACCGTTACTATGGATATTGCGAAAGCCATCAACGACGTTAAAGCAGGTAAAGTCGAATACAGAGTCGATAAAACCGCTATCTGCCACGTTATTTTCGGTAAAAAATCTTTCGGAAAAGATAAGTTGGCTGAAAACTTCAACACCATTATGGACGCTATCGTCAAGGCAAAGCCCGCGGCAGCGAAGGGAACCTATCTTAAGAGCATTACCATTGCTTCTACAATGGGCCCCGGTGTAAAAGTTAACTACAAACAAGCTTAACGAAGCAAAATAAAAACAAAAAGAAATTAACAACAGACTCTTGACCAGAGACAGCAAGTGTAAAGGTAAATCTTGCCGAGGTACAAGCGAAAGTGCGACGATATAAATATCGGTTTATGCCTTTTTCCCCTTGTACTACGGTACAAGGGTTTTTTGTAGGGGTAATCCCCGACGAAAATTAAAAGGAGGTAATAAAAATGGCAGAACTCAGACCCAACCAAGAGGCTAAGAGAGCGGTTATCAACGAATTGGTTGACAAAATCAAACGCGCTAAGGCTTTCGTTATGGTAGAATACAAGGGCATCACCGTTGAAGCGGACACTAAACTCCGCAGAGCGTACAGAGAGGCGAACATCGACTACGGCGTACACAAGAACACGTTGATGCGTATCGCGCTTGCCGAAGCGGGCTACCGGGAAGACCAGGCGGATTACGACAAATTCTCTCAATGCTTAAACGGTACGACAGCCATCGCTTTTTCTTACGACGATGAAATCGCACCCGCAAAGGTCACCAAAGAAAACGCCGATAAAATCAACGTTCTTAAAATCAAGGGCGGTATGATGGACGGCAAATTTGTAGACGCGGCAACGGTAGAAAGTTTGGCAAAGATTCCTTCCAAACCCGTATTGCTCGGTATGTTGGCAAACGTGCTCAACGCACCGGTTCAAGGTCTCGCAATCGCGCTCAAAGCCGTTGCAGACAAGAAAGAGGCTTAATTGCCTGAATTAAAAAAATAAAAATTTAAAGTAGGGCAATAGTGAGCCCAAGAAAAAAAATAAGGAGTATTTAAAAATGGCAGACATTCAAAAATTTATTGAAGAAATTAAAACCATGACCGTTATGGAATTGAACGAACTGGTCAAAGCAATTGAAAACGAATTCGGCGTATCCGCAGCAGCCACCGCCGTAGTAGCAGGTCCCGCAGCCGCAGCAGCTGCTCCCGTAGAAGAAAAGACCGAATTTGACGTTGTATTGAAAGAAATCGGCGCAAACAAGATCGCAGTTATCAAGGCTGTCCGCGAACTCACCGGTCTCGGCTTGGTAGAAGCTAAAAACCTCGTTGAAGGCGTACCCTCCACGATCAAAGAAGCTCAACCCAAAGAAATGGCAGATCAAATGGTCGCAAAACTTAAGGAAGCAGGCGCAACCGCCGAACTCAAATAAGTTAAAATCAAACTTAACGAAAAAAACTCCCGCAAAAGCGGGAGTTTTTCGTTTTATTATAAAATATACAGAATTTATATTCTGTCTAACGGTCGTTACCACAACCGCCTGATTATATGGAAAATTATACCCCTTATTTTACGTTAAGTCAAGCGAAAATGTGACGGAAATGAAAATTTAATGAAAAAAAATGTTTTTTATTTTATTTTTCGGCAATTTTTTCCATATTTTTTTTGTTTTTTTGTCATTACGTCAGATTTTTTGTCGTCGCCAAATTGTCAGAATATAAATTCTGTCGACTCAAGGTCTTTAGATAAAAAGGACTGAAGAACATGGCGATTATCTCGATTTATTTAGTGATAAATCTCCTCTTTGTAGCTCTGCTGTTTAAACGGCAGAGGGTTTTGTCGTGCATCGGTTTTGTTGAACTTTCTATTTTATTGTTCGTGTGGTTTTTTTCCGTCAGGTTTACCGCCGGTTTTGCAACGCGACTGGTATGAGAAGAAGTTTATTTCTCGCTGAACGAGGCTTTTTCGGCGGTGCTCGGCGACGGTTACCTTACTCAGTCAACTTTGTTGCTTATTCAGGTCGCCATCATC
>SFEB01000003.1 GCA_004558105.1 Clostridiales bacterium
TGGTTATAGGTCTCGGTGCACAGAGTCTTATTGCCGACATAATTGCCGGAACGTTCATCGTATTTGAAGGTTCTTACCAGGTGGGCGACATCGTGGTTATTGACGGCTGGCGCGGAACGGTAGACGAAATCGGTATCCGTACGACTAAAATCATCGACGCGGGCGGAAACGTTAAAATAATCAATAACAGCAGCATTGCAACGGTTATTAACCAGACCAAGGAACTCTCGGTTGCAAAGTGCGTAATGAGTATAAGTTACGACGAGTCGCTGGAACGGGTAGAAAAGGTTATTTCGGACAACCTCGACAAGATAAGAGAAAAAATCCCCGGAATCGTAGACGGTCCGTACTATAAGGGCGTGACCGAGTTGGGAGCGTCTTCAGTTAATCTTATGTTTCTCGCCAATTGCAAAGAAGAAGATATTTATCAGGTTCAGCGCGATATGAACAGGCAGTTTAAGCTGTTGTTCGACAAAAACGATATCGAGATTCCTTACTCTCAGATAGTCGTCAATCAACCGGAAAAAAACGAAACGTCCGTCAGCAGGTACGTTGCGAACAAAGCGGATAAATTCGTGGAGGAACAAAAACAAGCGTCATCAGGGTTAGAAAAGAGTAACGACGAATAAATTAAACCGACGGCAGTAACGACAAAGATAAATTAAAAGGGAAAGATGAAGACAAAAAAAGAGAGGAAGCAAAAGAAAAACAGTTGGAAGTACTTCGGTAAATTTCTGCCTTACTACAAGCCATACGCAGGTCTGCTGATTTTTGACATGCTGTGCGCCATGATTGCCACGGCGTGCGATTTGATTTTGCCGGTTTACGCGCAAAAAATAACCAATTCCGCCATTGCCGAAGGGCATGTGGTGTTGAGTATAGTATTGGTTTTTGCAATCACGTTGTTTATCGAAAAAATCATCAGCGCAACGTGCAAGTTTTTTATCAACAAGTACGGACATATCATGGGCGTGAAAATCGAGAGCGATCTTCGGCGTAATATGTTCCGCCATTTTCAAAGACTTCCTCATTCGTTTTTCGACGACAACAAGACGGGCAGCCTCATGAGCAGGATTACGACCGACTTGTTCGATATTACCGAGTTTTCGCACCACTGTCCCGAAACGTTGTTGGTCAGCGGAGTGCAGATTATCGGAATGTTTATAATCCTCTTCAGACAGCAACCATGGATGACCTTGTGTATTTTCGTTCTCATTCCTTTTATGGTGTGGCTGACAATCGCGTTCAATAACAAGTGGGACGAAAATTATCATGAAAACCGCAAAAATATGAGTGAAATTAACGCCCAGGTCGAAGATACTCTGAGCGGAATACGAGTCGTAAAGGCTTTTGCCAACGAAGAATTGGAAGAAGAGAAGTTTGAAAAGGGAAATAAGGCGTTTATTAAAAGCAAGTCTAAGACTTATCACTATATGGGACAGTTTTATTCTTCGCTTAAAGTAATGGACGCGATAATGTACCTCGCTATCGTTATTCTGGCGGGAGTATTTAAAATCGAAGCAGGGCTTTTTGTCGCATACATGTTGTACGCCACCAGCCTGATGGGTATATTGATAGGTTTTGCCGACTATTCGGAACAGTTTGAGAAAGGAATGACGGCTTTCGCGCGTTATCAACAGATTCTCGACACCCCGGTAGAAATCGAAGACGCTCCCGACGCCGTGGATATAGGCACCATTAAGGGAGACGTCGTGTTCGACGACGTAACCTTTGCATACAAGCAAGGCAACCGTAACGTTTTAAACCACCTGAACTTTCACGTCAACAGCGGCGAACTCGTCGCGCTCGTAGGTCCGAGCGGCGGCGGAAAGACGACTGTCGCCAACCTTATTCCCCGTTTTTACGACGTTACGGAAGGTAGCATCAAGGTGGACGGGGTAGACGTGAGAAAAATCAGGTTACATTCTCTCAGACAAAATATAGGTATCGTTTTTCAGGACGTTTATTTGTTTTGGGGGACGGTGGCGGAAAACATAGCCTACGGCAAACCCGACGCAACGAGAGAAGAAATCATCGAAGCTGCAAAACGAGCGGGTGCGGACGAGTTTATTAACGAACTTCCCGACGGATACGACAGTTACGTCGGCGAACGAGGAGTCAAACTCAGCGGCGGACAAAAACAACGCATCTGCATTGCGCGAGTATTTTTAAAAAATCCGCCTTTTATTATTCTTGACGAGGCGACCAGTAATCTCGATAACGAAAGCGAACTTATAGTTCAGCAATCTCTTGACAAACTCATCGAAGGGCGTACGGCTATCGTTATCGCACACCGCCTGTCTACTATCCGCAACGCAACCAGAATCGTCGTTTTGACCGAGGACGGGATAAAAGAATCGGGCACGCACGACGAACTTATCGAACGTAACGGGTTGTACAAACGCTTGTACGATTTGTCGATAAGAACGCAGACCTTGATGGAATAACGCCGCGTGGCACGTGGGCTGAAAAAGAAAGAACAGGAGAAAAACAATGCGCGACTACAACGGTTGGGAAGAGCTTTTCCTCGACGAGTTCAATAAACCGTATTTCGTGGAGTTAAAAGCCTTTTTGGAGCGGGAATACGCGTCTAAAACGGTTTATCCGCCAAAACGGCTTATTCTCAATGCGTTCGATCGGACGTCGCCGTCCGAAGTAAAGGTGGTTATTCTCGGACAGGACCCTTATATCAATCCGCGTCAGGCAATGGGAATGAGTTTTTCCGTTCCGCAAGGCATTCAGGCGCCGCCCAGTCTTGAAAACATAAAAAAAGAAATATTGAGCGACACGGGTGCGCCCAGCATTATCGCAGACGGTGATCTCACCCCGTGGGCAAAGCAGGGAGTATTACTTCTCAACGCCGTTTTGACGGTTGTTGCCGGACTGAGCAACAGTCACAAAAACAAAGGGTGGGAAACTTTTACCGACCGCGTGATAGAATATCTTGACGGGTTGAAGCAGCCCATCGTATTTTTGCTTTGGGGCGCAAACGCCAAAAACAAACGGACGTTGCTTAACAACCCCGGGCACATGACCTTGACGGCGGCGCATCCGAGCCCTTTGTCGGCGTACAACGGTTTTTTCGGTTGCAAGCATTTCAGCCGTACCAACGAGTTTCTTATCAGTCACGGCGTGGAACCGATAAAATGGTAAGACGATATGTAAGCAGAATAAAAAGAAAAAAATCACCCCGTCGGGTGATTTTTTTGGTTTCGGTTTAATTCCGTTTTAGTTTATACAGATTATTTGCCAGCGTTGCAAACTGTTGAGGGGAAAGGGTTTCGCCCCTTACCGAGCCGTCTATTCCGTTTTCGGACAGCCAGTTTTCCGCCGTAGTCCTGTCCGTTTTAAAGTAGGACATGACGTTGTTGGACAGGGTTTTACGCCGTTGAGCAAAGGCGCAACGTGTGATTTCGCGGAATGAGGAATAATCGGCCACGTTCAGGCGGTTGCCTTTAAAACGGATCGTTACGACCGCGCTGTCCACGTTGGGCACGGGGTAGAACAGACTTCTGTCAATTGTGCGTGTTAACGCGATTTCCGCCACGGAAGCAAGTGCCACGGTGATTGCGCCGTAATCCGCCGTGCCTTCTTTTGCGACGAGCCTGTCCGCAACTTCTTTTTGCAAAGTAAGGGTTAAACTTTTTATCCGTGCGCCGCGTTGAACCTTTTCGATAAAAAGCGTTATCACGGGTGCGGTGATATAGTAGGGCAGATTAGCGACCACTGCGTAGTCGTTACCGAGTTTTTCGGTGATTTCTTCGTCGGTTGCGCGCATAAAATCCTTGAAAACCACCTCTGCGTTGGGGCAGTCGGCAAGGTTTTGCGACAGCAGTCGTTTGAGGTCGGTATCGATTTCGTAAGCGACGACCTTTTTAGCCGCTTTTGCGAGGTGACGGGTGAGCGCGCCTGCGCCGGGGCCTATTTCGAGAACGGCGTCGTCCGGAGAAAGGTCCGCGTCGGCAACGATATCCGCCAACAGTGCGTCGTCGGACAGAAAGTTCTGACCGAATTGCTTTTTAAAAAAGTGCCCCGAGCCGAAGGCGGAATTCATTCCGTCTTTTTTTCCGCGGCACGGGCGGTCGTGTTTGTTGTCGGTTCGTCGATTTTGCATGCTTATTACCTCTCGACAATTGTATAACAAAACGCAAATATTGTCAACCCTAATCGGTACGGAAAGAGTATTGACATTTTATTACGCATGTGATACAATAAAAAAGCATGAGGGGTAGGTTATGCCGACGGAAGAAGTAAAAAGTCTGTTAGAAGAAACACGGGTTCTCGACGAAAAGTACGACCAATTGTCGAGACTGTTGTCCTATCCCGAAATTTTAGCCGACGCCAAGTACATGCGCTTTCTGGTACAGGAGCAAACGACGTTAAAACCGATACACGGGGCGCGGCAAAGATTGTTAAAACTGGTTGAAGACGGGGATTTTTGTCTTGAAGAATTGAAAAACAACGGCAAAGACCGAAAATTTTACGAGGCGGAATTGGCAGAAATCAACGAAAAAATAATACCCGTCTGCGAGGAAATCAAAAAACTTCTTGCCGACGGAGGAGAAATCGACCTTAACGGGTGCACGATAGAATTGTCGGGCGACGCGAGGGGTGTTGCGATATTAAAGGAGACGTATATAGACCTTGCGGAAAGTATCCGTTGCGGAATTTCGGTTGACAAAAACGTATTGACGGTAGGCGAAGGCGGTTACGGAGCGTTTAAGAGTCAGGGCGGAAGGCACAAATTCGTTTTTACCGACGACGGAAAGCAAAATTCGTGCGAAGTTCTCGTAATCGTTTTGCCTAAAACGGAAATTAAAAAGGTAACCTGGAGCGAAAAAGATTTACGCATAGATATTTATCATTCTTCAGGCGCCGGCGGTCAGAACGTAAACAAAGTGGCGAGCGCGGTGAGAATAACGCACCTGCCTACGGGTATAGCGGTCAGTTGTCAGGAGGAGCGTTCGCAACTGTTCAACAAAGAGCGAGCCTTTGCGATGTTGGAGAAGAAACTTGCCGAACGCAACGAAAAAGAAGTTGCGCAGCGGACGGAGGAACTTCGCAGACAACAAATCAAGGCGAACGGATACGTGGAAACGCACAAAATTACTCAATGATTTATTAGAAACGACGATTTACACGGGTTTTTATGCAGATATCGGTTTTTGTTGACGTCACCAAAACGGTGCTGTCGGGGAAAAGTAAAATATTCAAGACCGAGCGTTTTGTTAAAGAGACGCGTACGCTCGGCGGTATCGACAACTTTTTAGCAAAAGTTGCCGAAGGGTTTATTTGCGCAAAAAATCCCGAATTTTTTTTCGGAAAAGCCGGACGGGTAAAGAGTTTTGTCGCAACAACTACCGACGGAGCGCACAAACTGTTTTTTAAGGTAGGCGCGCAAATAAAGACAAATGGAATGATAGCCGACGAAGATTTCGTCTTTTTCGGATACGAGGGGGAGGCGGCGGCTAAAAAGGACGCGCGGTTTACCGAGTTTATCCGAAAACATCCAACTTTTACGGTTGTCGTGTGCGACGGCGATTTTAACACCGACGACAACGAATTCAACAAGGTTTATTCTGTCGTGGGAGCAGGCGGCGTAAATTTTCCGTTGCTGAGCGAAGACCAACTGAAAATCGTCACCAACGAAGAAGGCAATATGCTCGTTCAGGGCGTGGCGGGTAGCGGCAAAACCAACGTTTGCATAGATAAAATTATTTACTGCGCCTGTCGGGAGTACGGCGGCAGGGTATTGTACACCACTTATTCCCGTGGGTTGATAATCGATACCAAAAACAAAGTTACCGCCTTCCGTGACGCGGTCAGCCGCCTTATAAGCGAATTCCGCGACGGAAAAACGGAGTTCGGAGACGACGATTATAAAAAGGCGGTGGAAAACAAGCTGGGAATCTGGCTGAGCGAAGAAACCCCGGAACGTATAACGGACAAGCTGACGCGTATCGTCGCGTTTTTGGACAACAAC
Organism: Clostridiales bacterium; assembly: GCA_004558105.1. Lineage (GTDB taxonomy): Bacteria > Bacillota > Clostridia > Christensenellales > CAG-314 > SFEB01. The sequence continues at coordinate 5,984 of SFEB01000003.1, forward strand.
GTGGATTATTGCCTGTTGGAGGATATTTACAAGCAGGTTACCGGTAAGAAGGCGAATATTGCCGACGAAGGGTATTTTGTTTCGGAATACGCGGAAAATATAAAAAATTACAGTCTTGCAGGCAATCTGGAAAAGATAAAACAACTTTCTCTTGAGGTTGTTTTTAAAGAAATTTTCGGGCTGATTTACGGCAGTGCCGACGGCAATCCTTGTCTGACTTTCGAACAATACAGGGACAGCCGAAAAGAGAGTTTTACCGTTCCCGAGATCGAGACGATTTACGCCGTAGCGGCGGATTACGGGCGGTATCTGGAAAAAAACGGAAAAACTGACAATAACTTTATTTGCAGGGAGATGATGCAACTGAAAAATCTCCCCGTGTATTCCCTTGCCGTCATCGACGAGGTCCAGGACTTTACGGAAATCAATCTCGTTTTTTTAAAAGCGATATCGGTAAAGATGTTTTGCGTCGGCGACGGTCTTCAGATGATAAACCCCTCTTTTTTCAGTTTTGCTTCGTTGAAGAGGATAATGTTTAAAAAGGACGTTACCGCCGTTACTCAGCTTGTCAACAACTATCGCAACACCAAGCGGATAGAAGAGGTAGTAGAGGCGCTTAACGACGTCAACGTAAAAACGTTCGGGGTACACAGTTTCGTTTTAAAGGGCAAAAGCGTAGAAGCGGATATTCCCACGCAGACGGTATTCGTCAAGGGCGACGACTTTGCGGCGAGAGTGGCGAAAGAAAATTTCGACAACCTGACTTTTATCGTATCCAACGCCAAAAAGAAAGAAGAAGTAAAAAAGATTTTACCGCGACAGGAAGTTCTCACCGTGTCGGAAATAAAAGGTCTGGAACGAAACGCCGTGGTTTTAACCGACATTCTTTCGGACAACGCCGACAAATGGGATACTCTTAAACGCCGTCAGGTAAACAGAAAGACGGCGGACGAAAATTCGGTTTACAGGTATTATTTTAATTTGTTTTACGTCGGCGCTACCCGAGCAAGGCAATATCTTTACGTAGCGGAGAGCAATCCGCCGTCGCAGTTTGAAGACTTTTTCCGCAACGAATTCGAAACGCTTTCTTCGGCGGAAGCGGTAGACAGGCTGTCGGAAATTTCCACCCGACTCGCCGTAGACGATATAGAAATGAAAGAGCGCGTCAACCAGTTTTTGGGGTTGGGACAGTACGACAACGCGCGCTTTGCCGCAAAAAAAATAGCGGACGGGTACGAACGCGACGAACAAACGAGAAGGGTAGACGTTTACGAAAAGTTCGTAAAGACGGGCAACTATACACAAGCGGGATTGGAATTGTGGAAAATCGGTCTGACCGAAGACGCACGGCGACAGTTTGTAGCGGCAAACAGGTCGGGGCTGATAGAGTTGCTTGACGAAGGCGTGAAGGCGGGAAAGGAAAAATTCGATATCGATATTTTGTCCGTTCTTCCTCTCGTCACGGCGGACGAAGGGGTACGGGAGGCGATAGACGGATTGCTTAAAGACGACCTTGCTCAACTGAACAAGAATGAAAACGATATAGAAAAACTTTTTAAAAAAAGAGAGGCGAAAAATAATGGATAATAAAGAAGAATTCAATTCTCTCATAGCGGCGTTCAAAGGATATCGCGACTTACTGACGCCCGTGCAGACTCATCTGCGCGAACTCGTGGAAACTTACGACCTCATGCAGGATGACCTTAAAAAACTTGACGAGTCCATCGGCGGCGGCGATAAGTTGGACAAAATTTATCAGACGATAGTTGAGCAAAACCGTCGCAGCGGCGAATTGACGGCAAAAATACAGGAATTCGTCGACGTCAGCGACCGATACATGGCGTATATGACGGCTTTCGGCGACACTTTTGCAAAAATAGAAAACAAATTGGCGGAAATAGACCAAATCGAACAAAAAGCGTTGAATCAACTTGCCCGTCTTGACAAACTGACGGAAGAAAAGAAGATTAATTACGACGTCCGCGACCTCGAAAAAACCATAGACGGGTACAACGAGAACGTAAAAAAAGTCAGCGACTTTATCAATAAAGACGTTGCGGCGTCGCTTGCGGACAACGGCAAAAAAATAGAGACCATTCGCGTCAACAGTGAGAGTATGGCAAGGACGGTATCGGGAGAAAGTGAAAACGTCGAGAAACTTCTGACCACCTTTGCCGCCACCAACGCCCTTTTGAAAAGCCTTATCGAGAAGGGTGACGTGGACAAAGAATACCTGTACGACCTGTTGGATGGTTGGGCAAATCAACGTCGCGTAAAAATCAAGAAGTAGTGAGACTTTATGTTGGATAACGAATTAAATCAATTGTTCGACGCCGTTAAAAAGGACGACTGCGAGACTTTTTTCAATCTTACCAAAAACACCCGACTGGGTTCTACCTGTTTCGGTCGTTTTCCCGTGCTGTCGCTTATGTATTTGTACGGCAGCGACAAACTGGTAAAAAACTTTGAAAAAAAGTTGCTGGAAGTAGGCGTGTATACCGTAGTCGACGAGCCGGAAGAGATTTATCCCGTATTTAAGGAAAAGGCAAAAAAATGTCTGCGGTTGTACGTAGATAAAGACGCGGTCGTTTCGCCGTTGGAAATGTTGCTTATACTGGGCAGGGGAGCGCACTTCTGGCATGCTTATCCCTCTGCGGCAAAAAACGCAACCGTCAAAAACAATATCAACGCCATTTGTAACATGGTATACGGTTCGCCGCCTACGAAAAAATCGGGAAGATTAGCGGCACCCGTATTGCCGTTAAAAAAGAAAAATAAGATACTCGTACTGGCGGCTTACGTCGTCGCCGGAGTATTTGCTTTGTTGGCGGTTTTCGGCTTTGTCTTCGGTGTTTCCACAAACGGGAAAACCGAAAAATCGCCCTTTATCGTTGCCGGCGGCGAGAGTTTTACTCAGGCTTTAAACAAGGCTCAGGAGCGTTACTACGACGCACGGGGTGAGGGTAGCGCCGCAAAAACCTATCTCGAACTCAGTCGGGACGTCACCGTTGATTCTTTGAACGGTTTTACCGAAAATCTTTTTGCGGATATAGACGGAAAGGGGCACAGGATTACTTTTTCTCAGCCGCTGACCAAGAGCGTTTTTAACTATATCGTAGGAAGCGTGACCGACGTTACGTTCGTATTTACCCTTGACATGACTGTAAAAGATTTTACCGGTGCGCTCGCCAACGTGGTAACGGCAGACGGCAGTCTGACCAACTGTGTTTTTTTAGTCGGCGGAAGCATAACGGTGCAGAGTGATTACGAGTATTCTGCGGACTATTTCCCGATCGGACTGGCGATAGGCGCCAACGGCGGTAAAATAACAGGTTGTACCGTGACGACTGACGACCTGACGGTAACGGGATACGAACACGCAAACTTCGTTCTCGGCGGTCTTGTCGGAGTCAACGAGGGAGAGATAACGGATTGTAAATCAAGTTTGTCGGGAGTAACGGTCGACACCGTCGATTTTGGCGGCGTCGTCGCTTTCAACCAAAAAGGAAAAGTGGAGAAATGCGAAAGCGAGCTGGACTTGAGTCTTACGACAAGAGCCGGCAACTGGTTGATAAACGCGGGCGGAATCTGCTATTCCAATCTTTCGGCTTTGACGGATTGTCGCGTCACGGGTGAATTAACCGTCAACTCCGCCCAAGCGAGCGGAGTTCTCTTGGGCGGAATAACGGTATACAACCAGAACGTTATAAACAAATGTTCGAATAGTGCCAATATGACGGTTAACGCCGACGGTGGGTCGACGGCGGAAATATACCTTGGCGGTATTGCCGCCGTCAACAGTAAAAAGAGCGAGGACTATCCGACGGTGCGTATAGAAAACTGCTTTGCCGACGGAAAAATCGAAGTCAACGTTTCGGGTGACGGAAAGAAAAAACTGTTTATCGGCGGAATATGCGCTCAAAGCGGAGCGGAATTGAAAAACAACTTTTTTAACGGCAGTATCACGGCAGAAAAAACCGATACCGCGTATATCGGCGGTATTACTGCGGGCATAAGCGAAGAAATTGCGTCCGAGCCGACGGAATTTTTGTCGGAAAACTATTACACGGGTAACGGATATACCGACGGTGTGGCTTTTAAGTTTGACGAGGAAGGGCTGATAACTTCGTTAGACCGCGTAGAAGGCATAGAGTATTGTACCGAAGAAGAGCTTAAGGCGAAGGAGATTTATCGGCAATGAAAAAAGACGGAACCTACGTTGTATTTTTAGTTTTTGCGGCGGTCACTCTTGCGGTTGATCTGATTTTCGCATTGTGTCTGGCATTCGGTTTAACAAACCTGTTTGGAGGAAAAACTTTTATTCTCGACGGACTTTCGTTCTGGTCGGTCGTGGTGTTTATAGTAAACGTCGCCTGCGCCCTGGTTACTTTCTTTTACGTTAAAAAACGCAGGGAGTAGTCGACTTAAATAAAAATAAAAAATTATTGACTTAACGGAAAAATTATGTTATCATGAAAATCGGAATTTCGACAGACGGTCGAAAAAGGAGACAGTATGAAAAAGAATTCGTTCGTTACTTTTTTTGCGGTACTGATGATTGTTTGCCTGGCAACGCTCCTGGTCGCATGCAGCGGCGCGAATAAAAAACGCGAGCAACTCGTTGCCGACTATGAAGAAAAGGGTTACTCGGTAGAGGTTAAAGACGACTCTTTCGTGACGGAACACAACAAGAATTACGCCGATAAAAAAGCCGACAGTCTGACGTGGTGCTTCGTTGCAACCAAAAACGAAGTTTTAAACGAAGACGGCAAACATTTTACCAACTACGTCGTTACCGTTTATTATTTTGAAAAATTCAGCCGAGCGGAGAACTTCGGTTCAATTAAAAACGCCGAAGAGGCACCGAGCATTTCGGGTTGCGAATACAAGTGCAATATCGATTGGGAAAATAACCTTCTCACCGTTACCGAAAGTTATACTTTCGCTATCGAATAGTTAAACTATTTTCGGTCAAAAACTTGTCAAAACATTAAAAGTATGCTAAAATAACTTTTACCGATAAAGGAGTACTGAAATGAAAAAAACAATCAATGCGTTTATTTGTATCGTTTTGATAATTTGCCTGTGCATGGCTTTGTGCGGTTGCAGTGCAAAGAAAGAAGAACTTGTAAAAGATTACGAAGATAAGGGCTACGCCGTTGCAGACTTCGGCAGCGTTAAATTGAGTGAACTCACCAACTATTGCGACGTTTATCTCAACGATATCGACGCGGTTGAGTGGGCGGTTTTCGGACAGAAGGAAGGTTCTTCCGACTGGGTGGAGATTATTGGTTTTACGTCTTCGAAAAACGCCAACAGATACAGCAAAACCGACAGATATAAAGATCTGGAAAAATCCTATACCGACCCCGTTACCGGTGAAAAACAAGTCAGCGTTCACAAGACGGTAAAGGGCAGCGTCTTTATTCTGGAAGTAGTCTACGAAAAATAACCGTAAATAAAAAACGACGAAGGGCGATATTCGTCCTGACGACAGGTAAAAAAACAAGAGTATATTTTTAAGGACAACCTTAAAAATATACTCTTTTTGTTTGTTAAAACGGGTTTTTGCGGAAGACGGGCGTCGTATTACGCGTTTTCTTCTTTTTTTGCCGACATCGGTCTGACGCAGGCGATTATAACGTTTTCGATGTAAGAAATTTCGTCTTTGCAGTCGTTTTTTATCCATTCGCCGATTATTGCCGTGATGCCGTTGAGGTAGTAACTTATCATATATCCTTCGGTTTTTTCGTCGATACCGAACCTTTTAAATATCGGTTTAAAGATATGATGATTAAGAGCGAAAAATTTCTCGTTTGAATGCATGATAGCGGTATGCTTTACCGCGACCTGGTGGATAACCTTGTTTTCTTTGATAAAATTAAGGTAGGGCGTCAGGTATTCGGGGGTTATAAAAACCAATTGATCGACGGAACAGTTTTTAATTTTTTCGAAAAAAGACGCCGTATTCTTGTCGAAGTGTTCTAAAAAACGTTTATTTATATTTTCCAGACATTCTTCCAGCAAATCGTTTATCGTTTCGTAATGGAGATAGAAGGTAGAACGGTTTACCCCTGCTTTTGCGCAAATCTCCTTGACGGTAATGTAGTCAAAGTCTTTTTTGTTTAAAAGTTCAACAAGTGCCTGATTCATTAACAGAGCAGTATTGTGATACTTGCTCTCCGATTTGTTCATAACGCCGTCCCCTTTTTTTATTTTTCTTCTTCGCTGATTTCTTTTGCGAGACGAAGGATATCCGAGCCGTATTTTTCCTTGCCTTTTTCTCTGAGTTTTTTGTAGATGGGGTAGTTAACGCCGCAGCCCACAAGCCCGATTATACCGATAACGATACCGACGACCGTTGCTCCGATTCCCGAGCCTATGACGCTCATGGCAAGGCACATGCCGGTGCCGAGAACCAACGCGCAGACTATTCCGAAAGTATAAGCAAAGACGTTTGCCGGATTTTTGGCTTTGGAATCCAGTTTTTTCAGTTGTCTGACCTTTGTCGTTTCCTTTTTAGAGTACTCGTTTGCAATTTGTTCTGCATAAATTTTATCCGTATTCATAGTTTTTCCTCCTTTATGATAAGTCTGAATTATACAGGTTTATTTTACAGAACGGAACGACAAAAAAGCCGTTAAATGTTGATTTCAGATGTTTTGAAAGGACAAAAGTATGAAAAAGGCTCAAAAATCCGTTTAACTGCGAAAGTAAATTAGTTCAATCCCGTTTAATTCTTCCTGCTTTTCGTTTTTACCCGACTTTAAGTACGATAAATTTAAGGTACAGACTTTCCTGCGAAGTAATCAACGACGCATGGCAGGGGGACTGAGTTTTTATTTCCATCATTCTTACCGTTCTGCCGCTTGCGACGACGGCTTCTTTAACCGTTTTTAAAAACAGGTTGAAATCGATATAGTGCGAACAACTGCAAGTGACGAGGTATCCGCCGTCGTTTATAATTTTTAACGCCGACAGGTTGACGTCGCGATAGCCGCGCACGGCGTCCGCCACACGGTCGGCCGATTTCGTAAAGGCGGGTGGGTCGAGAATAACCACGTCAAACTTTTTGTTTTCGTCGCGGTACTTTCTGAGTAGATCGAAAACGTCGGCTTTCAAGGTAGTTACGTTCTTTTGTCCGTTTAAAAAGGCGTTTTTATTTACCATATCGAGGGCGGTTTGCGATACGTCCGTCGCTATGACGGATTTTGCCACCGTCGCCGCGTTTACCGTAAATCCGCCGCAGTTGCAAAAGCAGTCTAAAACCGTCTTGTTTTTGCAATAGGTTTTTACGGCAAGTCGGTTGAATTTCTGGTCGAGGAAATATCCCGTTTTTTGTCCGTTGGCAACGTCAATATCCAGGCAAAGACCGTTTTCATGCACCGTAACGCCGTCGGGTAACTCGCCGTACAGTACGCCTTTGGTTTGAGAAAGACCTTCTTTTTCGCGCACGGGTACGTCGCTGCGTTCGTAAACGCAAACGGGTTTAAAGATATCTACCAGAATATCGGTAAGCATTTTTTTACGCAGATCCATTCCGAGCGACAAAAACTGAACGGACAGGACGTCGGCGTATTTGTCGACTATAAAAGCGGGGAGATTGTCCGCTTCGCCGAATACCATGCGGCAACAATCGTCGCCCGTACCCTCAAAAATATCGTCGCGCAACGCCTTTGCCTTTTTGATTTGTTCCGTAAAAAAGTTTTTATCGTCGGTTTGCCGTTCGTCGCGGATAAAAATACGGACTAATATTTTAGACAAAAAATTGATATAGCCTTTTCCGACGAACTTTCCGTCTGCGGTAAAAACGGTAGCGAGACTGCCGTTTTTTTCTTTATCGGGATTTTCGGTTTTTTCCACTTCGTTGGCGTAAATCCAGCAACTGTCAAGCGAAGAATGTTTTTTTGCGCTTTTCTTTAAAATAACTTTTATCATCGTTTATTCCCTTTACCCGTTATACTTTACACTTTTTCGGTTTTTTTGTCAACAGTCGCGACGAAACGGCGGCAAAAAAGGCAAAAACCGTCAAATGCGTTTAAAAAACCGGAAACGGGCAATACTCGTTTTATGAAAAAAGCAGTCGGATTTTTTTTGGCTCTGGCGGTTCTGTTGGGATTGTCAGGCGCGGCACCGAGGTCGCCGCTGACTTATTTTGACGGCGCGGCGGCGGAAGTGTATTATACTTATCGTTTTGAATCCAAGTACCCGTGCGTTGATTTAGGGCAAGGGTGTCTCGTGTACTGTTCGGTTAACGAAGTAGCAGACCTTCCGCAGGACTATTTTGCCGTGAGCGTTATTACTACGGCAAAGGAATGGCAAAAAACGAAAAAGATACTTCGGGTGTGCGAACTGACTCGGGAAAAAGGCGAAAATTTTAGCGACAGTCTTTGTTTCAGTCCGCGCCTTACGGGAGGGGTAAAGGTGGACGGAGAGACGGTCAATTTGCAGGTGGCGCAAGTGGGAGACAAGGTAAAAATCGGATTTCCGCTCATCGTCGGGTCTTTTTAAACAATCAATACGCCCGAAAAACCATTGAAAAACGATAAAACACGGGCAAAAGCCGAAAGAAAATTTTTCAGGTTTATTTTTTGTTAAACGGTCAACAATAAAATCAATAAAAAGTCAGGAGGACTAAAAAATGGAAAAAACTAACAAATTCAGCGGGTTTTGGAGGTTTGTCAAAAGAAACCTTGCCATAATTATCGTAGTGGCATGCGCCATCGCCGTTATCGGTATTGCTTTTGCCGTCAGGTCGGCGCAAAAAACCAATCTTGATCCCACGCCCGTATCCGGAGAAGTTACGGACGAAACGGAGGGAACGGGTATAACGGATATTCCCGTCGTAAAGCCGGACGAGGACGATCAACCCGACGAGCCGGTAGTAACGAAAAAAGATTACGTTTTACCGATAGCGACCTATACGATAGGTATGGATTATTCCAGAGACAGCGAGTACGTATTAGTCTTTAAAAAGACTCTCAACGAGTACAGCGTACACAACGGCATCGACTTTCTGGCGGAAGAAGGCACGGCGGTCGTGGCAATAAACGACGGAAAGGTGACGGCGATAACCAACGACTTCGGTATGGGATATACGGTAGAAATCACGCATGAAGACGGATACGTATCGTATTACAGCAGTCTCGGAGAGGATGTTGCGGTCAGTGTGGGCGACGAGGTTGAATGCGGACAGACCATCGGTTGCGTGGCGAACACGGCGACCTACGAAAATCTCGAAGGCAGTCACTTGCACTTTGAACTTAAAAAAGACGGCAAGTACGTAAACCCGAGAGAGGTATTGGAAATTTAAAAACGTACTATCTGAGCGTTTTTAAATTAAGGTTAACGCAGAGAAAAAGTTGACATGATGAAGAAAAAAGCACGGCGTACGCCGTGCTTTTTTTAGGTTGTTGATTATTATTAATGTTTAAGAACGCAAACTTCGGGAATGTTGCGGTATTTTTCGTCAAAGTCCAGACCGTACCCGACGACGAACTCGTTGGGAATAACGAAACCGGTATATTTGGGGTGAACGTCGCGTTGTCTGCGTTCGGGTTTGTCTAAAAGCGTGCATATTTCTACGCTTGCGGCGTTGCGCGCCTTAAACAGGTTGATAAGATAATTGAGAGTGATTCCGCTGTCGACGATATCTTCTACGAAGATAACGTGTCTGCCTTCGACGGAAGCGCTCGTGTCCTTGATGATTTTTACTTCGCCGCTCGACGTCTTGCCGGCGCCGTAACTGCTGACGACCATAAAGTCCATCTCGCAGTCGATGCTGACGTTACGGATGAGGTCGCTGTAAAACATAACGCAACCTTTGAGTATGCCGATAAAAAGAGGGCGCTTGTTCTGATAATCTCTGCTTATTTTTGCGCCGAGTTCCTTACATTTGAGTTGCAGGTCTTCCTTACCGATAAGAGTACCCTGAATATCTGCCATCAAGTCTTCCATTAAAATTGTCCTCCGAAAGTATTAAAAAAAGTACTGCGTCCGACGTTCTCGCAGGCGAAAGGTCGGTTAGAATTGAGATTTTGTCCGTCGCTTGTTTTACACTTTGTCGATAAATTTTTTAAGTTTTTTAAGCATAGATTTGGCTTGCGGACTGCCTTGAGCGGCGGCCTTTTTAAACCACTTCGTCGCCGCCAATTTGTCCTTGGGTACGCCTTTTCCCGAGTAGTAACAGGTACCGAGACCGTATTGAGCGATGGAATGACCTTGTTCCGCCGCTTTCGTATACCACTCTACGGCTTTCTGATAGTCTTTTTTAGGTACGCCTTTACCGAAGAAGTAACAATCGCCGAGACCGCTTTGCGCAAATACGTGACCTTGTTGTTCTGCCAGAGTAAAGAGTTCAAACGCCTTAAAAGGATCCTTTTTTACTCCCTGACCGTTGTAATAGCAAACACCGAGATTGTACTGAGCTTCGGCATAGCCCTGATTTGCCGCAAGGGTGTACCACTTAACGGCTTCGATATCGTTTTTTTCGAGTCCGTTTTCACCGCCGTCATAGTACCAGCCGAGCATATCCTGCGCGACGGCGTAACCTTGTTCTGCCGATTTTCTCAGCCATTCGACTGCTTTTTCGTCGCTTTCTTCCGCGCCGCGCCCCCAGTGGTGGCATTCGCTGAGCATGAATTGAGCCTTTGCGCTGCCCTGAGTTGCAGCCGCAAGGTACCATTTTACGGCTTCCTCATAGTTTTTCGTAAAACCAAAACCGTTGTAATAGCAATCGCCAACCCTGTATTGGGCTTCGCAATGGCCTTTTACCGCAGCGTCGAGAAAGAGCGTCGCCGCCTGATAACGGTTGTTATCGGCTACTGCCTGTTGAGCTTTTTCAAAAAGTTGTTGCGGCGTTTCGGAGTATTTTTCTAAATTTTCCATGTTTTCTCCTGAACAAAAAAATATATGCAAAAATGATACCTATCTATTATAGCCGTTTTTGGCGATGAGCGCAAAGGTTTTTGGACAAAAATATAAATTTTTCAAATATTTTTTGCAAACGGTTGCAATAACTCGGAGAATTTGCTATAATACATAAGATTTTAGTCAGAATGCGATAGTTTCGACTAAACGTCCTTGCGCTTAACGAGCGCCAATTTAGTCCAAAAGGAGGTATTATGCGATGAACAGTTATGAAATGCTTTATATCCTTGACAACGACTTGACCGATGAGAAAAAAGAAGAACTCGTCAACAAGTTTAACGACGTCATTACTAAAGCCAACGGTACCATCGACACGGTTGACAAGTGGGGCACGAAAAAATTTGCTTACGACATCAACTACAAGAGCGAAGGTTATTACGTTCTCATCAACTTTAAGGCAAACAGCGATTTGCCCAACGAGTTGGAAAGAATCATGAAAATCACCGACGGCGTTGTTCGCTTTATTGTTTTGAAAAAATAAGGTGGTAAAATGAACAAAGTTATTTTGATTGGTAGATTAACCAGAGATCCCGATCTGCGCAACGTGGGTAACAATATTCCCGTTTGCAGATTCAGTTTGGCAGTAGATCGCCCTTATCGCGCCAACGGCGGACAAGGCGAGGCGACGGCGGACTTTTTCAATATCGTGGTGTGGCGCGCTCAGGCGGAAAACTGCGCCAAGTATTTGCAAAAAGGCAGCCAATGCGCCGTTACCGGCAGGATAGAAAACCGCTCTTACGATAAAGACGGCGAAAAACGTTATCTTACCGAGATTATCGCCGAAAGCGTCGAATTTTTGAGCCGCGCAACCAGCGGCGGCGCAGCAATGGGCGGCGCGGGAGTCGATGAGTTTGGCAAGAGACAACCTATCGAAGACCTCAAACCGATAGAAGACGCCGATGACGACGATTTACCGTTTTAACTTTCAGTAAAAAAAGGAGATTATTATGAGCGAGGAAAAAAAGGTCGCGCGTCCCGCACGCCGTCCGATGAAGAAAAAAGTTTGCGCTTTTTGTATGGCTAAAAAAGAGTCCATCGATTACAAGGACGTAGCCACCCTCAAAAAATATATTACGGAAAAAGGCAAGATTTTGCCCAAACGTATGACCGGTACTTGCAGCAGACATCAGAGAGAACTTGCTGTTGCGGTAAAACGCGCAAGACAAATGGCATTGCTCCCCTATATAGGAGACTAAACGAAAAATCGCACCCCGTCGGGGTGCTTTTTTTTACGGAAAAAGCGAAACGCAAAAAAACAAAAGTCGAAGGCGCGTCGAAAAAAGTCGATTTGTAGGAAGTTTTGTCGAACGGAAGGAAAGAGAGGAGAAAAAACGAATGTTTTTCTTTTTTCCCCTTGCGGAAAAAAAACAGGCATGGTATAATTTTTTTATGAAGATTTTGCATTGTTCCGATATTCATTTGGAGAGTAAACTCAGCGCGCTTCCGCACAACAAGGCGTTGTTGCGGCGCGGCGAAATTTTAGAATCCTTTTGCAGTCTTATGCGACAAGCGCAAGCCGACGATTTCGGCGCTTTTATAGTGGCAGGGGATTTGTTCGAGGGCAACGTCGTTGCGCCGTCCACCAAAACGGCGTTGGTTTCGGCGTTTTGCGACTGTCCGGACGTTGATTTTATTATTCTTACCGGCAACCATGACGGAGACGCTTTCGGGGCTGATTTCGTCAGGCGTCTGCCTGCAAACGTTCATGTTCTGGGGCGGAACGGAATGGAGGAATTCGTCAAGGACGGGGTTTGTTTCGTCGGAGCCGATATGACCGAAACGACAATGAGGGATATTCAGGCTTACCCGTGGAAAAAAGAGTACTACAACGTCTTTATTTGTCACGGCGATATCGGCAAAAACAGCGAGTACGGAGCAATCGACCTGGACGGTTTTTACGACCTTCCGGTGGATTATATCGCGATGGGACATATTCATTCTTTTTATATTGAAGGAGCGGGGCGCGGTTATGCGGCGTACAGCGGTTGTCTCGAACCGCGTGGGTACGACGAAACGGGAGAAAAAGGTTTCGTAATCGTAAATACCGAAATTTTAAACCGTGCGGACAGCATTGCTTTTGCGCCCTACGCCAGACGTCTGGCATGGCAGATTAATCTTGACGTGTCGGATTGCGCGGATAAATCGCAGATAGTCGACAAGGCGAGAAGCCTTATCGGCGAAGGCCTGATATCCGAAAACGATATGGTAGAGTTTTATCTTGTCGGCGAAGTCGCCGAGGACTGCGTTTTTACCGAAATGCAGATAAAAAACGAACTGAAAAAATATTTGTTCGACGTTAAGGTAAAAGACAAGACAAAACTCAGGTTGGATATCGAAGCGTTAAAGGGTACGCCTTCCTTAAAGGCAGAATTCATAACACTCGCCGAGAAAGAGATTCCCGACGAGGAGATGCGGAATACCGTCATACGGTATGCGCTTAACGCTCTCAACGGCGAGGAGATAGACGAGTTATGAGATTGCTTTCTTTGTACGTCAAGAGTTTCGGAAAGTTACGGGATTTTTCTTACGAATTTACCGAAGGGTTTAACGAGATAAAAGAGGACAACGGGTTTGGCAAAACCACGCTGGCGGCGTTTATCAAGGCGATGTTTTACGGTTACGCCAACAACAAAAAAACAGATATAGACCAAAACGATTTTAAACATTACCGTCCCTTCAACACCACCGTCAAGTTCGGCGGTTGGTTGCGTTTCGAATACAAGGGTCGCACTTTTCGCGTGGAAAGATATTTCGGAAACACGCAAAAAGAGCATACTCTGGAATTGTTTGACGAAAGTCAGGGGAAAAAAGCCAACTTGACGGAAAACGACAAGAGCGGGCTGGGTATGAGGTTGTTCGGTATAGACGGGGACGCTTTTGAACGGTGTTTGTATTTGCCCCAACGCGACGTCGTGGTGGAAAACAATGACAGTTTCGTTTCAAAATTATCCAATCTCGCCGAAAACACGACGGAAAAGAATAACTTTCAAAAAGCAAGCAAGGCTCTGAGCGACTTTTGCAGAAATTTCAAACTTTTGAAGGGCGAGGGCGGCAGTCTTTCCGATTTGTCCCGACAAAAGGAAGAAAAAAAGAGACAGTTGGAGGAAAGCAATGCGTCGAAAAGAATTATCGACAGTCTTAACGGTCAGATAATAACGATAACTCAGGAGCTGGAAAAAGCAGACGCAATCAGACAAAAAACGGAAAACGAGCTTACACGGGTAGAAAAAGAACTGACTAAATTTGCCGCCGCACCTTCTGCGCAAAGAATAGAAGAGCAGATAAAAGAAAAAGAGAGTGAAAAGCGTGCGATCAGAGCGCAGGCAGAACAGATAAAAATGCCCGAAGAACCGAAACGGCACGTACCGACCGAGACCGTTTCAAAAGCGGGCAAAGGCGTATCCGCATTGATTATTCTTGCCGTTGTTTTAGCGGTAGTCGGTATCGTGATTTCCTTTTTCGCCTGGTTTGTCGGCGTACCGATGACAGCGGTGGGCGCAGTGCTTGCCGTCGTTTGGTTTGTCGGTAGGAAAAAAGCGGAGAAACGGGAAAAAGAAGAAGAGGAAAAAAGACAAAGAGAGTACGAAGAAGCCGAACGGAATTACCTTGAAAAACTAAACGCCGCAAAAGCAAAGGCGGCGGAGTTGAAAACGCGGATAGCGGCGATTGAAATTTCGGAAAAAGACCTTACCGAACAGTTGGCGGAGATTGCTCCCGACGGAGTCGGAGAGATGCTCGGAAGGTACGATTCGCTCGTTGCGGAGAGGAATAATTTAAAGCTGAAAATAAAAAGAATCGGCGAAGACGTGGAACAATACAAAGCAAAGTTTGCGCAAACCAAGAGAGAGTTGGAGATGCGTTGCGAGCGTTTCGTCTTGCCGGGCGACGTAGAAGGGCAGATTGAAGGAATCAACGAACAGATAGAGCGTGCGCAGTACAAATATAGTTGCGCGAAAAAGGCTCTGGAGTTGTTGCAGTCGGCTAAGGATGGTCTGACTTCGTCTTATTTGCCGTCGTTGAACGGTGCGTTCGTAAAATATCTTGCGACTCTGAGCGACGGAAAACTTACCACCGCCACGGTGGATTCCGGATTTGGCATCAGGATTTTGCAGGAAGGGCAGATGGTAGAGGTGGAATACCTAAGCACGGGTTATCGGGAAATCTGCAATTTTGCTTTGAGATTGGCGCTTATGCAGTGCATTTACGGCAAAGATTTGCCTTTCGTCATTCTGGACGATCCGTTTGTCAATTACGACGACAACAACTTTGCTCTGGTGCAAAAATTGCTGACCGAATTGTCCTCAACCACGCAAGTGATATATCTGACGTGCAGAAACAGGTAATAAAAAGCACCCCGTCGGGGTGCTTTTTGAGTTTAACGTCGGTGACGAAAGGAAGGTATCGGCAGGCGTGTAGTCGAAAAAACGCCGTTACGGCGTTTTTTTAATAACCTCTCAGTTTGACTGTTTTTATCGTTCTTTTTAAAATTTGAGCATAACGCATTGCGGTTTCGACGGGGACGGGATGCAGTCCCGCGCGGATACAGGTGTCCTTTTCGACGAATTGTTGCAGAAAGATTATTTTTGCGCCTTTTAGCCAGTCCGCCGTTTCCGTTATGTTTTTTTCGTCGTGAAACTCGGCGACGAGAGTGGTGCGGAATTCGTAATCGACTGCGTCGGAAAGTAAAAAGTCGACGCTTTCTTTTACGGCGTTAAGGTCGGCGTCGGGCTTTCCGACGGTAACGGGGTAGGCAGTGAGGCTGTTTTTAACGTCCATAGCGACAAAATCCACGAGTCCGTCGCAGACGAGTTTTTTCAAAACGTAGGGATTACTGCCGTTGGTGTCGAGTTTTATAACGTAACCGAGTTTTTTTATTTTTGTCAGGAAGGACGGCAGGTCGGCTTGTAAAGTCGGTTCGCCTCCGCTGATTACCACCGCGTCCAACAACTTTTTCCGTTGAGAAAGGTATTCGAAAACATCTTCTTCGCTTATCAACGCAATATTTTTATTTAGCGCCAGGTCGCCGTTGTGACAGAAAGGGCAGGCGAAATTGCAGGACGGGGTAAAGACCGTCGCGCAGATTTTTTCGCCGAAATCCACCATTGAAAATTTTTCCAATCCCGATATCTTCATAAATTGATTGTAGCACAAAAAACGAAAAACTTCAACGACTTTTTGTTTAATGCCCGTTTTATTTTGCAAAAGTCGTTTATTTTTGGTATAATAGACGAAATAATTCTTTTAACCGCAGGAAACAGACTAAAAGGAAAACTTATGAACGTTACTCTTATCTGCACAAACACTTTACGCGCGGCAAAAACCGCGATAGACGACAAGCTTAAATCGCTCGATCCTACCGACCTTGACTTCACCAACTACGTCATCGTTCCGGACAGGAGCACGCTGGACGCGGAAAAAGCCCTCTTAAAACACGTAGGGGGTAGTTTTAACACGCAGGTCGTCACTTTTAAAAATCTTGCGAAAAGGTTCGTTGCGGGGTCGGCGTTAACCTATCTTAACAAGCAAAACGGAATACTGTTGTTGTCGGGGCTTGCTTTTGAGAACGCAGACAAGCTGACTTGTTTTTCTAAAAGTTACGATACGGACGGGTTTGCCGACAAGGTTTACGAAGTGGTGAGCGCATTGAAGTATGCGCGTATCAATCCGCAGGAACTGGCGGCGGACGACCTGCCGTCTTCGTTAAAAAACAAGTTGGAGGACGTACGGCTGCTGTATTCCGCTTACGTAGAAGCGACCAAGGACAGGTTTTTCGACAGTGCGGATACGTTAGAACGGTTGACCGACTGCCTGACGGCGGAACGCATCGGCAACTGCCGTTTTTATCTGTACGATTTTTTGAGTTTTACCGCGCAGGAAAAAGCCGTTCTAGCCCGTCTGGTTACAAACGGAAAGTCCGTGACGGTTGCGACCGTCGCCGACGACAGAGCTAATCGCGCGAGCGTAATCGACAATGCGGTGGCTTTGGCGGTAAAAGAGGTTTGCGGGGTAGTGGGGTGCGAGTTCAAAAAGGAATTTTTCACCGACCATGCGTCGTTTTTTACGAAAAAATTATCTTCGGCGTTGTTCTTCAATTCGCCGATAAGAGCCGTGGATTTACCCGACGGTACGGTGACTGTGGTTTCTTCGCCGAGTATAGACGAAGAGTGTCTTGCGTTGGCAAAATTCGTCCGCAATCACGTTAGAGAAGGAGGGTTGTATAAGGACGTAAAGGTCGTATGCAGCGACGTTTCGCAATACGCCTACGCTCTCAACAGGCGTTTCGGAGACTATTCCGTTCCGTTTTATCTTGACGAAAAAACTTCTCTTGACAAAACGGTGGCGGCGGAATATCTGACGTCGTTTTTAGACTGTCATCTTGCCAACTTCGATATTGAAAAAATCTTACGGTTTGCCAAAAACCCTTTGTTTGAAACCAACGTTTCGGCTTTTGAAACTTTTGCGCGGGAATACAACGTAAACTTTAATTACGACGAATTCGACATCGGCAAGGAAAACGCCTTTTTTGCCGATGCCGACGCAACGCGTGCAAAGATAAAAGAGTTTGTCTGCGACGTAACCGTACCCAAGGCGGCGAGAGCGGCGGATTACGTTGAAATTTTGAAAAAGATAGTAGTTGAACACGATATAGTTAAAAAAACCGAAACGTATTCCGAACGGCTGAAAGGGTACGGGTATCAGCGTGAGGCGGAAATTCTGTCGCAGGCTCAGGCTAAGATAGACGAAGTTTTAGGACAGGTCACGGAAATTTTCGGCAATACCGAAATGGACTTAAAGCGTTTTATCGTGGGGTTGACTTCTTCGTTGGCGTCTCAGACCATTTCGGTTTTACCGACTAAAAACGACTGCGTTTTCGTCAGCAATCTCGACAAGGGCAAGGACCACGACGTCAAAGTTCTGGCGGTGTTGGGCGCGAACGAAAGCGAACTGCCGAAGGTGTACAAAAACTGCGCCTTACTCAGCGATAAAAATATCGAAGACCTTTCAAAGCGCGGTCTGTCGGTTGAAATCAGTCTGGAACAGAAAAACAGACAGGAAAAATTCAGTTTGTTCAATCTGCTCTGCGAGCCTGTCGATAAACTTTACGTCAGTTACAAGACGAAAAACGGAAAAGAAGAGGTACGACCGTCGGCTTTCGTTTCGGTCGTAAAAAAGTGTTTTAACGTCAAAGAATCGTTACCCGTCTTTGCCGAAGACAAAAAGACGGTATTGAACAAGGCAATACTGGCGCGGACTGCGTTAAAAGAAGGCAAAACAATCGACGCCGACCGGAAAGTTTGTTTTAAGCTCATGGGCGAAGAGGCAAAAGTCTACGACGTTTTCGAAAGCGAAGTGAAAGAGGTCGAAAACGGAGAAAAACTGTTTTTTAAGGGGGACGAGTTCAGCGTTACCCGTATCGAGCGGTTTTTCGAGTGTCCGTTCAAGCATTTTCTGGCTGACGGGTTGAAATTAAAAGAGCAAAAGACGGCAGATTTTAACGCCGCCGACTTCGGAAACGTGCTTCATGAAGTATTCGACAGGTTCGTTACGCGATTGAAGAGTCATCCGGACGCGCAACCGTGCGACGCGGAAGTCATTTTCGATTCCGTAATGCAGGAGGAACGGAACCGTGCGTTTTTACGCACGGCAAAAGGTAAAGCCGTGATTGCAAGACTGCGTAAAGAAGCGGTTTTTCATTGCGGAAACATCAAGAGAGAGATTGAAAACGGCGAATTCAGACCGCTTCGGACGGAATTCGAGTTTTGTAAAAAAGACGGTACCGCGCCGAAGTTCGTCGTGGACGGAAAAGAATATTTTCTTAAAGGTTTTATCGACAGGGTTGACGTTACCGAAGACGGTAAGGCGGTGGTGTACGATTACAAGACGGGCAACCCAAGGTTTACCGAAAAATTGTTGTACGGCGGACTAAAACTACAGTTATATACTTATGCGTCCGCCGTCAAAGGGCTTAATTACGAGCCGGTAGGCTGTTTTTATTACAGAGTGTCCAATTCTGCCGTCGGCAAACAGCAAAAACTGATAGGCAGGGCGGTCAACGATATCGCCACTCTCAAACGGATAGACGGAACCGTACGGGACGGAGAAAAAAGCGACTTTCTCGGCGTTTCTCTCACCAAAGCGGGAGAAATTAACGCCCAACAAAAGGTATGGATAACGGAGGAAGAGTTTGAGGCGTGCCGGGTGTATGCCGAAAAGATAATAACCGAAGCCTGCCGTCTGATGCGCAGAGGATATATTTCGGTCACTCCCGTTTCTTCGGCATGCGACTATTGCCGCGGCAAGGGCGTATGCGGACAGCTTGACACCCGAATAAAAACGGAACGAACTTTTGCGGACGTAAAAACCAAGGACTTTTTGTCAATGACGGAGGAGGGGTAAACGGTGGAAGAAACTAAAAAACCCGTCGAAAAACAAAACGACGACATGTATACCTTCGCGCAAAGACAAGCGTTGGATATTACTAAAAAAAATAATCTTCTCGTCAGCGCGTCTGCCGGGACGGGTAAAACCACCGTGATGGTGGAGAGAATAAAAAGACTGATAGAGAATAAGCACGAAAAACTGAAAAAAATGCTTATCGTCACCTTTACCAAACTTGCCGCTGCGGAGATGAAGGACAAGTTGTACAATAAACTTCTTTCTTCCGACAACGAATACGCGCGCGAGCAGGGCGAGAGCGTGGACGAAAGCAGTATAGGCACCATTCATTCCTTTTGTTCGGACGTCGTACGCGAGTATTTTTACGTTGTCGGCATCGACCCGAATTTCGCCATATTGGAGGAAACCGAAAGCAGAAAACTGTACGACAAAGCAGTCGAGACGGTGTTTGAGAGGCGTTACAGGACGGACGAAAGTTTTTGTGAGCTGGTAGAAGCGTTTTCTCGTGACAGAGAGGACAATACGTTGCGTGACAACGTCGGAACTTTGCATAATTTTTTAAGCGGAATAGTCGATCTGGAAAAGTGGTTTGACGACACGCTGGCAAAAAACACGTCCGAAACGATACAAGGCCGTTTCAACTCGTACGTTATTCGTCGTACAAAAGAGATTAAAGATAAAATTTACGATTTATCTTTGGCGTTTGCGAAAGCAGGCGCGGATTTTTACGTCGAAAAACTTGAAGAATTACGCCAGAAATTTACGGCTAACGACAAATGCGATTTATCAAAAAATCTCTCCTTTTTCGACGATTATAAAAAACCGACGTTAAGAGGCTGTTCCTCCGCGACCTTCAAATGCGACGAGCAGATAAAAACGCGGTTGCTCAACGAGTTCGATCGGCTGACGGACGAAGTCGGCGTTTTCGTTAAAGATGTAAAAAAAATAAAAAACGCCGACGCCTCGCAGGAAGGGGACGCGATAAACGTGGCGCAGTGTAAAAAACTCATTTCCGTTACGTTGGAAGCCGAAAGGGAGTTTGCGACGGCAAAAAGAGAAAAGAACGTTCTGGATTTTTCCGATCTGGAAAAAATGACGCTTACAATATTAAAAAACACGGACGCGTTGGAACAGATAAGACAACGTTACGACTATATTTTCGTCGACGAATATCAGGACGTAAACGGCGTACAGGAGGAGATAGTAGAACTCTTATCGCGCGGCGACAATCTTTTTACGGTAGGCGACGTCAAGCAAAGCATTTACGGTTTCCGTCAGGCGAGTCCCGAAATTTTTGCCGACAAGGCGAGAAGATATCTGTCCGCACCCGACGCAAACAAAGTGGTGTATATGAACGACAACTTCCGTTGCAACGGCGATATAGTAGGTTTTGTAAACGCCGTATTCGACGGAGTTATGACCGAAGAGTTCGGAAACGAGGATTATCACAACAACGGCAAACTCGTCGCCACCCGGACGGAAAGGATAGACGATTGTCGTCCGCCCGTTGAAGTCTGCTGGATTTGTAACGATAATCAGGTCGGCAATACGCCTCCTTCCTCCGTCTACGATATCACGGCGGAACAAGAAGAAGTTTTCAGCGGCGACAAAGCGCAGGGTATATACGTAGCGCAAAGAATAAAACGGCTTGTCGGTACGGTCAACGCCGACGGTTCGGTCGTTGGTTTCGGCGATATCGTGATATTGACCAGAAGTACCAGGACGGGTGCGCAGGAAATATACAAACAACTTCTTTACAACGGTATTCCCGCAACGATAAAAGCCGAAGGGGACGTTTCGTCCAAAGAAATAAGCGATTTGCTGGCGTTTTTTAAGGTATTGAACAACAATTACGACGATTACGCCCTTGCCGAGGTGATGACGGGAGGAATAGGCGGTTTTACCTTCGGAGAAATGGCAAAACTTGCGCAAAACAGCGACAAACCGTCGTTTTGGCAAAAAGTAAACGCCTATGCGGAAACGGAGGAAAACGCCGACGAAACGGTCGTAAAAAAATGTCGGAGACTGATAGAATTGATTTCGCGCTACACCGATTTGAAGTCGGTACTCAAAGTGGGACAATTATTACTTCGCCTTATGGATGAGACGGAATACGAAAAGTACGTTCTGGCGTTACCCGACGGGCAGATACGACAGTCAAAACTTTTTGCTTTTGCCGGAAAGGTTAACGGCATGACGGTGGACGAGGTATTGGAAACTTCTTTTAAGGAAGAAGATTTTGCCGTCGGTTCTGCCGACGCGGACAAGGTTGTGAGAATAATGACCATACACGGGTCCAAAGGGTTGGAATTCGACGTGGTGTTTCTGGTGGGAGTCGAAAAAACCTTCATCGGCGGCTTACGCGATTCGGCTACCGTCGTCCTTCACAAAGACGGCGGCTTGTCGGTTAAACACTCCGCGGCGGCGGAAGAAAGAGAAAGCCAGCGAGAACGATTTATCAAGATGCTTATCGATAAAAAAGATAAGGAAGAAGAATTGCGCTTGTTGTACGTAGCCGCCACCCGTGCTAAGAAAAAACTCGTCGTAGTGACGACGGCGGACAAAGAGCCGGAAAAAAGATATTCCGTCGGCGATTCTGCAAACTGTATGCTGGATTGGATAGCGCACGGGTTGCACCGTCTGAAAGGTTCCGACGGTTGCATGGTGGAAAAAGTGCTTACTTCGGGGCTTATTGAAAGAAAGGAAAAACGGATCTCCGTTGACCTTGAGTTGACGAAAGAGGAAGAAAAACTGTCGGAAGAATACGTCGGACAAACGGAATGGAAGTATACTTATACCGACGACCTGCAATTACCTCTTAAAGTGGTGTCAAGCAAACTGGATTCGTTGGCGGAAGGATTTAACGAGGACGAGAACGAAACGCCGGTAAAAACGGTACCCGTGGTTCGGATTGACGATCTTGCGCAGGAAGAAGATTCCGTCGACCGTGCGGAAATAGGCACGGCGTACCACAAGGTATTAGAAAAAACGGACTTTTCACGTCCGACGGCGGAGAGTATTAAAGATAGTATCGATTGCCTCGTGAAGGAAGGGTATATCGGCGAAGTAACGGCGGAAAAAATCGACGTCGGTGCGTTGCTCAGAGCCACATCCAATCCGGAATTCCAAGCGTTGACGGCAGGCGGAAAAGTATATCGGGAAATGCCGTTTTTGTCTGCTTTGCCTTACCGCGATTTGTTTGGAGAAGGGAGCAGTCAGGAGATAATGGTGCAAGGCGTCATCGACTTGTTGGTGATAAAGGACGGGTGCGCGTTCGTGGTGGACTACAAGGTCACCCGTGTTCCGAAAAAAATAAAAACGCACTATCAGCGACAACTTAACAGTTATCGTTTGGCGGTGGAAAAATACTTAAAAGTCCCCACCCGTGCTTTCGTTTTGTCTGTTCTGGACGGAAATCTGATAGAAATGTAGTTGTCAAACAGAATATTTCGTTATTCGCCACCGATTAGCAGTACGGCGGTAAGATAAAACTATATAAAGCCGAAAAGCACCCCGAGGGGTGCTTTTTTGTCTTTTGGTATATTCTATTTGCACGGACGGGGTGTAAAAAGAATTTTACCCTCTGCGCCCGTTACGGTCATAACGATTATAAATTTAAAGCACGGCAGAGTATGCAAAACGTTGGTCATAAACTTGTTGTATGCGCTTTGTTCTGCCGTCATGTCCGGAGTTTCGGTTAAATCGAGTCGGTCCACGGGGAGGCTGTACGCTTCGCCGCTGAGAAAGGCAGAAGTAGTCGTTTTACCCGTTTTAAGTTGTTTTGTTTCGCCCGTAATCGCTAAAGTTGCGTCTTGGGCGGGGTTAAGAAAAAATGCCGTACGGTCGTCCGGATTGGCAATGACGGCTATGGTTTTGGTACCGAAAGTAAAGACGCGGTAAAACACTTCCGCCACCGCCTGTTGCCCTTCGACGAGAGCGAAAAGCGTGCCTTTGCCGTGGCATAACGCAAAGTTTTTGGCTTGTTCCGCCGTAAGCGGAACGAAGTACGGACACGTAGACGTGTCGCGGCAGGTTACGGAAATCATTTTAGCGGCAACCTTCAGAGAAAGTTCGTTAGCCGCTACCCGTGCGGTGGCGTATTCTTCCGCAGTGGTGACGCCCACGTATCCTGCAATGCCCTTTACGATACCGAAGGGTATTTTATTGAGATAAGCAAACTCGCCCACCGTCGCGCTCATAGAGTCTACGAATTGTACGCCCACGTTAACGAGAGAGGTTTGCATGTCCGCCGTCGGCAGAAAACTGTCGGCGGAAACGAAGGTACCCGTAGTGTAGGTTACGCACAACTGTTTCGCCGCCCGCCACGCCAGAGCCGTGATAAGGGGAGACGGAGTAAAATACCATCTCGACACGTCGGGCATTGCAAACTGCAAGCCTCCCGACTGCAAGTAATTGACGTCGTAGGCGAAGGTTCCGCTACCCACCGCAACGGTATTTAATGCGAGGGTTTGATCGAAAGCGAACGCGCTTCCCGTAAGAATGACGTTATCTATGCAGAATTTTGCATTCAGTTCGGTCAGTTGTTTGGTGACCTTGACCTTTGTTTCGCCCAGACGGCAAAACAGAACTTTGGTGCAACCCATGTTGACGAGATAATACTCTTCGTCTGCCGAACAAAAACTTTTTAAAATCTGTTCCTTGGTAAAAGGTAAACGATTGTCGGCACCTTCAAATATTACTGCGAGCAATAAACTCACCTCCTCGGTCAGGTCGTCAGCCTCGACACCGTGATAAACGCGTTGTCGTAATTGACTGTGTTTGCCGTGGGATTGTGAATTGCAAGCGTGCTGGCAGCCGCCTCGGTGATTAACAGAGTTTTGCTTACGTTGCCCGCAACGGTAGTCGTTGCGTAATTGGTCAATTCGCTGTTGGTAAGAGCGACGCCGTTAACGTAGAGTTCGACGCCCATTACCGTGCCGTCGACAGGCGTACCCGTGCCGCCGTAACTGACGAGGAAAGTGCCTGCAGGGATAATTACGTTATTACCCGATACCGACATCGTAGTGTCGGGAGTGGCGGTTACGAGAGTAATCGGAAGCGGAATCTGCGCGCCCGTGGCAACCGTCTGGGTTCCGCTTTCGGCGTAGAGCGAGTCGTTTAATCCCGGCTCTCCCTGCGGTCCCTGTGGCCCAGTAGCGCCCGTTGCGCCGGTAGCGCCTGTTGCACCCGTCGGACCTTGAGGACCTTGTGGTCCCTGCGGCCCTTGAGGCCCTTGCGGTCCCGTAGCACCTGTCGCACCCGTAGCACCTGTCGCACCCGTAGCGCCGGTAGCGCCCGTTGCTCCCGTTTCGCCCTGAGGACCTTGCGGACCTTGTGGACCCGTTGCGCCTTGCGGACCGGTAAAACCTCTGGGCCCCTGAGGACCCATCGGCCCCTGAGGCCCCTGAGGACCTATGCAGCAGCATTGAACGCGCGGACATCTGCAATTATTTAAATCGTTACAAAAGTTAAAGCACATATTTTTTACCTCCTTGGTGATATGTAAAGTCAGGCGAGGTAAAAACTTGCTCAAAGTATCGTATGCTTTTTTTTGTCAAAAAGTTATCGATGCGTTTCCGTCGCCGTCAAGTGACGGATATAGGCGCAAGAGGCGGTCGGTTACAGCGCGCGTATAGATTCTACGGGCGGCTTTTTGGCGGCGACCATGACGGGGAAAATCGTTGCTATAAACGACACGAACAGAGCGATGGCAAAGATAATTCCGACGTTTATCAATCCGAAATTAAAGATAGAGAATTTGATAAAAGTATCGCTTAACGCCTTATTCAAAGCCAGACAGCCGATTCCCGACAGTATCGACGCGCCCACAAAGCAAATCGAAGTGATGATAGCCGCTTCGGAGAAGAAGATTTTAAAGACGTCCACGCCGCGCGCGCCCACGGCGCGCAAAATGCCGATATCTTTTCGTTTTGCGGCTATCGAAACGGAAATAAAGTTAAACAGCATCAATGCGGAGAAGACCGCCAGAACGCAACCTATAATGAGGAAAACCGTTTTGATCGAGTCCACCATATCCGCGATACCGTTGGCAGATTCGTAGAGCGAGTTGTTCATGTAGCGGGAAGTGCCCTGGTCAACCAAAGCCGTCAGCATAAACTCCGTTTGCTCCAAAGCGTTGTCCGTAAGGGTGATCAGGTGGTCGTATCTGGCGTCCGCCGGCACGACGTAATCGGTGAAGGTTTCGTTTACCCAGCTGTAACTGTAACCGTCCGAGTGGTAAGGAGAAGCCACTTCGTAGTCGGATATAAGGCTTTCGCTGACGATGAAAAGGTTAGAAGAGTCGTACGCCGCCGAGGACATATATACTCCGCCGAAGCTAAGGGCAGAACCGTTACCGTACATATTGTAAACGTACTGTTTTCCGAGCTCGGGACATTCGGCAAGTACGGTTTCGGTTATCGTTTTTACGTCGTTGCCCGGCGAAGCGATGGCGGAAAAACGTTTAAAATTCTTGCTTACGTTTTTCAATCTGTCGTAAGCGGAGATGAACTCGGCAAATTCCGATTTTTCGGTTTCGTTTAAAGAAGAGTATTCTTCGTATAACCAACTCGCCTGCTCCATAACGGAATTGAAGTTGATATAAAACCGATCGTAGTCGACGGTAAAGGTATCGTTATCGAGTTTGTTCCCGTTATTGTCGAATATCAGGAATTTTTTCGCATTGTTTTTGACCGTATCCGCAGTATAGTACCCCACTTGGGAGTACTCGGATATTTCGTAATCCTTTAAATCCTCTGCGTCGATGGCAAAAGGAAAGAATTGTATGCCGTAACCGTACAAGGGTTGGACGTATTCGTACACGGGTTGTTCGAGAACGTCGACGTAGGCGTCGTAAAATTCGTCCGACACGAAGCAGACGGAGGAAAAGCCGTAAGAGATAATTTCTTCAAATTCCGTTTTCAGCTCCTGAAGCGTTCTTCTTTCGATACCCGACGTGTCGCCGGCGAGTACGTTGTATTTTTCAGGGACGGCAATATCGTAAACGCCCGTTATTTTCAACTCTACTTTTTCACCGGATTCATAGGAAGATATGCGAAGGGTTTTGCCTATTAAATTCTGCGGTTCCGAGATGACTTCAGACGTATTTGCCATATATCCGAAGGTTTTAAACTGACCGTAAACGTAACTCGATACTGCGATTTCGTCTTTTTTTGCAGGGTAATCGCCGGCAAGAAGACCGAATCCGTTTTTCGCCATATAGTCCTTTCCGCAATCGCTGAAACCGAGAAAAGAAGTTACCGCGCCGTAATATTCGTTCTGTACGTTTCCGAAATTATTGCCGTAATTGATGCGGTAGTTGCCGTAGTCGAATACGCCGGCAAAGTTAAGTTTGACGTCGTTTTGGTTAAGTCGGGTTAATTCCGACGCTCCGAAAACGGTATTCATGTCGTAAGTGTATTCGTAATAGTCGTCTTTTTCGCCGGTGTTTTTGTTGTATCGGTAACTTTTATTCGTAACTTCGTACTTTTTTCCGAGTACTATTGCTTCGTAAGGAGAAGTTTTAAGCGCCGACGCCACGGTGTAGTACGGGTCGTACATCATCATTGTGGAGAGAATGCCGAACATAGTGAAAGCGATAATTGAAAGTAAGACGGTCAGAACGAGTCTTCCCGGTTTGACTTTAAGTCCGCTTGCGCCCATTTTAAGCGCGCGGCCGGCAGGCAGACGGGATTTAATAAACTTGGTTTCGTCCTTTTCGTAAACTTTTTTATTGACCTGTTCGGGTTTCGTTTCGGCAAAGTATTCTTTTTGACCATCGTCGGTGATTTTGCAGGCTTTTTTTACGTTGGCAACGTCCCGCTCGCCGCTTGCGATGATTAATTCGCCTTTGTTGCTTTTGATGCGGGAAAAAATATATTCCATATCTTTTTCGGTGATTTTTGACGCGTCGGCTATGCGCAAAGTGTCGTTGCCTATTTCGCTGACGTTCTCCGTAACGTTGCTTGCGCTGTCGTAATTTTTCGTTTCGTCGGAAATCACCTTGCCGTCGGCAAGTTCTATGATTCTGTCGCCGTACGTCTCGGCAAACTCGCGGTCGTGAGAAACGACTATGACGAGTTTGGTTTTTGAAAGTTTTTTAAGAGTGTCTAAAACCTGCTTGCCGGTGGCGGAGTCCAGCGCGCCCGTCGGTTCGTCCGCCATCAGTATTTCGGGTTGTTTTATAAGGGCGCGGGCTATGGCAACTCTTTGTTTCTGACCGCCGGAAAGAGTGTTGGGTTTCCGTTTTCCCAGTCCGTTAAGGTCAACTTCTTTAAGCAGGGCGTCAACCGATTCTTTATCGCTCTTTTTCCCTTGCAACTGAAAAGCGAGGGCTACGTTCTGTTCTACGTTGAATTCGTTAAGGATATTGTATTCCTGAAAGATAAAGCCCACGTAAGTGTTGCGATAACTGTCAAAGTCGGCGGCTGAAAACTTTTTACTGCTTTTGCCCTTGACGATAATTTCGCCGCTGTCAGGAGCGTCCAGACCGCCAGCCACGTTGAGCAGGGTAGATTTTCCCGAACCGCTTTTGCCCAGAAGAAAAACCATTCCGTACTCCGGAAAGGACAAGGTTACGTCGTCAAGCGCGCGCACTGCCACGCCGCCTTTGGTTTTGTAAACTTTGGTTAAATTTTTGATTTCCAGCATGATTGTACTCCTTCCTTGGTAGGTTGTGAGGTTGTGGCTAAAATCTCGTTACTGCATAAATAGGGTTTTTTAGGAGTTTTCGCTCCGAAAACTTTTTTTCATTTTACCATATTTACACGTTTAAATGCAATAGTTGGCGAAAAGAAAGAACAAAAAAGGCCCTGTCCGTAACGGACAAGACCTTTTTAAGTAACTGGTGGGAACAACAGGGCTCGAACCTGTGACCCCTTGCTTGTAAGGCAAGTGCTCTCCCAACTGAGCTATACTCCCAAAGTTTTCATCGATGCTAAAATAGTATACCATAAATTTTAAAAAAAGCAACCGATTGAGAGAAAAAAGTCCAAAAAATTTAATTTTTTTAAAACGCTTGAAAAGAAATGGCGCGCATGGTATAATTTTTTTCGGGAAAACCGCATTTAAGGTTGGGAGGTAGGTTATGGCAAAGTATTGTAACAGGTGCAAGACCGTTTACGACGACGCATGTCCGCGTTGCGGAAATACCGACGGTCGGGAGGCTACGGCGGTAGACGAATGTTTTCTTACCGAAAAAGACACGATATGGAGTGAAGCGTTATCCGATATGCTCAGGCAAAACGGTATTCCCTTCTGGACTGCTAATACGATAGGCAGTGCGATGGCGATGTATCTGCCGAGAAACGAGCGGATAAGGTTTTTCGTTCCGTACGAGTACCTTGACTCCGCCCGTGAGATAGTGGATTCTTTTTTCTCCGTCGACGAAGAGTAGAAGCGGCAGAAGAAGAGTAAAAACGTGTGCGGGGGAGGCGTCTTTTGAAAATCATGGAAAAAACAGACAATGGATATCAATTAAACAGGGCTTTGTGGCGTGACGACGACAGGGCGGAGTTTGTAACGTACGTAAATTCGCTGGGCGGGGGCGGAGAAAAAGCCGCTTTCGAGCAAAAAATAATGAATACGAAGTACCCGTGTATCGGTGTTCCGTCGCCCGACGTCGAAAAAATCGTCAGGGAAATAGCAAAAGGTAACTATACGTCGTTTATAGACCTTTGGATTACAGACAACTACACCTGTCTCGTTATAGTCGGAAAGCTTATAGCGAGAATAAAGGATTTTTCAACGTTAAAACGCTATCTTAACGAGTATATAAAGCTGGTGGATTGCTGGGGCGGTTGCGATTGTCTGAAATTTAATATAACGAAGGGTAACGGGGACGAGTTTTTCGCCTTTGCCCGTGAGTTAACCAAGTCGGAAAATCCCTTCGGGCGGCGTATCGGTCTGGTAATAATGCTTAAAACGGTCAACGAAAAGTATATAGACGGGGTGTTGGAAACATGCAGATCGCTTTCGGCGGAAACTCATTACTACGTCAACATGGCAAACGCATGGTTGGTGTCGGAATGTTTCGTCAGACAACGCGACAAAACCTTAAAATTAATTCAATCCGGAGAATTGAATAAATTCGTTCAGAACAAAGCGATTTCAAAGTGCCGCGACAGTTACAGGGTAACGGCCGACGATAAAGAGTTACTGAAAAGGTACAAAAAACAAACCGATAAAACGGACGATAAATTATCGGATTAATTGCCAATTTAATAAGTATACATTAGAAATATTACTAAACAATCTTGTTTGAGGGAAAAGAATGCAAGGCAAAAAAGAATTAATCAAAAATCTATTGATAAAAAACATACATTTGTTTAGATGCCCTATATGTGAATCCCAATTATGTCTTCAAGAAAATAGTTTGATGTGTGAGCATCATCATCTTTTTGATATTTCTAAAAAGGGAGTTGTTTTGCTACACAAAAAATATCAAAAAAAAATTGACGAAATTTACACTAAGAATTTATTTATAAACCGCAGATTATTTATTAATGAAGAATTTTATTTGGAAGTTCATGAATACATTAAAGATATTATTTTTGATGTTGGAAATAACATTCAGATTCTTGATTTAGGGGCTGGCGAATGTTCCCATTTAAAAAAAATTAAAGGCAATCAAACACATTCTTCGATTGGTATAGATTTGTCATATGATGCAATAAGTTTGGCAACAGATTATTTAGCTAACGATATTTTACCTATTTGCTGTGATTTATATAATTTACCTTTTACAGATAATGTATTTGATATAGTTTTGAATTTTTTATCACCCATAAACTCGAAAGAAGTTAGTAGAGTATTAAAGGATAATGGACTTATAATAAAAATAGTTCCAACGAGTGAATACTTAAAAGAACTAAGAAATTCTTTAGGGCTAAAAGAATATCAAAAAGAGGACGAAGTATTAGAAAATTTGACTGAGCATTATTCAATTGTTTCCACTAAACGAATTGAAACTGAGAAAACGTTAAGCAAAACATCGTTACAGCATTTATTCTATATGACTCCTATGACTAGTCATAACAATATTGATAATATTGCGTGTTTAAGTTTAGACAAAATAACAATTTCTTTAAATGTGATTGTTTTAAAAAAGAAATAAAGGGCTTACGAGTATAATGTAAGCCCTTTATGCCGTTGTTTAGGTTTATGATATTCGGCGCAACCTTTCTACATTATGTTTATGTAACTCTATCATTTATATACCGCTCAACTTCGGCGGTTTCCGTGTTCCGTCTTTTTCAACGGCTATCCCTATACGATTTAACGGGATACTTTGTTATTAAGTTTTTTATTCAGTTGTGATTGTCGCCTTTCGGCTTGCCACGCCGCAAACTCTCTTTGTCCTTCTTCGGTTTCAAAGTAGGCTTGTATTCGAGCGACAACCAAAGAGAAGAAAGTATCGAAGGACAGTTGCGCGACTGTATGCAGTATGCCGAGTACAACGATATTCAAGTGGTTGGCAGTTATATTGACCGCGCTTTATCGGCGAAGACGGACAATCGTCCAAACTTTCAGAAGATGATAAAAGACAGCGCAAAGCGTATCTTCGACGTAATTATCGTTTGGAAGTTAGATCGTTTCGCCCGTAACCGTTTTGACAGTGCATACTACAAAAATGTATTAAAAAAGAACGGTGTTCGCGTAGTGTCCGCAAAGGAAAGTATATCCGAAGGTGCTGAAGGTATTATCTTGGAATCGGTCTTGGAGGGCTATGCAGAATACTACTCCGTCGAGCTTGCCGAAAAGGTAACTCGCGGAATGACAGACAATGCGTTAAAGGCTATGTCAAATGGCGGTATCACTCCGCTCGGATATTATCTTGATGACGAACAGCATTTACAGATAGATGAAAGCAAAGCCCCGTTTGTGCGTGAGATATTTCAAAGGTTTGCCGACGGCGAAATGATTAAAACAATTATTGCCGACATGAATGCTCGCGGCGTAGGTATGACCGTGCGTATGAAAAAGAAGCCCGGCAAGAAACCGTACACAAAACCGCTCGGTTATAATAACGTGCGGCGTATGCTCTCCAACCGCAAGTACATAGGCGAATATCGTTTCAAAGAAATAGTTATCGAAAACGGTATTCCTGCCATAATCGATAAAGACTTATTCGAGAAAGTGCAAAAGCGTATCGCCGTAAACACACGTGCGCCCGCTATTCATAAAGCGGAAGATGAGTATCTTTTGACTACTCATTTATTCTGCGGCAAGTGCAAGGCTATGATGCTTGGCGACAGCGGCACGGGCAAGAAAGGCACGGTTTACCATTACTACAAGTGCGCTAACGCAAAGAAAACGCACACCTGCGACAAAAAAGCGATAAACAAAGATTTAATCGAAAACGCTGTTATTAAAGCAGTCGTGGAAAAGATTATGGACGACGATTTAATGGAACAGTTGTCTTACAAACTCTATGATTTGCAAATGCAAAGCAGTACGATTTTGCCCGCACTTCAACAGCAATTAGCCGACGTGGAAAGCGGTATCGAAAACATGTTGAACGCTATACAGCAAGGTATCGTTCTCGAAAGTACGAAAAAACGGCTCTCAGATTTGGAAAACCGCAAGAAAGAATTAGAGATAGAAATAGCGCACGAACAAATAAAAAGACCTATTCTCACAAGAGAACAGATACACTTCGGCTTGACGAAATTCAGAAAGTTAGATTTGTCCACGCAGAAAGGAAAACAAACTTTAATTGACGGTTTTGTAAACACTATTTATCTCTTTGATGATTATGCGATAATCACTTGCAACTATAAGGACGGCGAAGAAAGAATTACATTTGAAGATATAGAGAGTTCCGAACTCGGAGAGTTTATAAAAAACAAATCCGAACAAGGGTGTTCGGATTTGTTAGCAGATGGTGACCCCAAGGGGATTCGAACCCCTATTGCCACCGTGAAAGGGTGGTGTCCTAACCATTAGACCATGGGGCCTTACTTTTGTTTGCGTGCGGCAAGCAAAGGTAGTTTGGTAGCGGCGGTCGGATTCGAACCAACGACCTGCCGGGTATGAACCGGCCGCTATAACCAACTAAGCTACGCCGCCAAAAATGGTTGCAGGGATAGGATTTGAACCTACGACCTCCGGGTTATGAGCCCGACGAGCTGCCAGCTGCTCTACCCTGCGATAAATAAGTCTAATGCTTGAATATGTTATCATTTTGTTTTAATGTTGTCAAGTAAAAACAACCAAGTTTTTCAAAAAATTAAAAAATAATTTGCATATTTACGAAAAACAAAACGCAGTATCGGTTGCCGTTTTTCTCCGACGTGACCACTAATCGGCGCAATGCATAATTTATAATGGCGTATCCGATATTTTTACATCAAACTCAATATGGATATATATCGGCGTGTTTTTAAAAAAGCGACGTTATTTTTGCGGAAATTCCGATAAACCTTTTTTGTCGGAAAAAAACTCTCGTAAACCGAACAACATATTTTGATAATATTATTTTGACGATTGACAACTTGACGTTTATCTGCTAAACTACTACCTGTCGGTTTTTTTGCAAATCGGTATCCGGTTTGTCGGCCGATCGGACAGAAAAAACAAAAAAGAAGGAGAATAGAAAGTTTTTATGGAAGGAACCTTTTGGGCGATAGTCCCCGCATTAGTCACCATTATCATTGCGCTTGCGTTCAAACAAGTTTACGTAGCGTTGTTCGTTGGTGTATTTACGGGTGCTATGATGCTCGCCGGCGGCAATCCCCTCATTGCCTTCGAACGGCTCTTTAAAATAATGGCGAATACCCTGTCGGGTAGCGGTGACGGTGTTTACAATTTTGAACACGGAGCAATCCTCATCTTTATACTGATGCTGGGTATACTCGTCGTGCTTATGAACAAAGCCGGCGGCACGCAGGCGATGGGAAATTGGTTTTCAAAAAAGGTCAGATCCCGAAAAGGAATATTGGGCGTAACGACCGGTTTCGGCGTATTGATGTTTATGGACGATTACTTCAACCGCCTCGCAACGGGCAGCGTAATGCGTCCGATAACCGACAAATATCGCATAAGCCGTGTTAAACTTGCTTTTATTATCGGTTCGTTGTCGGTGTCCGTGTGTATTCTCATTCCTATTTCGAGTTGGGCGAGTGCTATTGCAAGTACGATAAACAACGGTTTGCCCGAAGGTTCGACCGCAAACGCTTTTACCTTGTATCTTGAGTCGGTGGCTTGCAACTTTTATCCGATACTGACCATTATCTTTATCGTAGTGACTTCCGTGCTCGGTATGGACTTTTTCACTATAAGAAAACGTGAAAAAACAGCAATAGAGACGGGCGACGTCACTTGCGGTAAGCAACCGACTTTTGCGTCGGAAGAAAACTACGCCGTCAATCCTCGCGGCAAAATCATCGATTTGGTGTTGCCTATTCTGGCGATGATTGTTTTTTCCATCGGCTTTATGTTCTTCTTTAACGCCAGGTACGGAGACATGCTTGCCTCGATATCGTTGGCATGCGGCTCTACTCTTGCCGTTATCTTTACGATGATATTGTATATTCCTCGCAAAGTTCTTACTTTTGCCGAGTGCAACAAGAGTTTCGGCGACGGCTTTAAATCCATTTGCGACGTCTTTATGATTCTTATTCTCGCTTGGACGTTGGCGGATATCTGTTCGGAACTCGACGTCGGTACGTTCGTTTCGTCCATAGCTTCGGCAATGGGCGACGCAAAGGTGTTGTTACCTGCCATTATGTTCCTTATCGCAATGGGAACGTCCTTTGCAACCGGTTCGAGTTGGGGTACGTTCGGTATCATCGTTCCGCTGGTTATCCCGATGTTTACGACGGAAATCGGTTCGCAGTTGCAGATACTTACCGTTTCGGCGGTTTTGTCCGGCGCTGTGTTCGGCGATCAGGTTTCACCCATATCCGACGCGACTATTCTGTCCGCGGCAACCGCTCAATGCGATCACATGGACTACGTCAAGGCTCAATTGCCCGTCGCGCTCCTTAACGCCGTCGTCGCCTTCGTGGGATTTTTGGCGGGCGGTTTAACAAACAATATCTGGGTGGGGTGGCTGGCAACCCTCGTCGGGTTTGTAGTGCTTATCGTTGTATCTTATTTTCTGCAAAAGAAAAAAGGACAGTTATTGTCCAAACTCACTTTGGGTTCTTTTGAAGAAGAGAAGGACGTTGCGTCTACCGACAGTCATGCCGAATAGGTTTTAATATTTAATAATTAAAAGCGCTTACCGTTTCGGTAAGCGCTTTTTGATTGTCGTCGATACTGATTATTAATAGTTTTCTTTTCTTACTTCGAAATACGCCTGAGGGTGCTTGCAGACGGGGCAGACGAGCGGTGCGGAGGTTCCGACCACGATATGACCGCAGTTGCGGCATTCCCAGATAGTTACGCCGCTTTTTTCAAACACGGCTTTGGTCTCAACGTTGTTGAGAAGAGCGCGATAACGGTCTTCGTGCGATTTTTCGATGGCGGCTACGCCACGGAATTGAGCGGCTAAGGCATGGAAACCTTCTTCGTCGGCGTCCTTTGCCATGCGCTCGTACATGTCCGTCCACTCTGCGTTCTCGCCTTCGGCCGCGTGCAAAAGGTTTTCCGCCGTGTCGCCGATTTCGCCCAAAGCTTTAAACCAAAGTTTTGCGTGTTCTTTTTCGTTTTCCGCCGTCTGGAGGAAAAGCGCCGCTATTTGTTCATAACCCGCTTTTTTTGCTACCGATGCAAAATAGGTGTACTTGTTTCTTGCCTGGGATTCTCCGGCAAAAGCTTCCCAAAGATTTTTTTCCGTTTTTGTTCCTGCATAAGGATTTTTCTTTTCCATAATCAAATTCTCCGTTTTTCTATTTTTTTACGAGCACATAGCCCGTTAGTTTTTGCAATCGGGGCATATCCCCGTAAATACGACGTCATGACCGTTAATCTCAAACCCATGCGCGTCGTTTATTTGTTTTTCAAGGTCTCCCAGGTGCTTCATGTCGACGTCAGAAACTCTGTCGCATTTTAAACATCGTACATGATAATGGTCGTCGGTCCGATAATCAAACCTGTCCGCTCCGCCGGGAATCACCCGTCTCGCCAGTTGTCCTTCTTCCGCCAGCTTGTTCAGGTTGCGATATACCGTCGCCCTGCTGACGGAGGGGTGCTCTTTTGCAATCAGATTGTAAACCTCGTCCGCAGTGGGGTGATTTTTCAGTTCGTTGACCGCGTTAAGCACCAAGGTGCATTGTACCGTATTTCGTTTCATAAAGTCCCTTTATTGATATTTATTATCAATAAGGATTATATATCATTTATAAAATTTTGTCAATAAAAAAATCTAAATTTTCAAAAATTTTATATCTTAAAAATTTTAATTGAAAAGGAAAACAGGATATTTTATTGATAAAAATCTACATTTGTAGACTTTTTTATTAAAAACCGTTGCAATAACGAACGTCGTTTGTTATACTAAGGATATGAAAAAACCGAAAGAATATTTTGATCCGAAGAGTACGGAGTTCCCGTATCCTGCCAAGACCGACCAGCATTATCTCGTCGTCAAAAAGGACGACGGAACGGTGTTTGACGAAAACTATCCCTACGTGGACAAAAGCAAGAAGTTTTTGTTCAAAAAAAGGCTTACGAGGGTAGGCGTGTGCACGATTGGTTTTTTAGCGGCAAAAATAAGGTACGGATTAAGGGTTTACGGTCGCGAAAATTTAAAAAAGCACAAGGAAGTATTGAAAAAAGGAGTTATGTCGGTTTCAAATCACGTGCTGATGTGGGATTATTTGTGTCTGATGTACGCCATTCGTCCTTTCAATCCTTATCACCCTTCCTGGGACGTCAACTGTCGCGGAGAAAACAAGAATTTTATCCGTATGGTCGGCGGTATTCCCGTCCCCAAAAACGACCGAAAGGCGTTGATGGCTTTTTCGCGCGCGTTTGAAGAACTTTTAAACGAGGGTAACTGGGTGCATTTTTACGCCGAAGGCAGTATGTGGGAGTACTACGCGCCCATTCGTCCTTTTAAAAAGGGTGCAATGACCTACGCCGTCCGTACCGCAAAACCCGTGTTGCCCATCGGTTTCAGTTATCGTCAGCCAAAGGGATTGCAAAAGTTGTTTCACAAGCGTCCGTTAGTCAACGTGACGATAGGCGAGCCGATTTTCCCCGACGAAAGTTTGCCCAAGGCAGAGGCGGTGGAAAAACTGATGATTGCCGCGCATCAGGCAGTTTGCCGTCTTGCGGGAATAAATCCCGAAGACAACCTTTATCCTCCCGTATTCTGCGACAACGACCGTGTGGACTATTACTTCAATCCCAAAGCGGTTCCGCTGAAAAAGGATTAGAGATAAAGTACAGGTAAAGTAAAAATAAAACGCACCCGTCTTTTTAGCGAAGACGGGTGCGTATGTTTTTGAAAAACAATATTGTCTTATTTAAACAGTTTTTTTGCTTTGGCGACGATATCTTTTACCGTCAGACCGTAATATTCTTTAAGTTCGCCCAGTTTACCGACTACGCCGATTTTATCCTCGATAGCGACGTATTGCATGGGAGTGGGCAGTTCTTCGGACAGTACTTCGCTTACTGCGCTGTACAGACCGCCGAACTTGTTATGGTTTTCTACCGTTAAAACTCTGCCCGTCTTTTTTGCGGAAGCGATGACGGCTTCTTTGTCGATAGGCTTAACGGTGTGGATATTGATAATTTCGGCGTCGATACCTTCTTTTGCCAATTCTTCGCCTGCGGCGATGACGTCGACTGTGGATAAACCGCTGACAAAAATACTTATATCCTTGCCGTCTTTGATTTTATCGGCTTTAAACAAATCGAACTTATAGTCCGGCGCGGTAAATACGTCGGGCGTATCCTTGCGGTACATTCTTACGTACACGGGGCCGTTGTAATTGACGATTTGTTCTACCGCCTGCGCCATTTGGATTGCGTCCACGGGTTCGAAGACCACCATATTCTGGATTGCGCGCATTGCTGCAACGTCTTCAAAAGACATGTGCGTACCGCCGTTGAGCTGAGCGGATATGCCGGGGTCCGTGCCGATGATTTTTACGTTCTGACCGCCGTAAGCGACGGAAACCGCAATCTGGTCAAAAGCGCGTCTTGCGACGAACGGGGCAAAAGTGGAAACAAAAGGTATATACCCGTATGCCGACAAACCGGCGGCGATGCTTACCATATTGCATTCGGCGATACCGCAGTCGATTGCTCTGTCGGGGAAAACTTTACGCAAAGAGAAGGTTCCGCCCGCTTTTGCGAGGTCGGCGTCAAGCATGACGATTTTGGGATTTTTTTCCATTAAAGATTGCAAAGTGTTTGCAAACGCTTTTCTTACTTCCATATTAACCCTCCAATTCCTTCAATGCGATTTCGAGTTGTTCCGCGCTGACGTTGCAACTGTGGCAGTCGGGGCCCATTGCTTCGAAGATGGAAACGCCGTGACCTTTTATCGTATCGAGAACGATACACGTCGGTTTGCCGACGACCGTTTTCGCTTTGGTGAGAGCGGCGTCTATGGCATCCTCGTCGTGACCGTTTACCTGTTGAACGTCAAAACCGAACGCGCTCCATTTGTCGGCGATGCTTTCTACGTTGCAGACGTCTTTGGTGAGGCCGTCTATCTGCATTTTATTGTTGTCGACCAGGACGGTGAGGTTATCGAGGTTTTTTGCCGAGGCAAACATTGCCGCTTCCCAGACTTGTCCTTCCTGTTGTTCGCCGTCGCCTACGATAACGTATACCCGTGCGTCGTCTTTTGCGAGTTTACTGCCGAGAGCGAGACCGACGGCGCAGCTTATGCCCTGACCGAGACTGCCAGCCGTCATATCCACGCCCGGCGTAAGTTGGCAGTTGCAGTGGCTGGGAAGTTTCGTCCCCAGTCTGTTGAGAGTGTTAAGCATTTCTTTGTCAAAATAACCAAAGGAAGCCAACGTGGCGTACAATGCGGGACCCGCATGCCCCTTAGACAGAACGAATCTGTCCCTTCCTTCTTTTTTGGGGTAGGAGGGGTCGATGCGCATGTGCTTGGAGTACAAGACCGACAAGGCTTCTGCGATAGACATACATCCGCCGACGTGACCCACGCCTATACTGGCTATGCACTGCATGGTCAGGCGACGGATTTCTCTGGTTCTTTCCTTCAAATCCATAATTTTCTCCTGTTTTTTTTCGGGCGTTCAGCCCTTTATTTTTCAATCACAGTTTATCACAAACGTACAAGAAAAGCAATTCAAAACGAGTAAAGAAAAAATAATTTTTCGGTTTTTGAGCGTGTGTGTGCGGAAACGAAAAATATTTGAGGTTTCGACGACGGTTGGTCGGACAGCTGTAAAGGTGGAAAATAGTGTAAGAAAAACGGTTGACTTAAAGAGGCCGTAAGAGTATAATGAGGTTACCAATTTTTTTAAGGAGGAAGTTTATGAAAAAATTTGGAAAAATTATTGCGCTCAGTATTGCGGTTATTATGTGTGTTGCTCTTCTGGTGGCTTGTGCTCCCAACTCCGATCCCGACAAAGCGAAAAAAGCCTTGGAAGATAACGGTTACGCCGTAACGAAAGTTTCGCCGAACGTAAGCGTGGGCGGTTTGGAAATCAATCTGAACAAAGACGTCGACTGCATAGTTTCGGGCACGAAAATCGAAAACGATAAAGCCGAACACGTAACGATTTATTATTACACGTCTGCAAAAGCGGCGTCGGAAGCATGGGAAGACATGCAGAAAGAAGCCGATAAAGAAAAAGGCGACGAAGAAGACAGCGATTGGGTATGCAAAAAGTCCGGCAAAATGATTTATTTCGGAACCAAAGCAGCAGTAAAAGCCGCAAAATAATAATATTGTCAACAATAAAAATTCCGCTCAGACGAGCGGAATTTTTTTATAACGCGTTACTGTTTTTTAAATCGATTAAGAATAAAGTCAGGCTCAGTAAGTCGGCACTTCCGCCGCAACTGACGTTTTTTTCGATAAACCATTTTTCGGTTTGTTTGGCCTTTTGCATATCAAAGTTCCGGTAAAGGTCTCCGCATAGGGTTTGCGCGGATTTCAAAGTATTGGCGTCGGCGCGGTAGAGGACGTTGACGTCGTCGGTTTTGGATACGATATAAGCCAGTAGTCTGGTTTTTGCCGCGTCAAAGTCTGTCGCTTCATTAAAAACCTTTTCGGCAGTGGGCAAAAAGTCTTTTATTACGACGTCAAATCCGTTTTCTGCCAGACCTCGCGCGCCCGATGCCCCGTAGCGTGCAAAAACTTTTTCACCGTGAGTAAAGGGATGTTTTACGTTTTCGAGTTCCCTTTTGCACATTCCCGCGCACGTTTTTGCAATAAAATCACCGCATCCGG
Source organism: Clostridiales bacterium (assembly GCA_004558105.1). GTDB lineage: Bacteria > Bacillota > Clostridia > Christensenellales > CAG-314 > SFEB01. Next base: position 45,642 of record SFEB01000003.1, read on the forward strand.
CGGCGTCGAAACTTTCGCCCCGTTCTTTCTGGCGGCCGACCGCGACGCAAAACAGTCCCAGGCAAAATATTGCGCCTTTATGAGTGTTTCTGCCGTCGGTTGCCGCGAACATGTCTTTTTCCGTTTTCAGTCCTGCCGATCTTGCCAAAGCGAGGTCGCAAAACCGTCCCCGAGTGCGTCTATGCTTGCGTTCATCAGAGCAAAGTCAAGGTCGGAGTGACTGCCGTTGTGAGAGGGGCAAACCAGTCCGAATTTGACGGAAGTATTAAGTTCTTCACGCAGTGCGTTTTGCGCTTTAAGCGCTATCAGTTTGTCAAAACCGTTAATTTCCATACTTTTTTTTCAAAAACTCCTCTACTTTGCCGTCGATAAACGCTTTCAGCTCGTCTGACGAATGATTTCGCAGTACGTAGCACTCTCTTGCCGTTTTTTCGCACAGCAGGCATTTTCGCGGCGAAAGACCTATGTTTTCTCTGGAAATCTGTTTTCCTTTGTCGTCTAATACGTCGATATCCATAAACCTCCCCAGCGGATGCGTTTCTTCCGTTTCCGACAATAACCGTTTGAGTTCCCGTGCGTTTCCTTCTGCGATTAAGTACCCTTCCTCTCCGGTAAAATACAAGTTAACGACTTTAAAAAGCGAGTTCACGTCGTTAACTATCGATTTTAAGCCCTCTGCGAAAATGATTTTGGTATAAAAGTTGCTTTTTATCGAACCGGGATAGTTGACAGTCAGACAAACCAATGGGGAGTTGAAGGTGGCAAGCAGGCGCCGCTGAAATGCCTGCCTGTTTTCTTTGGCGAGAAGTATTTGAGATAAATCTACTTTTTCGCCCGTTTTTTTCAAATCGCCGACGATGCTGCGGTAGTCGGCTTCGACGAGTTTTTCGTTCATTCTAGTTCACCTGTTCCGATTATACCTTTTTTGTGCGGCTTTTGCAATAAAAAAGGCGAAAAAGGTCACAAAATCATGGGATTTGTGCCTTTAAATATCGCCCTTGTGTTTGACAAAAAAGAGTTAGTAGGTTATACTTAGTATCTAAGCTTAAAAAACGGAGCCTTTTTATGGACATTAAATCCCTGTTAGTTAAAAATATTCGCATCGACGGAGTTTCGGAGCAGGAGTTGTACGCTTTGCTTAAAAAAAGCGACGGTGTTAACGCCGATTACGCCTTGCCGTGTTTTAAATTTGCAAAAGTTCTCGGTTTGCCGCCCCAAAAAATAGCGGAACGCCTCGCCGAGGAGACGTCCAAAGACGGTATCGTCTCGCGTGCTGTTGCGGTCAACGGATATCTCAATCTTTTTCTCGACCGTATCCGAGTGGAAAAGGAGGTTTTGTCTGCCGTTATCGACGGACAACTTTTTGACGACAAAGTCGGAGAGGGAAAAACCGTTTGTATCGATTACAGCAGTATAAACATTGCAAAACCTTTCCACATAGGTCACCTCGGCACTACGGCGATAGGAAGCGCGTTGTATAAGACTTACAAGGCGCTCGGTTATCACGTGGTGGGTATCAACCACCTGGGCGATTGGGGTACGCAGTTCGGCAAACTCATCGTTGCCTACAAACTTTGGGGAGATAAAGAAAAAATCGACAAGGGCGGAGTACGCGCTTTGCAGGAGATTTATGTCCGCTTCCATCAGGAGGAGGAAAACAACCCCGATTTGACCAGACAGGCGCGCGAGTGGTTTGCGAAGATAGAAAAGGGCGACGAAACCGCCATGCAACTTTTCGAATACTTCAAGGCAATTACCCTAAACGAGGTCAAGGGAGTTTACAAACGCCTGCACGTCGAGTTTGACAGTTGGAACGGCGAGAGTTTTTATAACGACAAAATGCAGCCTATCCTCGACTTGCTGGACGAAAAAGGTCTGACGGAAATATCCGACGGAGCAAAAATAGTCAATCTGGAAAAATATAATATGCCTCCATGTCTGTTGGTTAAGGCGGACGGGGCGACGCTGTACGCAACCCGTGACCTTGCCGCGGCAAAATACCGTCACGATACTTATAACTTTGACAAATGCCTGTACGTCGTTGCTTATCAGCAAAACCTGCACTTCAAGCAGTTTTTTAAAGTATTGGAGCTGGCGGGGTTCGATTGGGCTGACAAGTTGGAACACGTTGCGTACGGTATGGTTTCGCTGGCGGACGGTTCTATGAGCACGCGTAAAGGCAATGCGGTCTGGTTGTCCGACGTTATGGACAAGGCGGTTGCAAAGGCAGGCGAAATCATCGCCGCCAAAAACCCCGACCTCGTCGACAAAGCGGAGGTTGCGGAGCAAGTGGGCGTCGGCGCGGTTATCTTTTCCGCTCTTGCAAACAGCAGAATCAAAGACATAGTATTCGACTATGACCGCGTATTGAATTTTGACGGCGAAACCGCTCCGTATCTGCAATATACCCATGCGCGTTGTTGCAGTATCGTGAGTAAAGCGGGCGCGCTCGACTTTGACAAGTGCGATTTTTCCGGGTTGGCGGGCGAAGAAAGTTGGGAGGCGGTCAAACTTCTCAACGAGTTCGGGGATATTCTCCTTGCCGTTACGGAAAAAAACGAACCGTCTCTGCTTTCCAACTATCTGCTGGATCTGGCTAAGGCGTTTAACCGCTTTTATCTCGTCAACCGCGTTATCGACGAAGGCAAGGTTTGTCAGGCGCGTCTTGCCGTGGTAAACGGAATTAAAAGCGTGTTGCAAAAGGGGCTTGAGTTGCTCGGTATTGCGGCGCCCGAAAAAATGTAACGAAAAAAACGCTGAAAAACAGCGTTTTTTTGCCCGTTTTTTCGGCGTTTTTATCGATATGATAATAGAAAAATTTACAAAGGAGACGTAGAGATATGGCGTTGTGCGTGTTGTCCACCGAAAACGACAGCGGAGGTTATACCAACGTTGATAATGCTTTTATCAAAGAATGGTTGCCTTCCGCACCCGTTACCGCGTTAAAAGTTTACCTTCTGGGACTTTGCTTTGCGGGTAAAAACGACGATATCAATAATATCGAACAGATGTGCCGCATTTTGTCGGTGACCGAACAGGACGTTCTCGACGCATATCTTTATTGGGAGGAATGCGGTCTCGTTTTTATCGGCAGTACCAATCCTTTACGCGTCGAATACATAGGGGCGGGTAGCAGAAACGTTGCCAAAAAGGTATCCGCCGGCAAATACAAAGACTTTAACAAAAAGATGCAGAAGGCGTTGAGCGGAAGAATGATATCGGTAAACGAGTTTAACGAATACTATTCTTTTCTCGAAAACAGTTTTTTCGAACCCGACGCGTTGGTGGAAATCGCCAAATACTGCGTAGAAATGAAGGGCGACGACATAGGTTACGCCTACATTTTAAAGATAGCGAGGGATTGGGATAAAGCCGGTATAAAAAACGCCGAAAAGATAAAGGAAAAAATATCTACTCAAAACTTTTACAACGAGTCGTTGGGCGCCGTTATGGCGGCGCTGGGCGTAAAGCGTAAAATCGATATAGACGACAGGCGGCTCTATCAGAAGTGGACGGAAGAATACGGTTTTGACGGGGACGTGGTCGAGGAAATAGCAAAACGCTGTAAAAAACAGGGTATGGCGAAGCTGGACGCTTTGCTTACGGAATACTACAAACTTCGCCTGTTTTCGGTTAAAGAAATAGACGATTATTCCGTCGTTAAAGAACAAAACAGGCAGTTGGCGAGGGACGTCAACAGAGCGTTGGGGTTGTACTACGCCGATACTACGCAAGAGGTGGAGACGTATATTGCGCCTTGGCTTGCCGTGGGTTTTTCGGCAGAGACGATATTGCTCGTTGCAAAGTTCTGCTTCCGTTGCCGCATACAGACGTTGGAGGGAATGGACGCCAAAATCAAACTTTTTGCCGAAAGAGGCTGTATCAGCGAACAGGCGATAATCGCTTATACCGACGACGTATTAAGGGCGGACGGGCGTATCGCTCAGGTGCTGGACGTATTGGGACTTAACAGAAACGTCTGCGCCGCCGACAGGAAAAATTTCAGGCTCTGGACGGGATGGGGTATGCCGTTTGAAGTCGTACTTTTTGCCGCCGAACGTTGTGTGGGCGAGTTCAATCCCATGGCTGCGCTCAATAAAACGCTTGCCGATTACAAACAAAACGGAGTGTTTGACGTCGAAAAGGCAAAAGCGTTTAATCTGACGACGGCGACCGATACCAAACCGAAAGAAAACGGCAATAAAAACCCGTTTTTGCTTGCGACCGACAGGGAATATACTTCCGAGCAGTTGCAGGCATTGTTCGATGACCTGACGGAGGACTAAATGGTTGTTTTAAAGAATAAAACGTTGGCGGCGTTAAAAAAACGTCGTCAGGACGCGCAAATGGCTCTGGACGACAGAATGGAGGAGTTGTATTACGACCAAGAGTTTAAAGCGGCGTATACGGCTGAAAGAGAACTCGAAATCGCCTTCGTTCGTTTTCAGGCAAAGGGCGGAGACGACAAAATCGTATCGGAGTTAGAGGCGGCGAAAAAGGTTACGGACGGAATTTTAGCAAAGAAAGGTTACAAACGCAGCGACCTTTCGGTTAAACCCTTTTGTTCCGTTTGCGGCGACACGGGTGTAGTAAACGGAAGGGCTTGCGATTGTGTCGAGGGGATAGAAAAAGAAATAATTTTCGGCGAAAGGGTGATTACGGCAAAAAGCACTTTTTTTGACGATAATGAACGGAATTTCGACAATATCAAAGTGATAAAATCAGCTAAAAAGTGGTGCGAAGAGTTTGGAACGGGCGCAGACGTAAAGGTTAATTATCTCATTTGCGGGCACACGGGTGTCGGTAAGAGCTTTCTGACCGATTGCATGGTAAACGCTTTGACGGAAAAAGGCGTAAACGTGGTTTATCTTACCGCGTACGAGCTCAGCCGTATGCTTCTGGACGATCTTAACGAACGGGGAAATACGCTCGTGGACGGGCTTTGCCGCGTGAAAGTTCTCGTCATCGACGACCTCGGTAAAGAGCCGATATACAATAAAGTCAGTCTGGAAGGTCTGTATTGTCTGCTTAACGAAAGAGCGGTAAAGGGGTTGAGTACCGTCGTCAATACGAATCTGGAACCCGACGGGATTTTAGCGAGGTACGGCGAAAGCATACTTGCGCGACTTGCCAATACCCGCACTACTCACGTCGTTAAACTCAAAGGTAACGACAAACGTCTTAAAATATAGAAATAATCGAAATACATTCAACGGAGTAAACTTAATGCAGATAAATATAAGAAAGAACAATATACTGGTAAAACTGCTGGAGACGGAGGAAGAATTGGAAAAAGCGCGTCGTCTGAGGTACGAAGAACTGATTCTTTTCCATCGCGATCGCGACGATATTTCTTATGAAGAGTCCTACAACGACGTCGACCGCTTTTGCGACAACCTGATAGCGATAGACACGGACACCGACGAGGTAGTGGGAAGTTATCGTCTCATCAACAAAGAGCATCTGGAGAAAACGGGCGGTTTTGCCTGTGACGCGACGTTTGACGTGACGGCGATAAAAAATTCGCCGGAAAAAGCGGTTGAGTTGGGAAGGGCAGTCGTAAAGGAAGAGTATCGCGACGGCATCGTCATCAAGTGTTTATTGCAAGGTTTATTCCGATACTTGTTGGAGTACGGCGCAAAATATACTTTCGGTATTATTTATCTGCCGAAAATGGACGAAAAAGCCTTTGACAATCTGGTTTCGTACTTTTACACTCGGTTGCTGGATAAAAACGAACTGGACATAAAGGCGAGAGAGCCGAGTTTTTCGCTTAACAGAATACCCAAGCAGGAAATAGACCTCGCTCTGGTTAAAAAGCACATACCGCCGTTGGTCAAAGCGTATCTGATGTTAGGTTGCAGGTTTGCGGGGACGGGGTGCGTCAGCGACAAACTTTTTGACTCACCGGGCGTAATGTTGGTTGTGGATAAAGACAACATCGACGACAGGTTGGTTAAATACATTATCGGTAAATAAGATGAAAAAAGAGTATTCCTCATACGGCACGCCCAAACGGACCAACCGCGGACTTCTGACATTTATCAGGAGAGTGGTGTGGCCGGTTTTCGGACAAAAGGCAAAACTGAATATCGTGGAAAAGCCCGACGACATGCCCGAGCAGTTTATCATCGTCGGAAACCACCCGTCCGGTATGGACGAAATATATTGCGCAAGAGTGATGTATCCCGTCAGGATTTCTTTCGTCACCAACAGGTACTATACTTTCAACAAAACGGTGGGGAAGTTTATGAGGGAGATGGGGTGTATTCCCAAGAGCCTTTTCGTCGCAGATATGCAGTCGGTAAAAAACACGCTTAAAATGAAAGACCAAGGCGCTACGCTTTGTTTCTTTCCCGAAGTCAGGCTGAGTTTCGACGGAAGAGGTCAGAGGCTGCCGGCAAGTACGGGTAAGTTTTTTAAAATGTTGAAGTTGCCCGTATATCTCTGCCATTTTGACGGAAGTTATTTCGTAAAGCCCAAGTGGGCGAAAAAAATGCGCAAAGGCGTGATTGACGTCAGAGTAAAACAATTGTATGACCGCGACGGTCTTGCGGCAGTCGGTAACGACGAGTTACAGCGCGTGTTGGAAGAAAATTTAAAATTCGACGATTACGAGTGGTTGAAAAAGTATCCCGATTACAGGTACCGCAGTAAAAAGTTTGCGGAAGGGCTGGAAAAGATACTTTACGTTTGCCCCCATTGCGGCAAGAAGTATACTTTAACGACAAAGGGTAACGTGATAAAATGCGGCGACTGCGGATATACGGTCAGGCTGAACGACAGATACGGGTTTGACGACGCGGGATTTCCGCACTATTACGACGACATAGGACAGTGGAACATAGCGCAACGCGACGCCGTGAGAAAAAGGATAGACGAAGACGAAAACTTTGAACTAAGAGAAAAGGTAAAGTTGAAAGTACCGACCAGGACGGGTAAAGGATTCGTCGTCGAGGCGGGTGAGGGAGAAGTCTCTTTAAACGCCGGAGGGCTGACTTTCGTCGGCGTCAAGGACGGAAAAGATTTCGATTTGTTTATACCGATGCACGAGTCTTTTTATCTGCAACGCCGTCAAGGCAATGGAATGGTATTACGCCAGCGAATATTTTGCCGACAGGTTTACAGACGCAAAAAAATAAAAAAAGAAAGCACCCGTAAGGGCGTCACTCTTAGGGATTTAAATTGAATATTTCATAAAACTCGACTTTGTCATAAGTCGGGTTTTTATTTTACATGAAAAAGCGATTGAAAAAAATAAAAAGATGTGTTATACTAAACTTGGCTCTTAAACTAAATATTAAAAGGTGTGAATAATCAAGGGATAAGTCTACCCTTTTTTAAGCATACTCCTATTGTAAAGATTTGTTAAAAATGCAAATCCCAAAACGATAGGAGTGATTATTATATTTATGCAGATGGTAAAAAAGATGTTGCTGTTATAGATTCTATAATAAAAGGATATCCATTAGGTTTAATTTATTTTGTAAAAACGGCAGAAGACAAGTATGAAGTATTAGACGGACAGCAACGTATAACAAGTTTTGGTAGATTTTATACAGATAAATTTCCTATAACTGATAATAACGATATACCACATTATTTTAGTGGTCTTGCCGAGGATATTAAGAAAAAAATAAGGGAAACAAAACTCACTATTTATATTTGCGAGGGAGAAGAAAGCGAAATTAAAGAGTGGTTTGAAACAATAAATATTGCAGGTATACCATTAAACGAACAAGAACTTGCTAATGCAATACACTCTGGGCCTTTTATAACAAAGGCAAAAGAAGAATTTAGTAACAGTAATAATGCTAATATACAAAAATGGAGCGCTTATTTAAGCGGCTCGGTTTTAAGGCAAGATTATCTTCGCACCGCTTTGTCGTGGGTTAGTAAAGGCGAAATTGATAAATATATGAGCAAACATCGTTTTGATGACAATATAAACGAATTGAAAGCATATTTTAATAGTGTTATTGATTGGATTTCTTCGGTATTTATTGATGTGGAAAATAGTATGAACGGTGCACCTTTGCCTTATGTTGGGCTTTCTGAAAAGGCTATCCGCAACAGGAAG